>CAVVZG010000080.1:0-10564 GCA_963752205.1 Bryobacterales bacterium | reverse complement strand
GTCTATTGCTGTCCACCAAGTCACCGAAGCCATGCGCGCCGCGAACAAACCTTTCGCCAGCGTAGAATTCTCTGACGCCGACCACGGCTTCGTGTGCAACGAGCGCGGCAGCTACAACGCCAAAGCCGCCAGCGAAGCCTGGGCCCTCACGCTCACCTATCTGGCGAATCACGCAAAGCTATAATAGTCCAGCACCCATGTCCATCACTTCAGAAATTGTCAATCTCAAAGTCGACGACGGCACCACCATGCGCGCCCACGTCGCTCGCCCGGCGGGAGCCCCGCGCGCCGGCCTGATCGTGTTCCAGGAAATCTTCGGCATCAACCCGCACATCCGCGATATAGCCGACCGCTTCGCCGCCGAAGGCTACCTCTCCATCGCGCCCGAATTGTTCCACCGCTCCGGACCCGGTTTCGAAAGCGGCTACACCGACATGGCGCAGGGCATCGGCCACATGCAGCAGCTCAGCGACGCTGGCCTGGCCGCCGACATCCGCGCCGCCTTCGATTGGATTCAAGCCGCCAGCCCCGCCAAGAAACTCCCTACCGCCGCCACCGGCTATTGCATGGGAGGCCGCGCCTCGACGCTCGCCGCGATGACCGTCCCGCTCGCCTGCGGCATTTCTTATTACGGCGGCGGTATCGCGCCCAGCCCCTTCAACCCCGGCTTGCTCGGACGCCTGAACGAAATCCAGGCGCCCATGCTGTTCTTCTGGGGCGGACTCGACGGCTTCATCAAACCCGAGCACGTCAAGATGGTGACCGACGGCATGCGCGCCGCCAACAAACCCTTCGCGAGTCTGGAATTCTCCGACGCCGACCACGGCTTCTTCTGCAACGAGCGCGCCAGCTACAACGCCAACGCTGCCAGCGAAGCTTGGTCGATCACGCTGGCCTATTTAAAGAATTACGCTGGTTAAGATCACAGCGAGTGGGGGTTCGACGGGACCGGCGCTTTGTCGGATTGCTTCGCCAGTTCCTTTACCAGGCCAAAAATCTTGATCTGATGCTGCTCCTCCGCTGTCACCACGCTGCGCACCGAATGCCACGGGATCATGATTTCAAGCCCCGCATCCCCCGGCGGTGAAATCCAAATTCCCGCACCGTGATTCACGTCCACCAGCTTTCCCGCCAGCGCAAAGCCGCCCGAGTTCTCGCAGGCCTCGACGATCTTCTCCCAGTCCTTCTCCTGCCCCGGCACCGCCCCCGATTCCTGCAGGATGTGCAGCATTCCCTCAGACTCCAAGAACTCCTTGGTGACCCACACCAAAACATGACGGCGCGATTCTGTTGTAGACATATTAAGGCAAAGCGCAAGTGAAGTTCGCCGCTTCATCCGTGCTGCCGCTGCCCATGTACTTGGCTTCCTGCGGATACGCGCACAGCGGACGTGTCCGGTCCACTTTGCCATTCGTCACATGCGCCGCCGGAATCTGCTCCGGAGCCTTCTTCTGCTCCGCCCACTGCTCCAGCGCAGTCAGCGCATCGAAGCGCGAAGTCCCCGGACCGCCCGCGCAATGCTGCATCCCCGGCACCATGAACAAGCGATAAAACTCGCGCGTATCGCGCAGCCCGCCGCTGCGCGTGCCGCTCGACGAAGCGCCCCCCGCGCTACCGGCATCACCGATCGCATCGCCATTCAGAGCCGCCACCACGCTGTCGTAATAATTGATGCTGTTGGTGGGCGGAATGTCCGGATCGGACCACCCGTGATACTGAATTAACTTGCCCCCATTGGCGCGGAAGGGCCGCAGATCGGGATCGGTAGCATTGAACATGGCCCCGACCTTCTCTTCCGTGACCTCCATGTCGTTATCGAAACCCGGCGCAGTGGTGTAGTGAAAGCTGTGGTAATCCCACTCGGGATTCTCGAAAACCATGTAGCGGAAGAACGCGTTAGTCAGTGCCGCGTGCCGTCCCTTGCCGGGCCCCGTACCGCTCAAGTAGCGAACCCAACCACCCGGATCAGCCTCGCCGCCCGGCATCAGTCCAGGATAGATCTGCTGCCCGTCAGCGTCTTTTAGCCCCGTCCAAATTTTGCGAATCGCCGCGACCTGCGCGCCAGTCAAGCAGTCCGGCGCGTCGCCATTCTTACACTGCAGCGTAGCAGGATCGAAATGGCAGCGCCGCGGATCACTCAAAACGCCGTCCTTAACCCCATCCAGCGCATCGCACGCCGCATTTACCGCATTGCCGATCAGCGGAACCTTCGCCGCCGGAATATAACCGTCCCCATCCATCGCCAGCGCATCAAACAGATGCCCGCCGAAATAGTGCCGTGTGAAGTTGTTCGCCGGATCTCCCGCAATGATGCCGTCGAAATCTTTCGGATAGCGCTGCGCTTCTGTCAGCGCCTGCTTGCCCCCAAACGAACATCCGTTGAAGTAGGAGTGCGTTGGCCCCGCGCCATAGAACGCCTGCACGATCGCCTTATCCGCCTGCGCCATCAAATGAATGCCACGGTAAGCGTAATTGATCAGCCGGTCCAGATGCCCCAGCGCCCACGTTCCATCGTCGTTCGCACTAGTGTGCCCAGTGTCAGTGCTGCCAGCAGCGTAACCGCGATTGAGCGGATCCACCATGGCACCGAAAACGATCGACCCCGCCATGCCACCGTTGCCCACCGCGATGTACTTGTGATTCCATTGCGCCGGCAGCCACAGTTCGAACTTCAACTCGGGTCTAACAAGTCCCACCACGCGGCAGAAAGCCGGTACCTTGGCCGTAGGTCCCGACGGCAATTGAAAATCCCCAGCCCCCATCGCCGTTGCCGATTCAATCACCACATCCGGCAGCGCGAGCTTCACTAGGTTCTCACAAGGCTGCTGCGCCGCCAGAGGTAGCGCCATCAAAAACAGAAGTTTGTTCATGGAATTGCGCAAACGAAATTCGCCGCATCGTCCGTACTGCCCGTACCCTTGTACTTCGCTTCCTGCGGATAAGCGCACAGCGGACGCGTCCGGTCAATCAACCCATTGGTAGCATGTCCCGCCAGGATCAGTTCCGGAGCCTTGTTCTGCTCCACCCATTGCTCCAGCGCGCCCAGCGCATCGAAGCGCGGCGTACCCGGACCGCCCGTGCAGTGCTGCATCCCCGGCACCATGAACAGGCGGTAAAATTCTTTGGTGTCGCGCAGCCCATAAGTATTGTTACGTCCCACACGCCGCACCACGCTCTCGTAATAGTTAATGCTGTTCCCCGGCGGTATGTCCGGATCGGACCACCCGTGATACTGAATCAGCTTTCCGCCGTTCGCCCGAAACGCCCGCAAATCCGGATCTACGGCGTTGAAGATGCGCCCCACCTTGTCGTCCACATATTCAACGTCGCTCTCAAAACCGGGCGCCGGCGGATCGTAGCGGAAGCTTCGAAAATCCCACTGCGGATTTTCATAAACCACATTTTTCATGAACGGCAACCCCAGCCCGCTATGCGCGCCGCGCCCTGGAGCCGTCCCCGTGATCCATTGCAACCAGCCGCCCGGCCCCGCTTCGCCGCCAGGTTCCAGCCCCGGATAAAGCTGCTGACCTTCAGCATCGCGCGGCCCAGTCCAGATCTTGCGCACCGCAGCCACTTGCGCGCCCGTTAGACAATTCGGCTGATCGCCGCTCTTGCATTGCAGCAGACCCGGATCGAAATGGCACCGCCGCGGATCGTTCAGCACGCCGTCCTTCACGCCATCGAGCACGTCGCAAGCGGCATTCACTACATCGCCCAGCAATTGAACTTTGTGCGGAGGCAGCCAGCCATCGCCGTCCACCGCCTGCGCAATCCAAATGTGACCGCCTGAATAATGCCGCGTCCACCAGTTAGCCGGATCCCCCGCGACGACGCCGTCGAAATCGGTAGGATATCGCTGCACTTCAGTAAGCGCCTGCTTGCCCCCATAAGAACATCCCTGAAAATACGAGTGCGCCGGCGGCGCGCTGTAATACGACCTGATGATGGCCTTGCTCGCGATCGCCATCTCATGCACCCCGCGCTGCCCGAAATTAATGACGCGATCCATGTGCCCCAGCGCCCACACCCCGTCGTTGGTGTTGGAAGTCACATGTCCCGTATCGGTGCTGCTGACCGCGTAACCGCGCTCGACGGGATTAAACATCGCGCTATAAACAATGTTGCCCGCCAGCCCGCCATTGCCGACCCCAATGTATTTGCGATTCCACTTCTCCGGCAACCAAACCTCGAAGCCCAACTCCGGTAATACCGTCGCCACCACCCGGCAAAGCGCCGGAACCGCACGCGCCGCGACTCCCGGAGGCGCATACATGCCAGCCGGAACCGGAGTAGCCGAACGAATCGCAACCCCCGGCAGCGAAAGGTGGTTCAAATCCTCGCAGCGCTGTGACTGCGCAAAGGCGGGGAGCGCGGCCAAAACCAATCCAACGCAGACAAGGCGGCACAACATGCGGTTGGATTTTCGCATGGCGGCGCCAGGCCTGTCAACGTTGGTACTAACGTGGTACTGCCTACTACCAAACGAATCCAAGCGCTTGCCGCCCGGCCCGCGCTGACGTAAACTACCGATGATATGAAGAACAAACTTCCCTTGGCGATTTTGCTGTGCATCACGCCGGCGTTCGCGCATCACTCCTTCGCGGCCTTCGATATGACGAAAGAGATTACGATCAGTGGCACCGTCAAGGAGTTTCAGTGGCTCAACCCGCACTCCTGGATCCAGATGAACGTAAAAGATGCCTCCGGAAATACCGTCGAGTGGAGCATCGAGACCGGCTCGCCATCGAGCTTAGCCCGCCAGGGTTGGAAACCCCGGATCCTGAAACCCGGCGATCAGATCACCGTTATCACGCACCCGCTGCGCGACGGCCGCAACGGCGGTTCCCTGGTTTCCGTGAAATTGGCGGATGGCACGCGCATCGGCGGCTCCCCCACCAACGATCCTCCTCCGCCGCAGAACTAGGCCAAACCCATGAACAGAATCTCCACCGTCCTTCTTGTCACCGCGCCCTTCCTCGTGTTGGGAACCGCCGCCGCCCAGACCACCATGAACTCGCCCGCGCGTCTGGAACAGTTCTCCAAGCTGCCTGACTGGAGCGGAGTCTGGCGCCTAAAAGGCTCGCCGGCATTGTTAGACGTTGAAAAAGCCCCCTCCTTCGTTCCCGGCACCCGCGATCATCCGCCCTACAATGCCGAATGGGAAGCCAAGTACAAAGAAAACCTCGTCCGTGCCGAACACCAAGGCGATGCCGATTATCCCAATCCCTTGGTCGATACGCACACGCTCTATTGCGCGGCCGGAATGCCGCACCTTACGGTGACGCCCTTCGACTACGAGTTCATCATTACGCCCGCCAAAACCTGGATGGTCATCGACAAAGAAACCCGCCATATCTATACAGACGGCCGCAAATTTCCGCCTGAAGACGAAATGTGGCCCACGCTCCGCGGCACGTCTATCGGCCACTGGGAAGGCCAAACGCTAGTGGTCGAAACCATCTTCGTCAAATCCGGAATCTGGGGAGACTTCACGCCCGTGACCTTCAGTGAAAAGGCGCGCTTCGACGAGCGTTACCGCCAAATCGATGCCAATACCATCGAAAATCAGGTGACCATTACCGATCCCGTCGCACTCACCAAACCGTGGACCTACACCAAGCACTACAGCAAAATGAAACCCGGATCGTGGGTGGCGGACCCCGAAACCTGCGGCGGTCCGGATGACCGCAATCCCATCGTGAACGGCCGCGTCACCGTGGTTCTGCCATCCGCCAAATGAAGACGTTGGCAGCGCTGGCCCTATTCGCCCTGATGGGTCACGCCCAGACCAAAAACCAGCAGCCCCCCGACCACCCATCGATCACGTTCGAAGGTCATACGTATACGCCGCGCTCCATCGTCGAACGCAACATGCGCTCGGAGGCCGATCAGACCGGCCAATTCCCCCCGCACAAAATCATCGCTAACATTTATTACGTCGGAACGAAGACTCTCAGCTCGTTCCTGATCGTGACCCCGCAAGGAAACGTCCTGCTCGACAGCACCTATGAGCGCAATGTTCGGACCATTGAGAAATCCGTCACCCAACTAGGCTTCAAGTTTTCCGGTGTCAAGATTCTACTCGGCAACCACGCCCACGGCGACCATCAGGAAGGCGACGCGCTAGTAAAAGAGCTAACCGGCGCAAAAGTCATGGCGATGGCCGAAGACGTGCCGGCGCTCCAGGCAATCAAGCCCGGCGGAAAAAAGCATCCCATCGACAAAGTCCTGCACGACGGCGAGGCCGTGACGTTAGGCGGCACCACGCTTATCGCGCATCTCACTGCTGGACACACCCGCGGCTGCACCACCTGGACCACCACCGCGCAAGAAGCTGGCAAGACCTACAACGTAGTCTTCGGATGCAGCCTCCGCGCCCCTACTCCCATAACTCCCGCCATCGCCGCCGAGTTCGAACGCTCCTTCAAAGTGGTGCGCGCGTTGCCCTGCGACATCCAACTAGGCGATCATCCCGCCGAGTACGGCATGGAAGAGAAGTACGCCAAGCTCAAGCCAGGCGCGCCCAACCCGTTCATCGACGCCGCCACTTGCAAACGGGAGGTGAACATGGAAGAAGCCATGTTCCGCGCCATCCTCAAAGAACAGCAGAACGCATCCCACCCCTAGGACGGCATCCGTTTCCAGCTTGCTATACTCGCATTGCGTTACATGCGAATCGAGGAAACCAATGCGCCCAGCAGCGCCACCACAGGCGCGGCGCTCAACAGCCCGGGCCAGGTGTTGTTCGCCAGCCTGATCGGCACCACCATCGAGTTCTTTGACTTTTATATTTACGCCACCGCCGCCGTCCTCGTATTCCCCAAATTGTTCTTCCCCGCGTCCGACCCCGCGTCCGCGCGCCTCGCTTCGCTTGCGACATTTGCCATCGCGTTCCTGGCGCGCCCCTTCGGCTCCGCGCTCTTCGGCCACTTCGGCGATCGCGTCGGCCGCAAGACGACGCTAGTCGCCGCGCTCCTCACCATGGGACTCTCTACAATAGCCATCGGCGCACTGCCCACCTACGCGACCATCGGCGTTGCCGCACCGCTGCTCCTAGCGCTCTGCCGCTTTGGACAAGGTCTGGGCCTCGGCGGCGAGTGGGGCGGAGCAGTTCTGCTCGCCATCGAGAACGCGCCGCCGGGTAAGCGAGCCTGGTACGGAATGTTCCCGCAACTCGGCGCGCCCGTCGGCTTCCTCTTCTCCGGCGGCATATTCCTGCTGCTCTCGCGATGGCTCACCGACCAACAGTTCTTCGCCTTCGGTTGGCGCATCCCCTTTCTAGCGAGCGCCGCGCTAGTGCTGGTAGGCCTGTACGTGCGCTTGACCATCACCGAAACCCCCGTGTTCCGCGACGCCCTCAGCCGCCGCGAGCGCGTGAAAGTCCCGCTATTGACCGTCTTCCGCGATTACCCCGGCCCGCTGCTGTCCGGCACCCTGCTCTCGCTCGCGACCTTCGTCCTGTTTTACCTGATGACCGTCTTCGCACTGTCCTGGGGCACAACCGCGCTAGGTTACAGCCGTGAAAAATTCCTAGTGATGCAGTTGGTAGGCATCCTGTTTTTCGCCGCCGCCATCCCCATCGGCGGACTTCTGGCTGAACACGGGCGCCGCCGAACCCTACTTTGGGTGACCTGCGCGATCGGCGCCTTCGGATTAGTGATGGCTCCCATGTTCCTAGCCGGCACGGCAGGGGCAATGGCCATGATGGCCCTGGGCTTGACCTTGATGGGCCTAACCTACGGCCCATTAGGAACAGTACTGTCGGAACTCTTCCCGACGCAAGTGCGCTACACCGGCAGCTCGCTGACATTCAACCTGGCCGGCATCTTCGGCGCGAGTTTCGCCCCCTACATCGCCACCGGCCTAGCCAAAAACTACGGTCTGCAGTACGTCGGTTACTATCTATTCGCCGCCGCGGTCTTGACCATCATCGGCCTGCTCGCAACCCGCGAAACCAGGGACGACGTACTCTAAGCGCCCGGCGCTAGGGCACCAGTTTGGGCATGCAAGTGGTGTACTCACTCTTGATGTCCGACGTATCCCGGTACTGTTTCACGTAAGCATCCCAAGCCGCATCCCTCTCTTCGCTCCGGTTTGCTCCGGGCCCGGCGGCCGCACGTGGTGGGTAACCACTTCCGCTTCGGAGTAGCTTAAAGTTTTGGTCTTCTCATCGCGCACGATAACGCGGGAAGCCACGATTACATTGTTGTTGAATCCATGGCTCCTGTACCAAGCCTTGTGCGCCACTACGGCCGCCATAAACCCCTGCAGGGCTCCCGGCTTGATTGTGGAAACGCGCACGATGTCGATGTCCCCGTCGCATGCGGGCATGCCCTGCGCCAGGGCGTAGGGAACCCGAAATGCCGTTAGGGCAGCGAGCAGAAAAGCAGTGCGCATCGATTTTTCTCTGCTTTCGGAGATTCTACCAATTTGTCATGACGATACAATAACGAAGCGCGGAGCGTTTTTAGACCTTAGCTTCGACGTCCACGCCCATGCTGCGTGCCGTGCCCTTCACCGAGTTCATCGCCGCCTCCACAGTGAAGCAGTTAAGATCCGGCATCTTGATCTTAGCGATCTCTTCCACCTGCTTCAGCGTAATCTTGCCCACGCGATTCTTGTTAGGCTCGGCCGATCCCTTCGCAATGCCCACCGCGCGTTTGATCAGCACCGGCACCGGCGGAGTCTTGGTGATGAACGTGAACGAGCGGTCGGAGTAAATCGTGATCACAACCGGGATGATCAGTCCTTCCTGATCCTTGGCCGACGTTTTCGCGTTGAACGCCTTGCAGAACTCCATGATGTTAACGCCCTGCGGCCCCAGCGCGGTTCCCACCGGAGGCGCCGGCGTAGCCTTCCCGGCCGGGATCTGCAATTTCACGTTGGCGGTTATTTTCTTTGCCATTCTGACTGACTCCTAAATTTCCGTTTAAGCTTTTTCAACCTGCAAGAAATCCAATTCGACCGGCGTCGACCGCCCGAAGATCGTCACCATCACGCGCAGCGTGTTGCGCTCCGGATTGACCTCGTCCACCTTGCCCGAGAAGTTGGCGAACGGCCCTTCGATGATGCGCACGTTTTCGTTCTTCTCGAAGCTGAGCTTCGGACGCGGCCGCTCCGCCGACGTCGCCTGGCGGTAGAGCACCGAATTCACTTCGTCAGCCGTCAGCGGCACCGGCTTTTCGCCGCCGCCCACAAACCCGGTCACGCGCGGCGTGGCCTTGACCGCATGCCACAGCTCGTCGTTCATTTCCATTTCCACCAGCACGTAGCCCGGATACAGCATCCGCTTGCTGGTGACCTTCTTCCCATTGCGCAGTTCCACCACTTCTTCGGTCGGGATCAGCAACTGCCCGATCTGATGATCGAACCCGAACGCCTCCGCGCGGCTGCGCAGCGAATCGGCCACCTTCTGCTCGAATCCCGAGTAAGTGTGGATGATGTACCAATGCTTAGGCGGGCCTTCTTCGACGGCAACCGCTGTCTGGGCCGGTTCGTCAGCGGGCGCAGTCTCAGTCTGGATTTCTTCTGGAAGGTTATCTTCGGGCATATCAGCGGACATAATGGCCGGCCTTTACTTGGTAAACGTATCGAATAACTTCTGGATAAAGCGGCCGACCAGCGTGTCCACCACCGCGAAATAGGCCGCAAACGCGAACACCGCGAAGATCACCACTCCGGTGGTGGCCCGCACCTGCTTCCAGCTAGGCCAGGTGACGCGCTTCATCTCGAGCTGCAGCTCCTCGAAATAATCCTTGGTGCGCGCGGGCCAGCCGGCGGCCTTGGTTGCGATGCTTTGTGAATCAGCCATTTTACTCGTCCTTACTAACAATTCCCGTCTGGAAAGCCTGGCAGGGGCAGAGGGACTTGAACCCCCAAAGGCGGTTTTGGAGACCGCTGGTTTACCATTAGCCTATGCCCCTGCAATAGTGGCCACGGGCCAGCAACCTCAGTGTAACACTTGCGTCACACTTGCCGGACTCGGCTACTTAATCTCCTTGTGCGGATGGTGCTTACGGCAGAAGGGGCAGAATTTCTTCATCTCCAGCCGCTCCGTGGACGTCTTTTTGTTCTTCATCCCAGTGTAGTTTTTACGCTTACACTCGGTGCATTGAAATGTAATATTCTCGCGCGCCATTTGCCTAACCTCTATTCCAAAATCTCGCTGACCGTTCCCGCGCCCACCGTTCGTCCGCCCTCGCGAATCGCGAACCGCAGACCTTTGTCCATGGCGATCGGCGTGATCAGCTCAATTTCCAGCTGCACGTTATCGCCCGGCATCACCATTTCCATCCCCGCAGGCAACTGCGCCACACCCGTAACGTCCGTCGTGCGGAAGTAAAACTGCGGACGATAGCCCTTGAAGAACGGCGTGTGACGCCCACCCTCATCCTTGCTCAATACGTAAACTTCGCCCTTGAACTTCTTGTGCGGCTTAATCGATCCCGGCTTCGCGATCACCTGCCCGCGCTCGACGTCGTCCTTTTCAATACCGCGCAGCAGCAGCCCAACGTTGTCCCCAGCGCGCCCTTCATCCAGCAGCTTCTTGAACATCTCGACGCCG
>CAVVZG010000079.1:0-3498 GCA_963752205.1 Bryobacterales bacterium | reverse complement strand
CTTGTTCTCCTCTACTGGGCGCCGACGTATTGCTAGATTTTCCCGGTGGTGTGCGGCACGGCTTTCAAGAACAAGGGCGTCCAGAACATGCTGGATGCGGTCGTGGCGTACCTGCCGTCGCCGCTCGATGTGCCTCCGATGAAGGGCACCGACGTCGACGACAAGACGAAAGAAATTATCCGCAAGCCGGATGACAACGAGCCGTTTTCGGCGCTCGTCTTCAAGATCATGACCGACCCGTTCGTCGGCCAGCTTGCGTTCATCCGGGTTTATTCGGGCAAGCTCAATTCGGGTGAAGGCGTTTATAACGTGGCCAAGGGGCGTCGCGAGCGCATTGGGCGTTTGGTTAAGATGCACGCCAATAAGCGCGAAGACATCACGGAAGTTTTGGCGGGCGATATCTGCGCAGTGGTGGGATTGAAGTCGGTTTCGACTGGCGACACCATTTGCGATGAAAAGTCTCCGGTGATTCTGGAGTCGATTGACTTCCCGGCTCCGGTGATTCAGCTCGCGATCGAGCCTAAGACCAAAGTCGATCAGGAAAAGCTGGGGATGGCGATTGCCAAGCTAGTGCAGGAAGATCCCACGCTGCATGTTTCCACAGATCCGGACACCGGGCAGACCATTCTGGCCGGCATGGGTGAGTTGCATCTCGAAATTATTGTTGACCGCATGCAGCGCGAGTTCAGCGTCGGCGCGAACGTCGGCAAGCCGCAGGTGGCGTATCACGAGACCATCCGGCAGACCGCGCAATTCGATTACACGCACAAGAAGCAAACCGGCGGCAGCGGCCAATACGCGCGCGTGAAACTGCGCGTCGAGGCGGCGCCCGGCAAGGGCTTTGAGTTCGATAACGAAGTCAGCGGCGGCAACATTCCCAAGGAATTTATTCCCGCGATTCAGAAGGGCGTGGTCGAAGCCCTGGAGCATGGAATTCTGGCGGGTTATCCGATGTCGGATGTGAAAGTGATCGTCTTCGACGGCGATTATCACGATGTCGATTCTTCGGAAATGGCGTTCAAGATTTGCGCTTCGATTTGCGTGAAAGAAGCATTGCGCAAGGCCAAGCCGGTGTTGCTCGAGCCGGTGATGCGCGTCGAAGTCGTCGTGCCGGACGAATACATGGGTTCGGTAAACGGCAACTTGATTTCGCGGCGCGGCGAGCTCGAAGGCACGGAGATTCTGGGCAGTACGCACATCATCAAAGCGATGGTCCCGTTGTCGGAAATGTTCGGCTATGCGACCGAGCTGCGTTCGCGGACGCAAGGGCGCGGGGCGTTCACCATGCACTTCGGCAAGTACGTGGAAGTGCCGCGCAACATCGCCGAGGAAATCGTTAGCAAGGCGCAGGGAAAAGTAGCGAGTTAAGTTCGATTCACTCAAGTTCAGGAGATCCGGAAAAACATGGCGAAGGAAAAATTTGATCGCAGCAAGCCGCACGTAAACGTGGGGACGATCGGGCACATCGATCACGGCAAGACCACTTTGACGGCGGCCATCACGAAGACCTTGGCGAAGCATAATCCGAAGGTGCAGTTCCGGAGCTTCGATTCGATTGACAATGCGCCGGAGGAAAAAGCCCGCGGAATCACGATTGCGGCGGCGCACGTGGAATACGAGACGGCCAAGCGGCATTACGCGCACGTCGATTGCCCGGGTCACGCGGATTACATCAAGAACATGATCACGGGCGCGGCGCAGATGGATGGCGCGATTCTGGTGGTCGCGGCGACGGACGGTCCGATGCCGCAGACGCGCGAGCATATTCTGCTGGCTCGTCAGGTGGGCGTGCCTTACATTGTGGTTGCGCTGAACAAAGTGGACATGGTGGATGATCCGGAGTTGTTGGAGCTGGTTGAGCTTGAGGTTCGTGAGCTGCTGACTAGCTATGGATTCCCGGGGAACGATCTGCCGGTGGTCAAAGTCAGCGCGCTGGGCGCGCTGAATGGCGAAGCGCAGTGGGAAAAGACGGTTGATGAGTTGATGGAAGCGGTCGACAAATACGTTCCGATGCCGGAGCGTGTGATTGATCGTCCGTTCCTGATGCCTATCGAAGACATCTTCTCGATCCAAGGGCGCGGCACTGTGGTGACGGGCCGTATCGAGCAGGGGATTTGTAAGGTCGGCGAGGAAATGGAGATCGTGGGTTTCCGCGATACTCGCAAGACTGTGGTCACCGGCGTCGAGATGTTCAAGAAGTTGCTCGACGAAGGGCGCGCTGGGGACAACGTTGGGCTGCTGCTGCGCGGTATTGAAAAGGACGACGTCGAGCGCGGGCAGGTGATCGCAAAGCCGGGATCGATCAAGCCGCACAAGAAGTTCAAGGGCGAAGTTTACGTATTGAGCAAGGATGAGGGTGGTCGTCACACGCCGTTCTTCAAGGGCTATCGTCCGCAGTTTTACTTCCGCACCACGGACGTTACCGGCGTAGCACAGTTGCCTGCGGGGATGGAAATGGTGATGCCTGGTGACAACGTTCAGCTGGAAATTGAGCTGATCACGCCGATCGCCATGGACAAAGGTCTGCGCTTCGCGATTCGCGAGGGCGGACGAACGGTGGGCGCGGGCACAGTTTCGGAAATTTTGGAATAGTAATGGCAAAACACGCGAGCAGCTTACGGGAACGGATTCGAATTCGCCTGAAGGCGTACGATCATCGAATCCTGGATCAATCGACCACCGAGATTGTGGATACGGCCAAGCGCACCGGCGCTACGGTGGCCGGGCCGATTCCGCTGCCGACGGTGCGGAATCTGTACACCGTGCTGCGTTCGCCGCACGTGGATAAGAAGAGCCGGGAACAGTTCCAGATCCGCACGCATAAGCGCCTGCTGGACATTCTGGAGCCGACCCAGGACACGGTAGATGCGTTGATGAAGCTGGATCTGCCGGCGGGCGTCGATGTCGAAATCAAGGCGTTCGGTAAAGGGAAATAACGAGCGGCGTGGCCGCTTGAAGGATCGCAAATGAGCCCAGGAATTTTAGGCAAAAAAATCGGGATGACGCAGGTGTTCCGGCCGGACGGGCAAGTGGTGCCGGTGACGGTGCTGAAAGCCGGACCGTGCATCGTAGTCCAGCGCAAGACGCCGGCGAGCGATGGCTATGACGCCGTGCAGTTGGGCTTCATGGAATACGCCAAGAAGTCGGGCGTGTCGAAGCCGCGCGCGGGACATTTCAAGAAGTCGGGCGCTGAGGGCGTTCGGTTTCAGCGCGAGTTCCTGCTCGACACGACCTCGGGCGACATGAAGCCGGGCGATCGCGTACTGGCGGAAGAGTTCAAGCCTTTGGAAAAAGTCGACGTCATCGGCGTCAGCAAGGGTCGTGGATTTGCTGGTGTCGTCAAACGCCATCACTTCCGCGGGTCGGACGCGACGCACGGATCCATGTTTCACAGAGCCCCGGGTTCCATAGGCGCATCGAGCTTTCCGTCGCGCGTGTTTCCTGGAATGCGCATGGGTGGGCAGATGGGCAATGCGCGTGTGACCGTACGCAACCTCG
>CAVVZG010000078.1:0-33290 GCA_963752205.1 Bryobacterales bacterium | reverse complement strand
CCTGCCTGAAGACCGGAACTCCTCCCCGGCTCGACGGCCGCACGATCGACTGGTCTTGCTTCGAGCCGCAGGAGGGCGATGCAGTGCCTACGCCGTTTTCGTTCATGACTGAGAGGATTGAACGCGCCCAAATTTGTTGTCACCTCGGGCACACGACCGCGGAGACTCGGCGCGTAGTCCAGGAGAGCATCGCCCGATCGCCTCTGTATAGCGGTCAGATCAGCGGCGTCGGTCCCCGATATTGCCCCTCGATTGAAGATAAGTTCGTCAAGTTTCCTGACCGGGAAAGCCATCAGATATTCCTTGAGCCTGAGGGCCTCGATACGAACGAGGTCTACGTGAACGGGATGTCGACAAGTATGCCGATTGATGTTCAGTCGGCAATGGTCGCATCAATTCCGGGATTGGAACAAGCCGAGATGATTCGTCCGGGCTATGCGTCGCGATCCGGCAAACCCAAACCGCCTTGATCCAGGTCCGCGATCACAATGGCCGAGTTCTTAGGATCCGGCCCGGAGCTGAATTGGAAGAAGGGCGCGACTCCGGCGCGGAACAAGAACACCACGGCATCGGTTAGGCCCGCCTTGTCCTTGAGCGCCGCGACGCGGTCGAGATCCGGCTTCAGCGGAGCCGCGCCCTTGGCGTCGATCGCCGCCTGGTCCATGCACGACGCGTAATAATCGCCCATCTTTTGTTCCAGCGCCGTGCGCCCCGGCTTCACCACCGCGGCCGCTTCCAGAATTTTGTGGAGGACTTCGCGATTGCTGTCCTGCAGCGCGTCAAATCTTCCCCAGCGCGATTGATCCGCCGGGATGGGATTCGCCGCCATCCAGGCGCCGCACGCGAATTGATAGAAGTTGTCGCAGGGATTCACGCTGTGATCGATGGCGGTGGGATCGAATCCCGGAGCGGTTTGGCCCCAAACGGCCGTCGTGAACAGGGAGAGGGAGAACAGGGAAAGGGACAGCAGGAAAAAGGAGCTGAGAATCCTCATGGCTTTATTGTATGTTGACGCTCGCAACGCGAAGACGTACCGCTAGTAGTACTCCGGTACGTCAGGCGAACCCTATTTCGAACTAAGCGCTCTGCCCGATTGGGTCACCCGCTCGCGGACCCTACAATCGAATTAACCGCAATGCTCATGACTCGCCCTGGAAGATCGCAATACACGGAAGTGGAAGCAGCCGAGGAACTTGGCGTGTCGGTGGAGCATCTGCGCAAGATCATCCGCAGCCACGTGGTCGATCAGGAAGAGGACGCCAACAACATTCCTGTCCACACCTTCCAGCCCTCCGACCTGCTTATCCTGCGCCTTCTGGCCGGGATGCCCACGAGTCCCACACAGCGGGATTGAGCAGATTCGGCGGGCGTTTTCCCGTCAAAGCCGCTAGCGCATTTTCTGCCGCCATCATGGTCATTTTCCGGCGCGTGTCCACGCTGGCCGAGCCGATATGCGGCGCGAGCACGGCGTTAGAACAAGCAAGCAATCCGGGGTGAACTTCAGGCTCCCGTTCGAACACATCGAGCCCGGCGGCAGCGATCCAATGCTCGCTGAGCGCTTTCACCAAAGCCGCTTCATCGATCACCGGCCCGCGCGCGGTGTTGATCAAAATCGCCGTCGGCTTCATGCGCCGCAGTTCCGCTTCGCCGATCGCGTGCCGCGTGCTTTCGTTCAGCGGCACGTGGATGCTGAGGAAATCCGACTCCGCCAGCAACTCATCTTTCGAAACCCAGGTAGCGATATTGGACGCGAAATCGCCCACGACGCGCGTGCGGTTGTGATACACAACCCGCATCGAAAATCCGGCCGCGCGTCGAGCTACCGCTTGCCCGATTCGGCCCATTCCCAAAATCCCTAGCGTGCGGTGATGGATGTCGTGGCCAATCATTAATTCCAGGCTCCAGCGCTTCCACTGGCCCGCACGCACGAACGCATCCGCTTCGGTTACGCGCCGCGCCGCAGCCAGCAACAACGCAAACGCAAAATCTGCAGTGGTGTCGTCGAGAACCCCGGGAGTGTTGCTTACCAGAATGCCGTTGGCACTCGCGGCCGCGAGATCGATGTTGTCGTAACCCACGCCCACATGCGCGATCATGCCCAAGCCTTTGAGTTGCGCGATCACTTCGCTCGATAACGAATCGGTGAACTGGCTGACGATCGCCTGCTTGCCGCGTGCCCGCGCGATCAGTTCAGCGGAGGTCAGGCCCTCCACTGTAGGCACGTAGTCGACGTCGGCGTGCTCTCCAAGGAACGCCACGGTTTCTGGAAAAAGTCGCTTGGTAATCAAAATGGTGGGCCGCACTGGTAAGATTCTCTCATGGCACAAGTCGGCTTTTTAGGTTTAGGAATCATGGGCTACCCAATGGCCCGGCATCTCTTGGAGGCGGGTCACGAAGTCGCGTTGTGGACCCACACCGCTGCGAAGGCCCGCGAGCTGGCGGCGAAAGGCAAAGGCACCGCGTGCGCCACGCCCAAGGAAGTAGCCCAGCGCGCCGACTTCATTTTCTATTGCGTCGGCACCACCGCTATGGCGCGAGCCGTCAGCACCGGCAAAGACGGTTTGCTCGAAGGCATCCGCCCCGGCAGCGTGACAGCGGATTGCAGCACCGTTTCGCCCACCGAGAGCCAGGAGATCGGAGCATTGTTCACCGCCAAAGGCGTCCATTTTCTGGATGCGCCCTGCACCGGCTCAAAGGCCGGCGCCGAGGGCGGAACGCTTACCTTTATGGTGGGCGGCGATCAAGGTGCTTTCGATCGCGCCAAGCCGTACTTCGAGGCAATGGGTAAACGTTTGTATTACTGTGGTCCGGCCGGTCAAGGCCTGAAGGCCAAGCTGACGCAGAACCTGGTACTCGCTAACTTGATGCAGGCATTCGCCGAAGGGATGGTTTTGGCGACCAAAAACGGCGTGGCTCCCGAGTTGATGCTGGATATCCTTGATAACAGCGCCGCGAAAAGCGGACTGGTCAGCGCCAAAGCGCCGTTCATCCTGAAACGGGATTTCAAGGCCAATTTTTCCACCAAATGGATGCACAAGGATATCGGGCTGGCGCTCGAATCCGCCAAGTCTTTGGATCTGCCGCTGCCACTCACAGCCATCACACAACAAATGTTACAGGCCGCTATCGCCAAGGGCTACGGGGAGGACGACTTCTGCTCCACTATACGGGTTTTGGAAGATCTTGCTGGTATCGAGGTCAAAGCTTAGCGGATGTGGCGCGAACAGAGGGGATTAAGGCGCGCGACCAATCGGCATATTACGGGTAAGAGCCCTGTAGTATCAACCCGATAAAAGATTTCTATCGGCTTGGATAAGAATTCTTCATTTTGAAATACAGAAAACTGTTGCAATCTTCCAGAAAGTGTATTATCTTTAAATCAAGCCGGGGAGGAAACTCCCACCAAAGCGAGACTAACCTCACTAAAGACCCCTGAAGCACCTTCCCGGCGCCCCTAAAAAAGGCAAGGTCTTTAACCCAAGCAAAGTTTCAAGTGAGTGAAGTTACCACAGTGTTTTCCAGCCCCAAAATGATATGATCGGAGAAGAGTGACTTACCTCACCCTACTCGGTTCTACAGGCTCCATCGGCACCAGCACCCTGGATGTAGTGAGGCGTTGGCCGGAGCGCTTTGGAATCTACGCTTTAGTAGCGGGGCGCAACGTCCAACTGCTGGCCCAGCAGATTGCTGAATTCAAACCCAAAGTGGCCGTGGTTGCCGACGAGCAGGCGCTGGCGGAGTTGCGGGCGCTGCTAAGAGCCAACGGCACGGTAGTTCCCGAGTTAGGCGCGGGGCCGAAGGCGCGGGTGGCGGCGGCGGCGGCTCCGGAGGCCGGATTCGTAATGTCGGCCATCGTGGGCGTCGAGGGACTCGAAGCCACCTATGAAGCCGTCCGGCTCGCCAAACGCGTAGGTCTTGCAAACAAAGAGGTTCTGGTCGCCAGCGGCAAGCTAGTGACGGAGGCCATGCGGGCCTCCGGCGCGGAACTGATTCCGGTCGATAGCGAACACAACGGCGCCCATCAATGTTTCCGTGCGGGATTGCGCAGGGAAGTTTCGAAGTTGATCCTGACGGCCTCGGGCGGTCCATTCCGCGAAACGCCGGCGGCGGATTTGGAATTTGTAACACCGGAGCAGGCTCTGAATCATCCAACTTGGAAGATGGGACAGCGGATCACGATCGATTCGGCCACCCTTGCCAACAAAGGCTTCGAAGTCATTGAGGCCTGTTGGTTGTTCGATCTTGCGCCGAAGGAAGTAGAAGTGGTCGTGCATCCGCAATCCAAAGTCCATGCCATGGTGGAATTTGCCGACGGCAGCGTGATGGCCCAAGTTTCCGCCACCGACATGCGGATGCCGATTCAATATGCGCTGACCTATCCCGAGCGCGCGGACGCACCGGTGCCGCGTCTGGATTGGACGCAAGCAGCGCGCTGGACCTTCGATCCTCCCGACTTTAGGAAGTTCCCACTGCTTGAAGCTGGCGTACCAGGCGCAGGAAACCGGCGGGTCTGCTACCTGCACGCTGAACGCGGCCGATGAGGTTGCGGTGGAGGCGTTTCTGGCGGGAAGGATTTCCTATCCCGGCATCGCGGCGACGATCGCCGAGACTTTAGAACGCGTGCCGGTGCGGGAAGCGCGATCGGTAGGCGAAGTGCTGGAGATTGACCGGGAATCGCGGGCCGTGGCTCGTGGCATTATGGAGAAGGGTAAGATGGCGCGGGAAACATCCGCAGCGGTGTTGGGCGCGTAACACTTTATATGGCTCTGCTCGAAAACATCTGGTGGTACCTGGTTCTGATCGGCGTGATGATCCTGGTCCACGAACTGGGACATTATTTCGCGGCGCGGTTCTTCGATGTAAAAGTGGAGACCTTCAGCTTCGGGTTTGGGCCGCGATTGTTCGGTTTCCGGCGCGGCGAAACTGATTTCAGATTCTCCCTGATTCTTTTCGGCGGGTACGTAAAGATGACCGGCGAGCAGCCGGGCGACGAGGGCGCGGCCGATCCGCGGGCGCTGACTTCGAAGCCGCGCTGGCAACGGTTGCTGATTGCGTTCGCAGGGCCGGCCATCAATATCGTTCTGGCCGTGGCGCTGCTGGCTGGGCTGTTCATGGTGCATTACGAGAAAGTCCCGAACCCGCATTCTCCGGTAATCGGATATTTGGCGGCGGACGGCGCGGCGGCGAAAGCCGGTGTGAAGTTAGGCGACAAGATCGTACAGTTTGACGAGACAGCCGATCCTACCTGGGAACAGATCGCCATTAAGGGAGCGATGAGCCCGAATCATCCCGTGGATTTTTGGGTGATGCGCAACGGCGAACATCTGCACCTGACGCTGACGCCGGCGCTCGAAGAAAAGCAGAGCATTGGCAATGCGGGATGGCAGCAGGAGTCCGAGATCGAGGTTGCCAGCGTTCTCAAAGACATGGATGGCGAGCGCGTCGGCTTGCAGCACGGTGACATTCTGGTGAGCGTAAACGGGCAGCCGCTGCGCTCGATTGCGCGGTTGAACGAGATTGAAAACGAAACCAACGGGGCGCCGCTGGATCTGGTGTACTCGCGCAACGGGCAGCAGACCCAAGTGACGGTGAAGCCTGCCAAACGCGACGTGGAAGGGCAGGGCGGGGCGCGCTGGATGATCGGGCTTTCGCTACAACCAAGAGTCGAAATCACCAAGCTGGCGTTTCCTTCGGCGCTGGCCGAATCCTGGCGGCAGAATCTCCTCAATACGCAATTGATCGTGAAGTCGCTCGAAGGCATCGTGCAGCGGAAGATGTCTGCAAAGTCGCTGCAGGGGCCGATTGGCATCGCGCAAATGTCAGGCGACGCGGCGCGCGAGGGTCCGATTCAATACTTCCTGCTGATGGCGGCGGTCAGTCTCAATCTGGCGATCTTCAATTTGCTGCCGGTGCCGATCCTCGATGGCGGCGTGATGCTGATGCTGTTTGTCGAGATGCTGATGCGCCGCGACCTGGACATGAAGGTCAAGGAAACCGTAGTCAAAGTCGGCTTCGTGTTCCTGATGTTCGTGGTGGTGTTTGTGATCTACAACGACATCTCGAAGATCTTCCCGCCTGGGTAAATCTGGATCTCTTTAATCCTTACGCTCCCAGCATCACGAATAGCGCACCAATTTTCATCTGTGTTGAACCGATCCCAGGCGCGAGTGCGTGCTTCGAGAGACGCGAAGGTAATCAGGTATTCGGCGCCCTTGACGGATAGCGGGCGTATGCCGTGGCGGCTTAAAATTTCCGGCGGCGGCAGAGTGCTGCCTGAGGCGTAGACGCGACGCTCGTATATTAACGTCGGCTCCGCGGCTGCGGCGGTGAGTGCGGTTCCCGCGATGCTGTATGCGAACTCGCGGCGGGTGATGCGCATGGCTCAATTGTAGAATGGGACAGATGCCGAAAATTCTGGTGACCGGGGGCGCCGGATATATCGGCTCCATCACTGCACATCATTTGCTTGCGCGCGGGTTTGAAGTTGTAGTCATCGACGACCTGTCGCGGGGCCATCGCGAGAACGTCGCGCCGGAGCGGCTGCATGTTCTGCGGCTGCAAGACACCGACGCCGTGGCCGCTTTGCTCAAGGGCGTGGATGCGGTGGTGCACTTTGCGGCGCACAGCGCGGTGGGCGAATCGATGCGCGAGCCGGAGCTGTACTTTTCGAACAACGTCGGCGGGACAGTTTCGCTGCTGGAAGCCATGGCGCGCAACGGGGTGCGGCGGTTGGTTTTCTCGTCGACAGCGGCGGTTTATGGCAACCCAGAAAAGCTGCCGATTCCCGAGGACGCGCGGATTGCTCCGGTGAATCCCTACGGGGAATCGAAGGCCATCGTTGAACAAATTCTGCGCGAGCTGGATCATTATCGGGGGTTGCGCAGCGTGCCGCTGCGCTACTTCAACGCTTGCGGGGCAGAGCCGGACGCCGGGCTGGGCGAGGCGCACAATCCGGAAACGCATCTGATTCCGCTGCTGTTCCGGGCGGTGGCGACGGGCGAGCCGATTCAAATATTCGGCGATGACTACGCGACGCCCGATGGCACCTGCATCCGCGATTACATTCACGTGAGCGATCTGGCGACGGCGCATGTGGCTGCGCTCGATCACTTACTGGGTGGCGGCGGGTCGGCGGCTTTCAACGTGGGCACGGGCACGGGGCAAACCGTAATGGAAGTGCTGCGCGCGGTGGAGAAAGTCACTGGAAAAAGCGTTCCCCACAAGATTGCTCCGCGGCGCGAAGGCGATCCAACAGAATTGGTGGCGGATTCGACGAAACTTCGTAAGACTCTGGGCTGGGAGCCGCGGCACAGCGGAATCGAAGAGATCGTACGCGACGCCTGGACTTATTACCAGCTAAAATTTAAGTAGGATGCGTTGGGTTTCGGTTGCGACGATCGCGTTGCTGCTGGCGAGCGTTCAATGCTTGTCTGCCTGCACGCTGGCGTCGTGCGCTCCGGCGCCGCGGGACGCGCAGCTTCCGCCGTGCCATCAGCATCATCAAACGCCTGCGCCCGCGAACGATCAGCACAATAATTGTGATCACCAGAAGGCGGTTAGCGCTCCCAGCGCTGACGTTGCGATGGCGCACTTGGCAGTGGTTGCGGCACCTGCGTTTTTGCCTGAACTGATGGCGGCGTCTCCACTGGCGCCAGCCATGCATCTGGTTCTCGAGAGCCCACCGGGGCTCGTCACACCTTCCGTCCTCCGCATCTGAGCTCGTTCTCCGTCTCTGCAAATTCAGTTTGTCCGCAAGAAGAAGGAGAAGAGCTATGTCTAATCGTAGGAATTTTTTCGCCCGTGTGGCTGCGGCCGGCGCCGGGCTTTTAGCGGCTCAAAAGTTGAGTGCGCAAGGAACACTGCCGGTTCAAACTCCGGATCTGCCGAAGCTGCCGTGGCGCATGGTGGATGGCGCAAAGGAATTTCGGCTGACTGCTGAAGTAGTGCACACGGAATTTATCGCGGGGCGTGCCGTGGACGGGTGGGGTTTCAATGGGAGCATCCCCGGACCCACCATCGAAGTGAATGAGGGCGACCGGGTGCGTATCATTTTAGAAAATCATTTGCCGGAGATGACGGCGCTGCACTGGCATGGGCTGGAAGCTCCCATGGAGATGGAGGGCAGCGTGGGTCTTGGCCAGGACCCGCTGCCGCCGGGCGGCAGTTACACCTACGAGTTCATGCTGCGGCAACATGGAACGCTGTTTTATCATTCGCATTTTTCGATGCAGGAGATGATGGGGCTGCTCGGATTGCTGATCGTGCATCCGCAAACGCCGTACACGCCGCGCGTCGATCGCGATTTTGGGTTGATCGTGCAGGAGTGGCAGATCCTGCCGAATAATACTGTCCCCAACACCATGGCGATGGAATTTAATTGGCTGACGTTCAACGGCAAGGCGGGGCCGGCTACGACTCCCATGCTGGTCAAGCAAGGCGAGCGCGTGCGCCTACGGCTGGTGAATTTAGGGATGGATCATCATCCGATTCATCTGCACGGGAATCAATTCGTGATCACGGGTACGGAGGGCGGGCGCGTGCCGGAGGGGCAGTGGCATCCACAGAACACAGTGCTAGTGGGCTCGGGGCAGGCGCGCAACATTGAGTTCGACGCGAAGCACATCGGCGACTGGATGATGCATTGCCACATGCCGCATCACATGATGAATCAGATGGTGTCGATGGCGGGTCCGCTGACTCCGTCGGGGATGGCGAAGGCCATGAGCAGCAGCACGATCGGTTTGTATCCGATGGATGACCCTGCTAAGAAAGCTGTCCGGGGTTATCCGCAAGATATGTGGATGCCCATGGATGAGATGTTCACGAAGCCGGAGACTTACGGGCTGCGCAAGGGGTGGAGCGGGGCCATGATGGGCATGATGACAATGGTGCGGGTGCTGCCGCCGGCGCTGTTCGATGAGATTCAGGGGCGGCGGTCATGAGGCGCGCATTGTTGGTTGTGATGCTGGCGGTGCAGGGGCGGGCGCTGACGCTGGCGGAGTTGGAACGGATGGCGGTGGACGGCGAGTCCTTCGTTGGCGCAGAGCGAGAGTGACGTGCGGGCCGCAGCGGGCCGGGCGTTGCAGGCTGGGGCGTATCCGAATCCGGTGGTGGGCGCGAGCGGCGATCATGTGGCGGGCGGTCCGGTTTTGCGGGGCGGCGATTTGGGGGGATTTATCGAGCAGCGTGTCGTCACGGCAGGGAAGTTGGGTTTGCAGCGCGGGGCTGCGGAACAGAATCGTGCGGCTGCCGGGCATTTGCAGGACGCCGAGCGGCTGCGGGTACTCACTACGATTCGACAATTGTATTATCGGGCGCTGGGTGAGCAGCGGCTGGTGGCGGTTCGCCAGAAGATGGCGGAACTATCGGCTCGCATGGCGAAGACGCGGCGGGAGCTGGCGAATTTGGGGCAAGCGGATCGGCCGGATGTTTTGGCGGCGGACATCGAGGCGCAGCGCGCGGAGTTGGGCGTCACGATGGCGCGGAATGCGCTCGACAGAACTTGGCGCGAGATTGCGGCTATGGTGGGGCAGCCTGGGTTGGCGGCATCGACACTAGATGGGGATTTCGAGGCGATGCCGAAGGTGGATGCCGATGCGGCGTTGGCTGCGATCAACGCGGGAAATCCGGAATTGCTGGCGGCGGACGCGAATCGCGCGGGGACGGATTTGCAATTGCGACGCGCGCGGGTCGAAAACATTCCGGACATCATGGTGCGCGGCGGCGTTCGCTACAACCGGGAGTTGATTGGTCCCGGGGAGGCGATCGGCACGGAAGGCTTTTTTGATATAGGAGTGCAGATTCCGATTTTCAATCGCAATCAGGGCGCGATCGCGGCCGCGACGGCAGAGGCGGAGCGCGCACGGCTCGAAGGAAGTCGTGAAAGATTGGCGCTGTCGCGAAGGTTTGCAGGGGTTTATAGGGAATACAAAGACGCGGTGGACGCAGCGGCGCGCTATCGGGGTTCGATGATTCCGGCGGCCCGCGAGGCTTACGAAATGTATGTGGGGAACTTCGCGAACATGGCGGCGCCGTATTCGCAGGTACTCGCGGCGCAGCGGAATTTGTTTCAGCTAGAGGAGGAATATGTGACGGCACTGATGACGGCTTGGCGCAGCGCGGTGGAGATCGAAGGGCTGCTGGTGATGGAGTAGCATAGAAGCCATGAAGAAATTCATCCTGGTAGGGCTATTGGCTTGCGGTTTGCAGGCGCGCAATCTGGACATCTATTGGATCGACGTCGAGGGCGGTGGAGCGACGCTGCTTGTGACTCCGGAAGGGCAGTCGCTGCTGGTGGACACGGGCAACCCGGCGCCAGACGATCGCGACGCGAAGCGGATTTTTCAGGCTACGCAGAAGGCAGGGCTGAAGAAGATCGATTACCTGATGATCACGCACTTCCATGGCGATCATGTGGGCGGCGTGCCCGCGCTCGCGAAGCTGATTCCGATTGAACATTTTCTGGATCATGGGGATTCGATTGAAGCGCAGGATCCGCGCAGCGGAGGGCCGTGGGCAGCTTACAAAACAGTCGCGGCGGGGAAGCGGACGACACTGAAGCCGGGCGACAAGCTGCCGCTGAAAGGACTCGATGCGGTGGTGATTGCGTCGAACGGGCAGATCATTTCGACTCCGGTGAACGGAGGCGGCGCGGCGAATCCGAATTGCACGGGGGCGGTGCAGCATCCGGCGGATACGACGGAGAATCAGCGCAGCGCTGGAATTTTGTTGACTTACGGCAAGTTCAAATTTTTGGACTTGGGCGATTTGACTTGGGACATCGAGATGCAACTGGCTTGCCCAGCGAACAAACTGGGAACGGTCACGTTGTTCCAGGCCACGCATCATGGATTCGTGAACGATTTCTCGGGCGCTCCGGCGTTTGTGTGGGCCGTGAAGCCGCAGGTGGTGGTGGTCAACAACGGCGAGACCAAAGGCTGGCAGAATTCAGCTTGGGACACGGTGATGAAGATTCCGGGGCTCGAAGATGTCTGGCAAATCCATCAGGCCACGGGACCGAATCACGATCACAACGTGAAGGCAGAGCAGATCGCGAATCTGGGGCCGGGCGGCGGCGATGCGGGGCACGGGCTGATGGCTTCGGTGGGCGGCGACGGCAAGTTTACGATTATTAACAGTCGCACGGGATTTAGCAAGACTTACGCGGCTAAATAAACGGCGTTGACGCGATAGACTATATAGGCACTGTTATGCCTAATAAAATCGTTGCGGTTACGGACTCTGTTTTCCCCAATCTGGATGCCGCGCGCGACGTGGTGTCGAAGGTCGGCGGCGAGTTGCGTTTGGCGAAGGCGCCGACGCCGGAGGGGATCCTCGAAGTGGCGCGGGACGCGGACGCGATCCTTTGTACGTACGCGAAGGTGACGACCGCGGTGGTCGAGCAACTGACGCGCTGCCGCATCATTTCGCGGTTTGGAATTGGCGTGGATAACGTGGACATCGCTATGGCTACGAGTAAGGGAATCGTCGTTACGAAAGTCCCGGATTATTGCATCGATGAAGTCTCAGATCATGCGGTGGCGCTGTTGCTGGCGATTGTCCGCAAGATTCCGTTTTCGAATTCGGAAGTGCAGGCGGGCCGCTGGGCCATGCCGTCGGTGGTGCCGATTCACCGGCTGCGCGGGACGGTTTTAGGACTGGTGGGATTCGGGCGGATTCCGCAACTGGTTGCGCCTAAAGCGCAGGCGTTCGGGATCAAAGTGATCGCGTTCGACCCCTTTGTACCGCAAGAGGTTTTCGCCAAGGCGGGCGTGAGTTCCGTGAGTTTCGACGACTTGGTGAAGACGGCGGATTACATTTCTCTGCATTGTCCGTTGACGCCGGAGACGAATCACTTGTTCAACGCGGAGGTTTTCAGCAAGATGAAGCCCGGGGCTTATCTGGTGAACACCGGGCGCGGGCCGCTGATCGATGAAGCGGCTCTGGCGCAGGCGCTCGATAAGGGGCAGCTGGCCGGCGCGGCGCTGGACGTGGTGGAGAAAGAGCCGCCAGTCGGGTCTCCGGTGTTGGGGCGGAAGAATGTGATTCTCACGCCACATACGGCGTTTTATTCGGACGAATCTTTGGTGGAGTTGCAGGTGAAGGCGGCCGAGGAAGTTGTGCGCGTGCTGAGCGGGCAGGCGCCGAAGAATCCGGTGAATCCTGAAGTTTTGAAAGCCGCGGCGACCAGATAGAATTTTTGAGCGAAAGGAAGCTATCAATTTATGGCACAAGAGCCCTGGAAAACAGATAAGTGGTATGTTAGCCCGTGGAATTTCGCGGCGCCGGTGCGCGAGCAGCTGCATTTCCCCAAGCAGGTGAAGTTTCACGACATCACGCTGCGCGATGGCGAGCAGCAGACCGGTGTGATCTTCACTAAGGATGAGAAGATCCGCATCGCGGAGGGACTGGCCGAGGCTGGCGTGCACCGCATCGAAGCGGGGATGCCGGTGGTGTCGCCTAGCGATACCGCGGCGATCAAGGAAATCGTCAAACGCAATTTGGGTCCGCAGGTGTTCGCGTTCTCGCGCTGCATGGTGGACGATGTGAAACGTGCGGTGGATTGCGGGGTGTCGGGAATCGTGATGGAAGTGCCGTCCAGCACGCACATCATTGAATACGCGTACAAGTGGCCGCTCGAAAAGGCGATTGACCTGTCGATTGAGTCGACGGCTTATGCGCACTCGCAGGGGCTCGAAGTGGTATTTTTCCCGATCGACTTCAGCCGCGCGGAGATCAACTGGGTGCTCGATCTGATCACGCGCGTGGCGAATGAAGGGCACATGGACGCATTGGCGCTGGTGGATACGTTCGGCGTGCTGGCTCCGCATGCAATGCAGTACCTGGTGCGCGAGACCAAGAAGCGCATCGACAAGCGTTTGGAAGCGCACTTCCACATGGACTTCGGAATGGGAATTGCGAACACGCTCATGGCGGTCGCCGAGGGCGTGGAGGTGATTCATTCAACGGTGCTGGGGCTCGGCGAGCGCGCGGGCAACGTGCCGATGGAAGAAACGGCCATGGCGTTGCGGACGCTTTACGGTGTTGATCCCGGCATCAAGCTCGACAAGCTTTATGGCCTGGCGCGGCTGGTGGAGGAACTGTCGGGGCACAGGGTGGCTTCGAACCGTCCCGTGGTGGGCGAGCAGTTGTTCCAAATCGAGTCGGGAATCATTGCGAGCTGGTGGCAGAACTGCGGCAAGGATCATCCGACGGAGTTGTTCCCGTTCCACTGGGATGTGGTCGGACAGCCGGCGCCGAAGGTTGTGATCGGCAAGGGCAGCGGCATCGATTCGATCAAGGCCAAGCTGCATGAACTGGGCGTGAAGGCTACCGAAGAAGAAGCCATGAGCGTGGTGATGGCGGTGAAGGAACACTCGCTGCGCACCAAGGCGCTGCTGACGGATGAGGAATTCCGCCAGGTGCTGGCGGCGACGCTGCCGAAAGCGGTGGGCGTCGCTTAGGACGAACACCCGCAAGCCGTGATGAGCGCGGGCGATATGAATCGTCCGCGCTGCGCTTTCTAGTGGAGAGAGATCAACGATGCGCTGGCACCGAATGCGATCGTACTCACAGTTACTTTTCACCATGAGTTGCCTACTGGCAGGCATCTCCTGCAGCAAGAATCAGCCCGCTTACCGTCCGGAATCTACTGTCCGCGAAGTCATGGACTCGATGGTTGAGCCTAACGCCGATTTTATGTGGGGTGCGGTCTCCACCCGATCCACCAAGGAGGGGGTTATCGAAAAGGCGCCCAAAACCGCCGATGACTGGAAAGAACTCCGCGAACACGCCATTTCACTTCGTGAAGCTACCAATGTAATTCAGATTCCGAACCGCAGCGTTGCGAAGCCCGGAGAAAAGGCTGGGGATCCGCGGATTGAGCTAACGCCCGAGTTGATACAGACCATGATCGAGTCAGACCGCACTACCTGGGCGAATCATGCTCACGAACTTTACGATGCAGTCGGGATCTTCCTTAAAGCCGTCGATGCGAAGAACGTTGATGGGATCACCCTCGCTGGTGAAGAGATCGATAAGGCGTGCGAAAACTGCCACCTTAAGTATTGGTATCCGAATCAGGACAACGGCAAATCCGGTTCTGTTCGCCCTAAGGAATGAACGCTTGAGGCCCGAAAGCGTAGACATTCTCGCGGCGCGGACTGCGCGGGCTAAAGTCGCACTCACGCGGAATCAGATTAAAAGTTTCTGGGCCGCGTGGGGCGGCTGGACCATGGATGGGATGGATTCGTTCATCTATTCCCTGGTGCTGGTGCCGGCGCTGCGGGAGTTGCTGCCGAAGTCAGGGATCGAGGCGTCGGCGGGGAACGTCGGCTATTATGGCAGCGTTTTTTTTGCGCTGTTCATGATCGGGTATGGGGTCGCGTTGGTGTGGGGGCCCGTGGCGGACCGCTTCGGACGCGTGCGCACGATGATGCTCAGCATCCTGTGCTTTTCGTTGTTCACGATGCTCACCGGATTTTCCACGGGCTTGTGGACTCTGGCGATTTTCCGGTTCATGGCAGGGGTGGGGATCGGCGGGGAGTGGTCTGTGGGGGCTTCGCTGGTTTCTGAAGACTGGCCAGAGGAGCGGCGGACGATGGGCGCAGCCCTGATGCACACCGGGTATTACTTCGGATTCTTTTTGGCGGCGATCGCGAATTATTTCATTGGCAGTCATCTGGGCTGGCGTTATATGTTTTTCCTGGGCGGGACTCCGGCGCTGCTGATCGGGCTGATTCGGCGCAACGTGCAAGAGCCGGTGAAATGGGAGCGGGTGCGAACGACCATGTTGCAGTCGTTCGCGGAGCTATTCTCCGTGGAATATCGGCGGCGCACGATTCTCAATTCTTTGTATTTGATTGTTTCGCTGTGCGGGTTGTGGGCGGGGTCGGTGTATGTGCCGTCGGCGATTACGTTCATTGCTCAGCGCGAGGGGCGGTCTGTGGCGGATGCGGCGCAACTGGCGTCGTATTCCTCGGGATTGCTAGGGATCGCGACGATTTTAGGCGCGCTGGTGGTCCCGGCGCTAGCGGATTGGCTGGGGCGGCGGGTCACGTTGGGATTGTTCTATATTGTGATGATGATTTCGCTATGGGTGGCGTTTGGGCAAGTGTTTTACATGCAGGCGCACGCCCTTGAGTGGTTTCTGGTGTGCACCTTTTTTCTGGGATTGGGCGGATCGAACTTCATTGTGTATTCGTTCTGGTTGCCGGAACAGTACGGAACTAAATGCCGCGCTAGCGCGTTCGCATTTACCACGAACATCGGGCGCTTCGCGGCGGCGGGGTTCACTTTCCTGGTTGGGTCTGGCGTGCGGCATTACGGATCGTTGGGAGTTCCGGTCGGACTGACGGGGCTGGCGTTCGTGGTGGGACTCGCGCTGCTGCCGATGGGTGTGGAGACGAAGGGCAAGCCGCTGCCAGCTTAATGCGCTCCTTGTTAATGCATCCAGCGGACGACGCCGGCTACGCCGTCGACTGCTACCGTTGAGCCGTTGGGGATGCGGCGGGTGGCGTCTAGGACACCTAACACCATAGGGATTCCGCGTTCGCGCGCTAGCGAGGCCATGTGCGAAGTGCTGCCGCCGCGTTCGGTGACTACGCCGGCGACTTGCGAGAGGATGTGGCTCAACGCGGGGCCGGCCACTTTCGTGATCAGGATGTCGCCGGGAGCGATGCGCGACATTTCGCATTCGCAATTGATGACGCAGGCGCGGCCGGTGCCCCAGCCGATGCCGGCGGCGTGGCCGTTCAGACGAGTTTGATGGCGCCAGATTTCGTCGGGCACTGCGGCAGGCTGTGTGTGCAGAGGGCGGGATTGGAGGAGTTTGAAACCGGTATCGTCCATCGCCCACTCGATTTCTACCGGCATGTCCATGAGGTTTTCGGCGCTTCGCAGCAGTTGGCCGAGTTCGACGGCTTGCGCTTCGCTGAGGCAGGGTTCTTCGGCGCGCGCGCGGGTGACCACTTGCGTCGTGGGTTCGGCGGCGTGATGGATGCAGCCGACTTCGTGATCCTTGCGGCCGGCGAGCATGCTGAGAAGTTTTCCATCGCGGGAGAGTTCGTAGCGGTCGGGCGTTACTTCGCCTTGAGCTATCGCCGAGCCCAGGCCCCAGGTCGCGCTGAGAATCATGCTGCCTTCGGCGGATTGGCTGAGGCCGCCGCCGGACGCGCGGGCGTTCACGAGCGGCTGGATCAGGATGGCCATCGCTGTTTCGGCGGGATCGATATCGTGAGTGGCCATGTAGCGGAGGGCGCGGGTGGCCCACAGTGCTCCCCAGCAGGAGCGGATGGCTGTGATGAAATCGGCTTCGCTTTCGATGCCGAGATAACTTTCGAATTGGCCGGCGAAGCTCGAGCCGAAGCGGTCTTCTACCAGCGCCGAGGAGCGCACTACTGTAAGAGCGCCGGTTTCGTTTCGTTAAGGCTTTCCACGCGGTCAACAAGGGATCGAGAATCACGGGCGTGATGGGTTTGTCGAGGAGCCCTAGCTTCATCGCCAGCGCATGTTGGCGCGCGCGCGGACTGCTCTCCGCTGTAAACACGCCGCGCGCGTCAGCTTCGAGACCTAGCGCACTGATCTGCTCGCGATAAGCTGCGGCGTCGAGGCAGAAGCCGGCGGGGATGGGCAAACCGGCGTGACCGAGGCGGGCGAGATTCGCTGCCTTCGGACCGAAGCGTCCGGCGTCGGTCGCTTCGGGTGAAGTGAGTGGAACTACAAACATGAACGGCGCTTACTGGCCGGGTCGTTTGCCGTAATCGGAGTAGCCGGGCATGGGATCGACGACGGTGATCTGGTTGACCGGGAAGTTGGAAACGATTTCAACGCTGTCCTTGTGGACGATCAGCATTTCTTCGATGCGCACGCCCCACTCGAAAGGCTTGCCGTGCTGGGTTTCGAGCGCGAAGACCATGCCTTCCTGGATGACGATGGGGTGATCGAGAGACCAGATGCGCGAGATGACGGGCTGATCATATTGGGCTAAACCCAGGCCGTGGCCCCACAGGTTCGCAGCCGCCTGATCTTCTTCTTCGTAGCCCCAGGCTTCTTTAGCGGAAGGCCATTTCATCGCGATGTCGCGAGTGGTGGCGCCGACCTTTACGGCTTTAATCGAATCATACAGCCACTTGAGAGCGAGCGCGTAGTAATCTTTCTGTTCCTGGTTGGGCTCGCGGCCCACCATGTAGGTGCGGTAGTAGCAGGATTTGTAGCCGTTCCAAGTGAGCGCGGCCAGATCCATGAAGACCATGTCGCCGGGCTTGATGATGCGATCGGAGAAGTTGCGCCAGTTGGGCCAGGTGTTGAGGCCGGAGGAAACGATGACGTCTTCCACATCCTCCATACCGGGGATGTTGTAAAGGAATTCCATGATGTGCGCGGTGAGCTGGTTCTCGGTGAGGCCGGGCTTCAAGAATTTCATGAATTCCCAATGCGCGGCGTCGCCAATAGCTCCGACGATGCGCATGCATTCGTGCTCGTCCTGATTCTTAACCGCGCGTGCTTCCATCATGGGCGTCATGCCGTCAGCCCACTTGATCTTGGCTTCCTCGAAGATCTTGATCATTGTGATGTCGATGAAATCGACACCCAGGGTCATGCCATCAACGCCGCGCTTTTTCATTTCCTGCTTGATGGCGTTGGTGAACTTGGTAACCTGCGCGGTGGACGCGCTGCCGGCGGCGCCCTTCACCCAGGCGTAGGAATAGCGAACGTTTTCTTTGGGGATCCAGGGCGAATGGCGCTCGATATGCATGCCAATGTCGCCCTGCTCGAAGAGAACGGGTGCATCGTCACCGCACAGCAGAGCGTAGCGCAGGCCGGGCTTCAGGCGGTTCCAGCCGGGGGTCAGGGTGCTGGTGACGTAGCGCACGTTCTCGTCGTACATCAGGAGCATGGCGCCCAGATTGTGGGCCTTCATCTTCTCTCGCGCACGTTCCAGGCGGTACTTACGCAGGCGGTCCCAATTAATGCGCTGCTGCCAATCTAATCCCACACTGCCAACGTTTGCCATGTTGTCTCCAGTAAATATTCGCTATGAAAATTGAGGCGCGGACGCGTCTCTTGCTGTCAACACAATTCTCCAATGTTACTGAGGGCGTTCCACTCTGTCAAATGACGGTCCGTAAAGAAATGTAACGGTGCGGGGCTAGTTTGAGCGCTTAAGATCGTTATAGAGTTGGCCCACGAAGCGGTCGGCTGTGGTGTTGGCGCTGGGGACTTTGGCGTCAAAATCCGCGGTAGGTTTGGCGGCGGTGACTTCGGCTTCGGTCTTGCTTTCGCGAATCATTTTGAGGACGCGCTCACGCACGGCGACATACATGTCGCGGTGGAAGATGAGATCGTCGCGGGTGGCGACGGGACCGTGGCCGGGGACAATTTTCGAATTAGCGTCGGCGAATCCGATGGCCACGCCGAGGCCGTCGATCATGCCTTGCGAACTGCCGCCGTTGGCGATGTCGATGGTGGGATAGCCAACGGAGCGGTAGAAATCGCCCGTCATGAGGACGTTGGAGACGGGGAAGTAGACCAACGTGTCACCGCCGGTGTGGCCGCGGGGCACGGGGATGGCGCGCACTTCTTCGCCGTCCATGTTTAATGTAATTTGGCCAGCATAGGTCATGGTGGGCAGCGCGGCGGCGGGATAGGCGGGGCGGATGGGGCTGCCGGGCGTGGCGACGGTGACGGGCTGGGCCAGACGCGCGCGCAGGTCATTGGTCGATAGAATCGTCACGCCCATTTTGCCTAGGTTCTCGTTGCCGCCCGTGTGGTCGCCATGCTGATGGGTGTTGATCAAAAAGCGAATGGGCGCGTTGCCGGAGATCTGATTGATGGCGGCTACCAGTTTCGCGGTCAAAGGTGCGAATTGGGAATCGACCATGAGGACGCCGTCGGGGCCGGTGAGCACGCCGGTTGCTCCGCCGGCGCCTTCGAGCACATAGAAATTGGGGGCGAGTTTGGTGGTTTTAATTTCCACTTTGCTGAAATCGGGCCCTTGCGCCGCTAGCGTGGCGGCGGTGAGCAGGATGACGGTCGCGGTCTTCATAGGAAATATCATCGCAGATCGACCTCGCTGGCCGGTCGCGAGCGGATTGCGGCGGGTATATACTAGCCCTCCAGGGACCCTAAGTTCATCTCAAGAGGTGTGAAGAAAATGCGCAGCAAAAGACTTCAATTCCTGAGTGCGAGCGCGCTTGCACTCGCGACGTTTCTGGCGGTTTCGCTGGTCACGATCAAGGCGCAGCAGCCTGCCGCCGGCGCGGTGAAGATCAACGACAACGATATTGGCGGCGTGGTCACCAGTTCCAAAGGGCCGGAAGCCGGCGTGTGGGTGATCGCGGAAACCACTGACCTAGGCACGAAGTACAGCAAGACGGTGGTCACTGACGATCGCGGGCGGTATGTGATCCCGGAGCTTCCCAAGGCCAGCTACACGGTGTGGGTGCGCGGCTACGGGCTGGTGGATTCGGCGAAAACGAAAACCGTACCGGGCAAGAATCTGAATCTCACGGCGGTGATCGCGCCAAGCGCGAAGGCGGCAGCGGAATATTATCCGTCGAATTATTGGTTCGCGCTGGCCGAGCCTCCGGCGAAGAGCGAGTTTCCGGGTACGGGACCGGAGGGCAACGGGATTAATCCGGCGATGAAGAGCCAGGCGCAGTGGCTGCGCATTATGAAGACCGACAGCTGCGAATCGTGCCATCCGCTGGGCGGGAAAGGAACGCGCACGCTGCCGGCGGGGCTGGGGCATTTCGATTCTTCCGCTGACGCGTGGGAGCGGCGCATTCAATCGGGACAAGCGGGGCCGGCCATGCTGCAGGGTATCGGGCAGCTGGGCAAACCGCGCGCGTTGAAAATGTTCGCCGACTGGACCGATCGCGTGGCGGCGGGCGAGTATCCGAAGGAAGCTCCGCCGCGCCCGCAGGGCTTGGAGCGCAATGTTGTGATCACGCAATGGGACTGGGCGGGGCCGACGGTCTATTTGCATGATGAGATCTCGACGGACAGGCGTCATCCGACGGTGAATGCCAACGGGAAGTTATATGGGTCACTGGAGTTGAGCGCCGATTTCCTGCCGGTGCTGGACCCGCTGCATAACACCACGGACCAAGTGAAGCTGCATCCGCGCGATGCCAACACACCGCTGGCGGCGCCCGCGAGCATGCCGCGGCCTTCGGCGTATTGGGGCGATGAGGTGATTTGGAACAGCCAGAACAATGTCCACAATCCGATGTTGGACGAAAAAGGACGGGTGTGGATTACCACCACGATTCGCGGGCCGGAGAACCCGTCGTGGTGCCAGGAAGGGTCGAGCCATCCGTCGGCGAAGTTGACGCCGGTGAAGACTTCCGGACGGCAACTGGGCATGTACGATCCGAAAACCAAAGAGCTGTCGCTGATCGACACCTGTTTCGGCACGCATCACTTAGTTTTCGCTGAGGACGCGAACAATACTTTGTGGACCAGCAGCGGCGGCGGCGGCGGCGTGGTGGGCTGGCTCAACACCAAGATGTGGGAGCAGACGCACGATGCAGCGAAGTCGCAGGGATGGACGGCGCTGGTGCTGGACACCAACGGGAACGGCAAGCGCGATCCCTACGTGGAGGGAGAGCAGAAAGTGACGACGGCGCCCAGCGGCGAGAGCCTGGGGACGAACTCGGCGTTGAACGTTTCGCTCGACCCGACGAAGGACACGCGGTTGAACGCGGCGTTTTATGGAGTCACGGTGAGTCCGCTGGATGGGTCGATCTGGGGGACGGTGTTGGGCTTCCCGGGCGCTGTCGTGCGCATCAGTCCGGGCAAGAATCCGCCGGAGACGGCGCTGGCGGAATATTATGAGCTGCCGTGGAACAATCCCAAGGCTGCGGTGCAGGGGTTTGGGCCGCGCGGGTTGGATATCGACCGCAACGGCGTGGTGTGGACGGTGATCGCGAGCGGGCATCTGGCGAGTTTCGACCGGCGGAAGTGCAAGGGTCCGCTGAACGGGCCGAAGGCGACGGGGCAACAGTGTCCGGAAGGGTGGACGCTGACGCCGGTGCCGGGTCCGCAGTTCAAGGGCGTGACGGACAGCGGGAGCGCGGATTCGAATTACTACGACTGGGTGGATCAGTTCGACACGCTGGGGCTGGGCAAGAATACGCCCATCGCGGCGGGGAGCGATTCGGATGCGCTGCTGGCGCTGAATCCGGCTACGGGCAAGTTCACGGTGATGCGGGTGCCTTATCCGACGGGGTTTTTCGCGAAGGGGATGGATGGGAGGATTGACGATCCGAACGCGGGGTGGAAGGGGAAAGGCGTGTGGTCGACTTGGGCGACGCGGGCGCCGTTCCATAGCGAGACGGGCAAGGGGACTAGTAGTAAGGTTGTGAAGTTCCAGTTGCGGCCGGATCCGTTGGCGGATTGAAGCGCGAGTTGAATTGAATGGGCGCCGCGGGATTACTTCTCGCGGCGCTCGTTTTTTGGTTCTGGCTGGGCTGGCGTTGGACGCGCGTAAATGCCGGACGACGCCAGAAATGCCGTGAACGATACCGGTTGCCGCCGAGCTCCTGGACTATGATCCTTCTCCGGCTCTTAGTCGTCGCGGCCCTGCGAGTTTTGGGAGTCCATGGGAGTGGATTCGAAGCAGTTCCGACGCAAAAACGGCATCCGCCCGATCTGGACGGATGCCGTTTTTTAATTCTAAACCGTAGCTTATTGCGCTGGCGTGGTGGCCATCGCCGAGGGGCCCTTCATCAGGCGCTTGATCAGATCGCCGGTCGATTGATGGGCGGAGCCGCCGGTGTTGGCTACGCCGCCGACGCCCATGGCTACGTCCCAGGGAGTGCGGTTTTGCTTGTTCTTCACGTCGAGTTTCGCGCCGTGGTCGGCTAGATATTGCACCAGCGTATCGGCGCCGCGGGCGGCTGCGCCGTGCATGGCGGTGTCGCCGCGGTCATTGGCGGCGTTCACGTTCGCGCCGTGGTCAACCAGCAATTTCAGGGCTTCGAGGAACTCCGGTTCGGGCTTCTCTTCGCCGCCCTGGAAACGGACTCCCATACCGGTGGCGGCCGCAATGATCGGCGTGGTGTGGTTGTCGGACGCCTTGTTGGGATCGGCTTTATGCTCGATCAGCAGGCGCATGGTTTCGAGGTCGGCGGAGCGGGCAGCGCGCAGGAACGGGGTGTTGCCGTTGGGCGCGATGGTCGCGTTCTGCGAGGCGCGTGGCGGGATCTTCACCTTCATGGTGCCGTTGGGATCGGCGCCGTGGGCCAGCAGATAGTTGATGAAGCCGATTTCGTCGAGTTTATCGCTGACGGCTTTGCGCGGGCGGTTGCCTTGATAATCCAGATTGCGCATTTCGACGGCCAGGTAGAGCGCGCCTTCGTCGAGGCTGGCTTTGCGGTCGACCAGGAAGGCGGCCAGATCGTAGTGGTCGTTAAAAATCGCTTCGAGGAGCGGGGTGAAACCGTAGTCCTGCTCGGCTTCGTTAATGTTGGCGCCGGCGTCGAGGAGAATCTTGGCGCACTCGGTCGAGCCTTGGCGTGCGGCCAGCATTAATGCAGTGAGTCCGCCGCGTGAGTAGACGGCTTGGGTTCCGCCGGCGGCTACTTTCCGGAAAGCAAAGTCGAAGAGCGTGGAGCGGAGGTTGACGTCGGCTTTGGCGTTGACCAGCAGCTTCGTGACTTCGGGGTGGTTCTCGGATACCGCCCACATCAGAGCGGTCTGGCCGCGGTAGGAATCGGTGGCGTTCACTTTCGCGCCGGCGGCGAGCAGAGCTTTCACGCCTTCGATGCTGCCGGTGCGGGAAGCGGTCATCAACGGGGTCTCGCCTTCACCGAAGGGAGCATTCACGTCGGCGCCGGCCTTCACCAGCGCTTCGATCATGGGGCCGTTGCCGGAGTTGGCGGCTTCGGAGAGCGCGGTCACTTCGTAGCGGTTGGCGACTTTGGCGTTGGCGCCGGCGGCGAGCAGCGCCTTCACGCCGTCGAGATCGTTATTGTGCGCGGCCCAGATCAGGGCGGTCATGCCGTCGACGTCGGCGGCGTTCACGTCCGGCTTTTGTTTGAGCAGCGAATGCAGCGCGGCGCTGTCCTGATTCTTAGACGCCTCGAGCACACGGAGGTCGGGAGCCGCGAAAACACACACGGCGGATACGGCTAGCAATGCCCCTAGGGTACGCATGTCGTTTTTTCTCCTGCTTAGATTTCGATACGGCCCGAGCTGTCGCCAAAATGATCGGTGCGGACGCCGGCTTTGTCCATCATGCTGATCAGCAAGTTCGACAGCGGAGTGTCGTTCTTCACCTTGATGTGACGGTCGCCTTTGAGCTTGCCGGCGGCGCCGCCCGCGATCAGGATCGGCAACTGGTCATGAGCGTGGACGTTGCTATTGCTCATGCCGCTGCCGTAGAGAATCATGGAATTGTCGAGCATGTTGCCGTCGCCGTCGGGCGTGGCCTTCAGCTTGTCGAGGAAGTTGGCGAACATTTCCATGTGATAGGTGTTGATCTTGGCCTGCATCTCCATGCGCTGCGGGTCGTTCTGATGATGCGACACGGGGTGGTGGCCGTCGGGCACGCCGATTTGCGGATAAGTGCGGGTGCTCAACTCGCGCGCGAGCATGAAGCTGACCACTTTCGTGATGTTGCCTTGGAAGGCAATGGCCCACAGGTCGAACAACAGCGTGGCGTGATCCGCGAAAGAATCGGGGATGCCCACCGGGGCTTCAGGCGCGCCGTAGCCGGTGGATTCGCTGTTCTGCTTCTCCGCCTTGGCGATGCGGCGTTCGATTTCGCGCACGTTTTCGAGGTAATCGTTGACGCGGGCTTTGTCTTTGGAGTCCATCCCCTTCGACAGATCCTTCACGCTGGCGGTGACGCCGTCGAGGATGCTGAGGTTGTCGCGCAGGCGGGCGACGCGCTGTTCGGCCGTCGCGCCGTCGCCGCCGAACATGCGTTCGAAGAGCACGCGCGGGTTCAGCTCCATGGGATTCGGCGTGGTGGGAGTGCGCCAGGAAATGGTGTTCATGTAGGCGCAGGCGTAGTCGCCGCCGCAACTGCCGAGTTCAGAGGCATGGTCCTCGGTAGCGATTTCGAGCGATGGATAAGTGGTGTCCTGGCCGATCTTCTCGGCGATCATCTGATCGATGGTGGTGCCGCCGCGGATCTCGGTGCCGTGCGCGGGCTTGGTGCCGTTCAGCCACATGGCGTTGCTGAGCGCGTGGCCATTTTCGGCGATTAGGGAGGTGCCGGTGACGATGTTGATCTGGCTGCGCAAGTGCTCGATCGGCTTCATGATGCGGTTGTACTTGAAGCCCGGTTTGTCGCCCACGGGGGTCCACTGGGGCATCTGCGCGCCCATGGGGATGTAGATGAAGCCGGCGCGGAAAGTCGGCTTGGCGGCTGTCTGGGCGAGCGCCGTATGCGCGGGAATCATGGAGTCAAGCAAAGGCAGGGCAACGGTGGCCCCAATGCCACGAAGGAACGTGCGGCGCTGCAAATGTTTTTTCGTAAGGAACATGGGACGGACAGCCTCCTAATCGCTTCTATTTATACACCTTTTACTTGTTGAGCGCACGGGGGGTGGCGGCCACCGTGGTGGCTCCTGGTACCCCTGCCGGCGGGATCGCTTCGGCATCCACCGAACGCGTCACGGTCATCTGGAACGGCGGGCTCTTGACGACGCCGAGGACCAGAGCTGAAAAACGGTAGTTCTGCTTGGCGGCATCGTGCGCGATGCCGCGTACTACTGGCATATCATAATATTCGGTTCCGCGGCCCAAACCATAAGTCATCAGCATTTGCGTCATGGTGCGGACGAACTGCTCGGGGCGCGCGTTGAGGATTTCGAGCATCGACGAAGGCCCGTTGATCTTGGTGCCGTCAGCGAGCTGCGCGGACGCGTCGATGGTGGCGCCGCCGTCGCTGGTGCGCCAGGCTCCGATGGCATCGAAGTTTTCGAGCGAGAAGCCGATGGGGTCCATCACCTTGTGGCAGGCGGCGCAGGCGGCGTTGGCGCGGTGCTGCTCCATACGCTGACGCATGGTTCCCGAGGCGACTTCTTTCAAGGGCGGAACGTTGGGCGGCGGAGGCGGCGGCGGGGTGCCGAGAATATTGGTCAAAATCCACTTGCCGCGCAGCACGGGAGAGGTGCGGTTGGCGTAGGAGGAAACGGTGAGCACGCTGCCTTGTCCCAGCAGGCCGCGGCGCGCGGGATCGGGGATGCTCACTTTGCGGAACTGGTTGCCGTAGACGTTGGGGATTCCGTAGTGCTTCGCGAGCCGCTCATTGACGAAGGTGTAATCGGCGTTGACGAGATCGGTGACGCTCTTGTCTTCGCGCATGACGCTGCCGACGAACATTTCGGTTTCGCGCTGGAAAGCCTGGCGCAGGTTGTCGTCGAAATCGGGGAAAATCTGCGGGTCAGGCGCGGTGCCTTTGAGATTCCGCAGGTACAGCCATTGGCCGAGGAAGTTGCTGATCAGCGAATCGGAGCGTTTGTCGGCCAGCATGCGTTTGACCTGCTGTTCGAGGACGGCGGGATCTTTCAGCTTGCCTTGCGTGGCCAGCGTCAGGAGTTGCTCGTCGGGAATGCTGCTCCAAAGGAAGAACGACAGGCGCGAGGCGAGTTCCAGATCTGTGATGCGATGCACGGAGCCGGGCGCGGCGTTGGCGGGATCGGTTTCCGAGCGGAACAGAAATTGCGGATTCACCAGCATGAACGCCAGGGCGGTTTCTATGCCGGAATCGAAGGTACCGCCGTTGTTGCGGCCGCGCTGGTAGAAGGTCAACAGCCGTTCGGTTTCGGCTTCCGTCACCGGACGGCGGTAGGCACGGCGGGCGAGCGTGGTGAGAATCTTTTTGGCGCAGGGAACGGCGTCGGCGTTCGCGGCGGGGCGGCAGGCGAAGACCAGGCGACGGCTGGGGGTGTCGCCAGGGCCGGTTGCATTGAAGGGCCCGGAGATCGACATGAAATCGATTTCGGGGATGCCGGCGGTATTGACGGGGTCGAGTTTTTCGCGGCCGAAGGGCTGCAGGATATCGACCGACGGGCCGGTGGTTTTTTGCAGGAACGCGATGGCGACGGTGTGCGGTCCGGCTTTGATGGGCACCTGCAATTCGACACGCTTTGAAAGCTGTTCGGCCGAGGCGGTGGGATTCACGTTGCCCAAATTCGCGTCATCCTGACCGCCAATGGTCACTAGTTTGATGCGGGCACCGTCGAGCGTGATTTCAACTTGGCTGGGGAACTCCAGGCCGCGGACGGTGTTCACTGTGTTCGCCCAGAAGCGGACTTTGAAGAGATATTCGGCATCGAGCGGGAAGTTGTATTTGACCAAGAGGCCGCCCCGGGTACCGATGGGGAGGCCTTCGACGTGTTTATCCTGCGAGGCGTCGGCGCGGACACGGAACGTCTGCGTGGTGGGCGTGATCTTGGGATCGCCGACGGCAAGTCCGCTGATCTTCCAACTGGCCGAGAGGTAACGCTCGAGAAGCACTGGCGAAACGGTGAGGGCGTCAGCGATGTTATCGAAGCCGTAGTTTGAATCGTCGGCGGGCAGGAGGTCGGAGACATCCATATCGATGCCCAGCAGGTCGCGCACGGCATTGCCGTATTCGGCGCGATTCAGGCGGTGCAGGCCGACGTGGCCGGGATTCGATTTCGCCAGATACGCCTGGTCCAAATCTTTTTCAAGCCGGGTGGCTAGGGCGTCGAGCGTGGAGTTGTCAGGGCGTGGAAGTCCGGGCGGAGGCATCATGCCGCCGCGCAGCTTCAACACTACTTTTTCCAGCGTTTCAGCGTGATCGGCTACTTTGGTGAAGTCCAGTTTTTCGAGCACCAAGCCGCCGGTTTTGAGGCGCTCGCTATGGCAGCTTACGCAATATTTGTCGATCAAAGCGCCCGGCTGCACGGGAGCGGCCGTCGACGACGCGGTTGCGGACTGCTGCGGGCTCGCCACTACCTGGAAGCTGCCTGCCAGCGCCAAAAATGCCACGCCCACGAGGCGCGAGTTAAAGATTGCTGTTCTCATCACTATTCTATAATTCCACCCAATTCTATCAAGCGTAATGGTGGTCGCTTAAGGAGTATATTGTGACATTGCAGTGGGGTCAAGGCCCGTTTGGCCCATGACTGCGCGTGGCGAAAAATTGCGGTTTTTTTGGGCGTTATCTTCGCGTGAGGGTAACGGGCGCACTGGCGGTTTTGCCGGAATCCGCCTGGCTGATGGCCGTTACGGTGACGGTCAAGGGAAGTGGCGCGAGGTTGGGAGCTTTGTAGAGTCCGCTAGCGCTGATGGTTCCCAGAGCGGCATTGCCCCCTTGGAGACCGTTTACGTACCAGGTGACAGCGGTGTTGGTAGTGTTGGTCACGGTAGCAGTGAACTGGCGGGTGCCTTTCAGGCGCACGCTGGCGCTGGTGGGGGAGATGCTCAGGTGGACCGCTGGTGGCGGAGGCGGAGGCGGCGCCGGGTTGACAACTGTTACGGAAGCGCTGCCTACGGCCGCCGGTGATACTACGCTGCTGCTGGCGTGGACGGTCACGCTGACCGGTGAGGGCGGGGCGGTGTAGAGTCCGCTGATCGAATCGATGAAACCGAGGGCGCTATTACCGCCGACGGTGCCGTTGACATCCCAGGTGACGGCTTGATTCGAGTTGCCATGCACGGTGGCGGTAAATTGTTGTTTGGCGTTGATCTGGATGCTGGCGCTGGCGGGGGTTACGGTGACTGAGACGCCGGTTTGCAGGGCTTGGCCGGTGTTGGGATCGACCATCAACACCGTGGCATCGACGGCTTCGAAGTTCGAGCCGAGGATGGTGGTGAGTTTGTGCAGATCGTCATTGTTCCAGCTGTCATTGGGCGCGCCGGAGATGTACCAGGAGGAACCGTTGTCGGCGAGGATCATGCCATATTGCTTGAGCGCGGTGAGAATCACCTGGTTCGCGGCCGAGAAGCCGGAGATGTCGAAACTGGCTTTCAAGCGGAAGCGCGCGCCCATGGGAGGATACTGCGTGCCGGTGAGGGAAGTCCTTCTCCTCGATCTCCTGGCACTCGGCCGCGGTGCGCTGGTCGTTCCAGAGCAAGGCCGGGCGGATCACCCGGCCGTCCGCGTCGAGAAAGACCGAGCCGTGCATCTGGCCGCTCAGGCCGACCCCGGCGACGTCCTCCGGCTGGAACTTGCCCGAGGCCATGACCTGCTGGACCGTCTTGACTCGTCGCGTCCCACCAGAGCTCCGGGTCCTGCTCGGACCAGCCCGGCCGCGGATGGTCGCAGGGATACTCGGCCGACGCCGAGGCCAGGATCGTCCCCCGCTCGTCGATCGCGATCGTCTTGGTCCCGGACGTGCCGATGTCGATTCCCAGCGTGATGCTCACGGCGTGATCTCCCAACGCTCCCCGCACCGCAAGATCCGGGCCGCGACCCCCTCGGGGAGCCGGCGGGCCTCGGACGCGAACTCCTCGACGGGCACCGTGTTGAATGTAAACATGTCGTAATGATGCGGCACGACGAACCGAGGGCCGACGCGGGCGGCCAGGTCGACGGCCTCGGCCGCCGACATGTTCCCCGGCACCCCCGCGCCGGGTCGCGGCCGTTGATCGGCAGGAACAGGACGTCGAACCGATCGGCGCCGAGCTGCTCCGGCGAGTCCCATCGTAGGCCAGGCTGTCGCCGCTATGATAGAGCCTCAGCCCTTCGGCCTCGATCACGAACCCCAGGTAAAGATGACGCCCGTCGTCGTCGGTGTCGAGCCCCTCGTGGGCCGACGGGATGGCGCGGACGCGAAAGCCGGCGCGTTCCAGGGTGTCGCCCGGCGTCCAGCCCGACCAGCCGGTCGGCCGGCAGTCCCAGCTCGATCGCGTGGTCGCGGATCGGCCTCGGGCAGGGCGAGGACCGCACCGGGCGAGGCCGCCATCAGGTCGGGCAACGTCCCCGGATCGAGGTGGTCGGAATGCTTGTGGCTGGCCAGGACCAGGTCGACGCCGCGCAGTCGCCGCCCCGGATCGGAGCCCGCGTCATGCGGACGTGCGGCCGGTCGGTGGCCGCGTATTTCCTGGTCAAGTGCTCCGAGAGATAGAGGTCGACCGCGAGCAGGCCCGGCCGCGACTTGATCAGGAAGCCGCTCTGCCCCAGCCACCAGACGCCCAGCGACCCCGGCGGCGGGATCGTCCGCTCGATCTCGTCGATCAGCTCGACGACCTTGACGGACGGGCTCGATCATCGCTTCAACTCGCCGCGGACCAGCTTCACCCCTTCGACCATCGCCCTGGCCTTGGCGACGGCGATGTGCCGGGCCGTCTGCGAAAATCCGCAATCGGGCGTGACCGAGACCCGCGCGGCGTCGACATATTTCAGCACGGTCCGCAACCGCTCGGCGACCAGCTCGGCGGGCTCGACCCAGGTATTCTTGACGTCGACCAGCCCGACGGCGACGTCCATCGTCTCGGGCAATTGCGCCAGCAGCTCGACCTCGGCCATCTCGCGGCTGGCGAACTCGAGCGCCAGTTGATTGACCTGCGCCCGGCCGATGTGCGGGAAACAGCGGCCGGTACGACCGGTGGCCGACGGCGCGGGCGCGGTAGTTCCCGAAGCACATGTGCATGCTGATATAGGCATTCACGCCCTCGACGGTGCGGGCGATGACGTCGAGGAACGCCTCGGGGTCGCTGGGATGGCAGGCGAAGCTGGGCTCGTCGAGCTGGATGAAATCGACGCCGGCGGCGGCGAGCGCCGTGAGCTCGGCGTTGACGATCGGGATCAGGGCGTCGGTCACGGCGTCGCGATCGGCGTAGACCGCGCCGCCGTCGATGCAGCCGGCCAGCGTGAACGGGCCGGGCACGGGCACCTTGACCGGCGCGTCGGTATACTCGCGGAGCCGGCGATACTCGGCCACGGTGCCCAGGCCGTCGGGCGCGGCGAGCGGCGCGACGCAGCGATAGCGGTCGCGCTGATCGTGGGCCGGCGCACCCCAGCGGCGGACGCGCGGGATCGGCTCGAGCCCTGCGAGATATTCGTAGAACCCCAGGTTGAAATCGACGCGCTGCATTTCGCCGTCGGTGATCCGGTCGAGGCCGGCGCGGAGCTGGTCGTCGATCGCCAGGCGGACGGCGTCGCGGACGGCCTCGTCGCGATCGGCCGGGCCGAATCAGCTCGGGCTGCGGCCTTCACGTCGGCGACGAATTTCTCGAACCAGCCCGGGAACGACCAGCTCCCGATCACCGTGGCGGGAATCAGTTGCTCGACCATTCGCCGGCGCCCCTTTCCCGGGCTGAGGGGTTCGTCCTCCGGTCGTGGCGACGAACCCACTTCCAACGAGCTCCACACCGACCGGCATAGACGATTTCTTCACCGGCCCGGCCGCGTGACCCAGCTTTATTCTCGCGCGATCCGGGGTCGATGGGAAGAGAGAGGTGGTCCTCGCGAGAAACCGTCTCTGGAGCGGCGCCATCGATCGCCCGCCTGGGGGGTTCGCCGGAAGTGTCGGCGTGGCCCCGGTCCCTTCCACACACGAAATCTTCCCGGATGTCAAAACCGCTCAAAGAAGGGCCGTGGCTCGAGCCTCCCGGGTCACGGCATGACCCTGCCGCCGACGACCGTGTTCAGCCTCGGCGCATTGCGACGATGGCGGGCGAGCGTGTCGCGCTGGTAGCGGATCAGCGTCGTACTGTCGCCAAGACTCCCAGGAAGGCGTGCCTGCCGATATCGCCCGAGTTGAGTTTGCTTCCAGGCCGGTGGCGAGTCCCGGCGGACCGCAGGCAGTGCCGTCTGTTCCAGGCACAGAGCGTCCTCGAAGGTGTTCTCGAAGTCTCGTATCGCCTGCCGAACCTCGGCGATCACCTGAGCCTCCTGTGCCGCCGTCTCGATCCGGCTCTGATCGACGTTGAGCGGGCCCTCTTGATATTGCCTTGGTTGCGGTTGAACAAGGGTGCCGAGACGAACACGCCCGCGCCCCAGGACGCGTTGCTACCGAGCCCGACCTGCGAGTTGTCTCGGTACTCGACGGGAACGGCTTGTAGAGGTCGGAGAATCGCTCGGCCCGCTCCTGTGCCAGCTCGGCCCGTGCCCTCGAGACGCCCAGACGATAGGCCGCCAGGTCGGGACGCTGCCCCATGGCGATCGCGATCAAGGTGTCGCCGGGAGGAGCTGTTGACCCAGGTTGTGGAGTGACCCCTTGAGTTCCAGGGAGTCAGCCTCGCCGGGCGAGAGATCGAGCAGGGTGGCCAACCGCTGCTTCGCCGTCACGAATCGAGCTCGCACGTCGCCCAGCGAGATCGCCGCCAGTTCGCACTCGATGGTCAAGTCGTCGAGGGCGTCCTCGTCAGCACCCTGCCGCGGGGATCTCGCTCGGCTCTCGGCGAGCAAATGGTCGATCAGACCGAGCCCTCGTTCCGCGGAGCGGGCCGATTGCCGCTGGGCAAGTGCATCCACGTAGGCCGTATAGAGGTCGTCGATCGCCAACCGGACAGCGTTCCGATATTGTGCTTCCAGGACACACTTCTCCCTCTCGGCCAGCCTAACGCGCGACCGGCGTTTCCCGGAATAGTCGAGGGGGACAACCACGCTGAAACCATGATTGATCTCGCCGGGGCTTTTTTGCGAGTAGGAGCCGTCGGGGACACTGTAACCGGAGTAGAACAATAGTGGGTTCTCTCGAAGGCCGGCGGTCGGCGCGGCTTCCGCCTCCGCTTGGGGAATCTCCAATGATTTCGAGATCAACTCGTGGTTGGAATGGACGAGCCTCTCGATCGCCGCGTCCAGGGTCAGTCCATTCGGCGGCCCTTCGTCGGACTCCAGCCCATGGGGGATGAGGCGGACGGCTCTGCCAACTCGGTAGGCGACGGACCGGGCGGGAGTCGGAGCCTCTCGATCGTCGGAGCCAGCCCGTGTCCGATCGCCTCCGGCCCCGGACCTGGACTGACCTCGACCGGGTTCGCCCTCCGCTGTGTCAGTCGCGGGAGGGAGGCGAGTCGCCTGTTGGGATTCACACCAAGAAGGACGTCCGAAGAACCCGGACTCCGTTGGTAAGGGCTGATCTGCGTGCCGGGTGCACGACCCAGTTTCGACTGCCGCTGCCGATTGGCGTTCTCTTTACCTTGCGTCGCGAGGATCACGTCATCGGCCAGCGTCACCTGGGCAGACGACGAACGCACCGCAGGGCCGGAGAAAATCGCCAGAGTCGAGCACCGCGTAGAACGCACTCCATCGCCCCTCTCATCCTGGACCATGCACACGGTCAACGTGGATCCATCAGTGTGCGTTCAGGTGGTCGTGCGACCGGCCCCCTATGATGAGTCCCCAGCATCGGTCGATCAGGTGTCTTATCGGCCGCACCTTCATGAAAATGAAGCGATCTCCCACGATGCGGGCTCCTCGAAATCGCGAAAACGAGGCAATCGACGCCCATCAGCTCCGAAGCCCGCAGAGCCGATTGAGATGAATCCTGGGCTGAGTTGCACACATACGAGCCGGGGTGCGTTGTCAATAAAGACCCTTCTGGATCGAGTCGGGGCGAACCTAAACATCCATTCGACCGTACCCGGATCACGCATTTCTACCATCGTGGTGTCGCTGCGTGGTCGGGACGCCCGGACCATTGATATCGAGAACGAAGATGACGACATCGGAAGGGCCGGACAAGGTTCTTGATGGCCCCACCGATCCCGATCGATCACGACACCAATGGGGGATCGGCTGATGAGGCAAATCCTCGCGTCGCCCGTCCGAAGTGGACCGCGCATCCGGAGCGTGGAGTGCGGCAGGTGACTATGTTATACTGTAACGGACGCGCAAGAGATGAAAGGCGACGTGGGAGCCAATCACCAGGGCCGTAGGGCCGGGTAACGAATGACCGGCGGCGAGGTTTCGACGACCATTCGCCCGGTTGCGCCACTCGAGAAGGTACTGCATCTTGGATCTCCTCCGCAATTGGATTCGGGGCCCGGGCTTTCTGCTCGCGGCCCTGTTGATCGCCTACCCGGCGAGGGCGGTGCAAACCCCCGGGCCATCGCCGCCACCCGGCGGGGAGGCCCGTCGTCCGACCGATCGCCCGACTTCCCCCTACTACGTGATCCTCAAGACCCCGGCGGATCTCGACGCGCTTCTTGCAAAAGATCCTCCACCCGGACCTGGAAGTCCGACAGGTCGAACGGCCCTCGCCGGCAGGTGCCGTGACCGGGCTGCCCGACCAGGCGCTGGCAAAGCCTCCGTGGGTGGTCAAAGCCGTCCGGGTCCGGGGTCGGGTCGCCGATGATTTCGCGATGCTCAAGGTCGAGGTCGAAGTCGAGATCGTCGCCAAGGCCGACGGCCCGTACTG
>CAVVZG010000077.1:0-18419 GCA_963752205.1 Bryobacterales bacterium | reverse complement strand
TGAGAAACGCGCTGCTCCGAGGATTGCTGCGACAGCATATGAGACCTTGGATTTCATTTTTTTCCCTTCCCCCGGCGTTCCGAGAATCGCCTGTCATCGACAATATCGACGCATCCGCCGCTTCGATTGAATGGACACGTCATCCGGCTGTGATCATTTCGCCTACTCGAACACCCGCGCGCACGCGGCGTCGCCAAAGGTGCGCCCGGTCTGCGGCCGCTGCGTCGAAGGCGAGCGCCCATAGGCGTCCTTGAACTGGCGCGAAAAATGGGCGCAGTCCGCAAAGCCCGCCTCGATTGCGATGTCGGTCACCGAGCGGTCCGTGTTCTCGATCAGCCAATGGGCGTAATGCAGGCGCAGGCGCCGGTACTGCGACGCCGGGCTCATGCCCAGCTGTTCCTGGCACAGCCGTTCGAACTGCCGCACGGAGAGGCCGAGCTGTCCGGCAATGGCATTGACCTGACACGTGCAGCTTCGCGAACGCCAGTACGACGAAAAATTTCACCTTCTCCAAGCTCCGACGCTTCTCTTGTCTGACATCGAATACTACCGAACAGTCGGGGGGATTCGTGGTAATTCGACGGCTGTTGCTTATATCGACATCGATGACTTCAAGGCTTTCAATACGAAGTACGGGCACCCCAAGGTAGACCGAGATGTGTTGCCTATCTTTATGCGCGCTCTAGAATCATTCACGTTTGCCCGAGGCCATGCGTACCGGTTCGGCGGAGACGAATACGTACTACTCCTAGCCAACGGGCAAGGCGCGCGGGCGGCGCTGATGGATCTTCAACGGATTCTCCGAGACTTGTCCTATCACGAGATCACGGAGAGTACATCGGTTAGTATCGGGCTTTGCGACGTGACGCCAGATTGTTTCTTGAGCAATCAGGGTATCGTGGAACACGCAAATCGTGCTATGCACCACGCGAAGGAACACGCCAAGGGCCGCGTCGTATCTTACCCTCCCGGAAGCTACCAGGAAGATGACCTTGTCGTTGTTACAAATCTCACGGACAGCGCGTCGGCGAGCTGAAGAAAACCTTGTTGCGAGCCCGATTATAAACGAAGATCTTTCACGCCTTGAGAAGGCGGATCTGATAAATGCAAGGAGACCCGGACGTTTTTCCACGCTTGCCACTCCGCAAGGCGCACGAGAAAGTAGTCTCCAATCCAGAGCGTTAGACTGCCGGCGAGAAGCCGTGCCCATACCGGTGCGTGGACGCTTTCGTCAAAGAGCCCCATCACGATCCCTACAATAAGCAGCGCCGGAAAATTAAGAGTTCCGAAGACAAAGAACACAGCATCTAGGGCTGATCTCCAAAACTCGGTCTTACTAAACAGCGCGAACAGCAGCCAACCCCAAACGAGCATTGCTGTCGGCCACCAAATTCGGACTCTAGTCCAATTGACTGCCGTCCGGATGCTTTCGAGAAACCACATTACGATTTTCCACAGACCGCAGCAGGCGAGCGCCAGGAGAAGACCGAGAAGCAGGCTCTTCCAGTTGAGTGGCAACTCTCCCGTTTCGCGTGGATCGAACTGAATTCCCTGGCCTTCCTGTCCGAAAAGTGTGCGCCCCAGTAACGCCAGGAGGCCAACGGTCTTGGGCAAAACCGTGGCTTCCCGCATTCGATGAAGGCAGCGCATCATGTCCCTATTAGACACCGGGATCATCAAAAAAGCCCATCTAATTTCTACCTTTATGAGCCTACAGTGGCTCGCGATTGTTATAAGGGTTTCGGATAAAATCGGGGCCTTACCTCAATCGTGCTGCTGGGATTCTTCGAAGCCGGTTTTGACGACGCTGGCGGGGCCTTTGGCGATGAGGGCGGCGGTGTGGGCGGCTTTGCGGATTTTGGCGGGGCTGAGGTCGTCGCTATAGGCGTAGCCGGTGCGTTCGCCGGCGATGACGCGGACTCCGGCGCCCATGCTGACGCCTTCGGTGGCGCTTTTGACGATTTGCTCGTCGATGCCGAGGGAGCTGGTGGCGAGGTATTCGAAGTAGACGTCGGCGTAGTCGCCGCCGGCCGAGAGGGCTTCGCTTAGGTAGGATTCGAGGTCATGCTCGGTGATGTTGAAACGTTCGGCGAAAAACGACTGCTGGAAGCTCATGGTTTGAGCGTAGCATGGGGGGTTTGGGGGGCTGTTTTGGTGGGGTGGCGCGTAAGTTTGCGCCGGACTAGGGGCGGACTGAAGGCTTCGCGAGCAATTCCAGCAGGGTTCGCTTTTCCGGCGTGTCCTTGGCGTGATCGAGAAAGTCTCGGAGCCATCCCCTATCGTCAGCATTAGATCCCGCCGCGATCTTCTTGAGTCCCGGAAGCGCGTAGAGCATGAATGTTTCGTTGGCGGGGTTTGTGAATGGATTGGCGAGAGCTTCGAAATCCTTCGTCGGAATCGTCGTGTGACTATCCAAACCTGAGTACGCAGTGCGAAGTTTGAACCTCTTCTGATTCGCATGCCGCTCGTAGACGCCGACGTAGATGCCCTGCAAGTCGAGTCCAGGCGTCCCCTCGAAACGTACGTTTAGGGTCGTATCGATTCGTTCGAGTCCAGCGGCTTGGCTGAAGTTGCTTTGCGCCTTTATGACACGAGCAATCGTAAACTCGAACCCTCCTGCGCTCCCATCCGGCGTGAATGAGAAGACCGGCTCGAAGTCAGACAACGTCAAGTCGAACCAATCCTCGATCTCTTGTTGGATAGCCACGCCGCTTTGGGAATGATTGCTGGAAATCTTGAGAAAGGGCTTGGTCCCGAGCCGTACGAGTGCATGGTTGCTGGGGCCGTTCCGTTTGAAGGCGCTGTTTTCGCCCGCGAACTTCCAGTCACGGTTCGGACCTCGAAGGTAGCGAAGGTATTCATCGGTGAATGAGAAATCCCCATCTCGAATAATCACAATTGCCTGTTCAGGATTGGCAAACTGTGCCGACAGTTTCGAGATCACCGCCTGATCGATTGCGCTGGCGTCGAGATGCGTCTGCGCGTCGACGCCGCCAGCCACAAGCATCAACGTGGCGGCAAAGATCGCGGCGTAAGTGGACTTCATAATCTGATTTTCTCAAACATGGCGCACTAAATCGGTGTACAATCGTACACAGTGGTCGAGTTTGAATGGGATCCTCGCAAGGCTGCCGCTAACGCGCGCAAGCACGGAATCCAGTTCGCCGATGCCGTGCCGGCTTTGGAAGACGAACGCGCCATCACGGTGCGTGACGATGTTCACGGAAAAGAAGAGCGGTGGGTTACGGTTGGCATGGACGCGTTAGGGCGGGTTCTGACGGTAGTGTACACGTGGCGCGGAAACACTGTCAGAATGATCTCAGCGCGTCCGGCCACCCAAAACGAACGTAGGAAGTATCTGGAGAACTCATGAAACAGGAATACGACTTTAGCAAGGGCAAACGGGGAGCAGTACTGCCCGTGCCGCCGGGTAAGACCCGAGTAACTATTCGGTTGGACGACGACCTTCTCGACTGGTTCCGGAATGAAGTAGACAAGGCCGGTGGAGGCAACTATCAAACGCTCATCAATCTCGCGCTAAGGGATTTTGTCAACCGAAGCCGTGAGCCCCTGGAGAGCACACTTAGACGCGTCGTTCGGGAAGAACTCAAGCGCGTTGGGTAGCAAGACAGACTCACGATCAACGGCGGGTTGTTCATTGACCGGTCACGGGGCTGAGGTCGGCGCTGTAGGCGAAGCCGGTGCGTTCGCCGGCGATGGCGGGTACTTCGGCGAGAGAACTGGCCTTCGTCAGGCCGGGGAGCCGAACCAGCGCTCCACAATTGCGCGTACATCGACGGAGTGATTGTAGAACATGATTTTCGCTTTGGGGGCGATTTCATGCGTCGTGTTGATGATTTGTTCCATGAAGTAGGACATCGCCTCGTTGCCGGCAACGCCGCCTCCGATGAGCACGCCATCGCAAGGTTGGGTTTCCAATCGATGTTTGAAATCATCGAGGCCGGTCTCGGGCGTTGCCTGGATGATTTCGTACTGATAGCCGGCGCGGGTCATCCGTTCCTGCAGGTCGCGCAGCCTTCTCTTGATCTTGGGGCGCTCCTCGACAGGGATCAAGGGATGATCCAGCGATAGGCCGATGTGGAAGATGGATACAGGCAAGATCACCTCCGTGGCTCGTCGAAAACAGGCTAACACGGCTCGGGCAATTCTTGAAGAATTGCGACAATAGACGCATGCGGCTGCGTGATTATGCGCCACGGCCGGCGCATCTCAGATGGCTCCTGGATTCTGATCCGGCAATTCGCTGGCAGGTGATGCGGGACCTCACCGGGGAAGCGCCCGAGACGGTTGCGGCGGAGCGGGCTCGGGTGGCGAGCGAAGGTTGGGGGGCGCGGCTACTGGCGCTGCAATCTCCTGCCGGCAACTGGGGTGGGCCGGGGGGGGATCGGGGGTTGCTGGTTACGCTTTATAGTCTCGTGGCCTTGAAGGACCTAGGGCTCGATCCGGCTAGCAAGCGGGCTCGCAAGATGATGGAGCGCGTCGATAGGCGGCTGGTGTTTGAGGAGTTCGGCAAGCGGCCTTTTCTTGACGGCGAAACGGAGCCTTGCATCAACGGCAGGATTCTCGGGGTGGGTTCGTATTTCAAAGAACCGAACGTTGCGCTGGCGGAGCAGCTGCTGGCGGAGCAGCTCGAAGATGGTGGCTGGAACTGCGAGGCGTGGCCGTACTTGCCGGTGAAGCGGCCGCCAAGCCGGCGCTCTTCGTTTCATACGACCATTTGCGTGCTGGAAGGGCTGCTCGATTACGAACGGTCGGGGCGGAAATCGGCGGCGGTTACGAAGGCTCGCAAGAGGGGCGAAGAAGTATTTGCTGGAGCGCGGGATGTTCCGGTCGCTGCGCAGCGGGGAGGTCATCGACAAGCGCTGGCTGCGGTTCGCTTATCCGACGTTTTGGCATTACGATGTTTTGCGCGGGCTGGATTATCTGCGGGAGGCGGGGGTGAAAGCAGACGCGCGGGTGCGGGGGGCTATCGACATTGTGATCGAGCGGCGGCATCAGAACGGGCGCTGGCCACTCAACCTGCTGCATCGCGAGCGGATTCCGCTGGAGATGGAGACTCGGGTGGGCGGGGCTAGCCGGTGGAATACGCTGCGGGCGCTGCGGGTCCTGCGGTGGTGTGGCGAGTCGGCGGAGTAGTTTCAAGCCGTTTTGTACGCTACGATGCGCAGGCGGCGGTAGTCTAGGGTCCAGACGCCGGCTTTGTAGTGGGTGGGGCCGAGTTTTTCGGCTAGGATTTTTCGTTGCTCGGGGGTGGTGATGTCGCGGGCGAATACGGAGAGCCAGTGCTCGAAGCCGTCTTCGCCTTCTACCGGGGTGGGGCGGTCGATTAGCCAGGCTTGGCGGGGTTCTAGATTGTGTCGTTCTAAAACCGTTGCGTATTCGCCGATGGTGGGGTAATACCAGGGGGTTTCGATTGGGCCTAGGGCTTCTAGGATGGTGCGGATGTTGCCGTGGCCTCCGAATTCCGCGACGAAGCGGCCGTTGGGTTTTAGGGCTTTCGAGATAGACGCGGCGGCGCCGTCCGCATTCTTTACCCAATGGAGGACGGCGTTGGAGAAGACGGCGTCTACGGGGGACTCGATTGTAAAGTTGGCGGCGTCGGCTTGGCGGAAGTCGATTGTCGGATATACAGCCGTGGGGTAGTTGGCGCGGGCTTCGGCTAGCATTTCTTTGGAGGAGTCTAGGCCGATCACGGTGGCGCCGGCGTCGGCTATGGCGGCGGTTAGTTGGCCGGAGCCACAGCCTAGGTCCAGAATGCGTTCGCCTTTTTGCGGGGAGAGGAGATCGAGAACCGCCTTGCCGTATTCGAAGACGTAGGCGTGGCGTTGCTGGTATTGTTTGGCGTTCCAGTCGGTGGTCGTCATGGGAATGTTTTGGCGGTGCGGAAACCTATGTCGGGAGCGGAGAAGCGTTCGGGTATGGGAGAGTATTCGTACGTGACCGCTGCTGGAAGCGGCGTGTTATATGATCCGCCGCGGATTTGGAACCAGGGTTCGTCCTTCGTGGGGGCGGGGGTCAGGAGAGTGGTGAACATGGCCACGGCGGCGTCGCTGGGGGTGACAGGAGTGTCGATTAGTTCCCAGGCGTTGCCGGCCATTTGGTATTCGGGCATTTTCATAAACGAATGCACGGGCATTAGGGCGTGTTTCTGGAGCGTGGGATTGTCTAGCAAGTTGGCTTTGGTGGGGTCGTCTTCGTTGCCCCAGGGGTAGCGGAGGGCGTTGACTCCGCGGGAGGCGCGTTCCCATTCTTGGGCTGTCGGGAGGCGGCGCCCTTTCCACTTCGCGTAGGCGCGGGCTTGGTCGATCGTGACGTTCGTTACTGGGAGATCCGGATACGCGGTAGGTACAGTGCAGCCGGTGGCGCGGCAGAATTCGGCGTAGTCCGCGTTGGAGACTTCGGTTTCGTCGATGTAGAACGGGCCCAGGTTCACGGGCTTTTGGTTGGGGCCGAAGGGGAAGGCTCCGCCGGGGTAATAAATCATGCCGGGGACGGCTTCTACGCGGTGGACCCATAGATACGCTGCGATGCCGACGACGATCACGCCCATGATGGCTAGCATGGTGAGGACGATGGGAGGGCCGGCGTGCGGGGTCATGGGCGTCGGGGATGGTACGGGTGTTACGGCGGGCGCGGTCATCGTGCGCGTGGTTACGCTGCCGGTGCGGGGCGTGGCGTGGCGCAGGACGTCAATCACTTCGCGCATGCTTTGTGGGCGCTGCTCGGGAAGCTTGGCGGTGCAGCGCAGGACGAGATCGCGGATGGCGGGCGGGGCGCCGGCGTTTTCGAGCATCGCCGGGTCGAGCGGGACGTTGATGATCTGGTAGAAGAGCTGCTCCATGGTGTCGCCTTGGATGCCGCGGACGCCGGTGAGCAGTTCGTAGAAGAGCATGCCGAAGGCGTAGATGTCGACCAAGGGCGTGGTGGCGCGGCCGGCTACTTGTTCGGGCGCCATGTAGTAGGGCGTGCCCATGGCCATGCCGGTGCGGGTTAGGGACAAGTTGGCGGTTTTCGCGATGCCGAAGTCCATCAGTTTCACTTTGCCGTTCTTGGCGATGTGGACGTTTTCGGGTTTGATGTCGCGATGGATGATGCCGCGTTCGTGGACGTATTCGAGTGCGGCGGCGATGTCGGTGGCGATGCGCAGGCGGTTCGCGAGCGCGCCGGTGTGGGCGTCGCGGATGGCGTTGCGAAGGTCTTCGCCTTCGAGATATTCCATCACGATATAGGGGCGGCCGCCGTGCTCGCCGTAGTCGAACACGCTGACGATGTTTTCGTGCTGGATGCCGCCGGCGATTTTGGCTTCGTGTAAAAAGCGGGCTTTGGATTCGGGGTCGGCGGAGGATTCTTCGGTGAGGATCTTCACAACTACGGAGCGTTCGATGATGGTGTCGCGGGCGCGGTAGACGTGGGACATACCGCCGCCGAGGAATTCTTGCAGCTCGTACTTGCCGATGAGCGAGGGGAGTTGCATCTAGATGACTCGGGCCAGGCGGAGGGCAAGATAGATGGCAGCCATGACGAGGAGAGTGGCGCCGCCGCCTAGGACTGCCAGGCCTCCGGAAGTCCTGAGGGGCGAAGGGAGGGCTTGCAGAAACGCGGGCAGGCCGTCATTGGTGGTAGCCGGTGCGGGGGCCGGGGGGGCGGGACGGGGTTGGAGGGCTCCTTGGCGGAGGGTTTCTTCGATGGCTCCGCAGATGATGGTGAAGTTTTGCGGGCGATCGGCGGGGCGCTTGGTCAGGCACTTACTGATGAGGTCGATTGCGGCGGGGGCGACGGCGGCTTCGTGGAGAGGTTCGAGGTCGAGGGGATCGTAGAGAATTTTGTGGAAGATTTTTTCGTAGTTCTCACCTTCGATGGGCTTTTTGCCGGAGAGCAACTCGTACATGAGGACGCCGAAGGAGTAGATGTCGGCTAGCGGAGTGACGTCCTGGCCGAGAACTTGTTCGGGCGACATGTAGTAGGGGGTTCCGAGGGTCATGCCGGTGCGGGTGAGGCGCATGTTGTCGGCTTTGGCGATGCCGAAGTCCATGAGCTTGGCGCGGCCGAAGGCGTCGACGTTTACGTTTTCGGGCTTGATGTCGCGGTGGATGATTTTCTTTTGGTGGATGTGGCCGATGGCGCGGCCTACTTGCAGGCCGATCTGCATGCGGCGGGCGAAGTCGCCGGTGCGGTGGTGCTCGATGGCTTCGCGGAGGCTTTCGCCTTCGAGAAATTCCATGACCATGAAGGGGCGTCCGTGTTCTTCGCCGAAGTCGTAAACCGAGATGATGTTTTCGTGGGCGGTGCTGGAGGCGATGCGGGCTTCCTGCAGAAAACGGGCTTTGGCTTCGGGATCGGCGGCTTGGGTTTCGGCCAGAATTTTGAGCGCCACGCGGCGGCCTAGGACACTGTCTTTGGCGCGGTAGACGCGGGACATGCCGCCTCCGAGAAACTCTTCGACTTCGTATTTGCCGACGCGCGCGGGGTGTTCCATCAGCGTGTGACGGGGGCCACACACTTCAGTGTAGACAGAAAGTCCTTGCTGAAGACTGCGGGGCCGCCTCCGGTATCGACGAAGAATTCGTAAATCAGCGGACGGCCTTTGACCATTTGCGGCTGTTGGCTGCGGCCCGACGTCACGGACCATGTGAAGGTGTAGCCGTTGCCGGCGTTGGTGGTGCGGTTGGCGTCGGCGAAGAAGCGGAAGACGGCCCAGGGGCCGTCGTAGGATTGGGCTCCCAGTTGGCTGCCGCCGGCCACTTTTAAGTCGAGACGGAAGCTGCGGGTGCCGGGGCCGGGCCAGGTGAATTGTTTGGAGCTTCCGCCTTTGAGCTGCGCTTGCTCGCCGTTGACGGCTACGGTGAAGTCGTCCACTTGGTCTGTCGATTGCGGGCGCAGGGTGTAGTGGAGGTTCGGGTCCTGGCCAGAGTCGCCGTAGACGGCGCGGGAGAATTTCATCATCTGGCTGATGTAGCGGACGAAGACGGGGTTGATGGGGGTGCTGCCTTGCGGGGAGCACTCGCCGTTGGGGCATTGCATTACGCTTTTGAGCGAGGACTCGTAGAAGGTCCAAAGTTTTCCCGATTGCGGGCGGAGGATGCTGCCTAGTTCGTCTAGCGTTACTTCGGCGGTCGCGGTGGGGTTGAAGGGGAACTTCGCGGTGAGCGGATTGAAGGCGGCGCAGAAGGCGGCGCCACCGGCGCGGAGATCGCCTCCGGCTAAGTTGTCTAGATAGGTGATGGGTTGCAGCAGCAACTCTTCGGTGCGTTGATCGATGTGGGCTTCGGGGTCGGGCGGGAACGTGGCCGAGAGCTGGCGCGTGCTGAGGCGGGCGGACTGGGCGTTGTCGCGCGTTGATTGCTCACCGCTAGGGTCTTTGTTGGCGGCGCGGTCTACGGCTTGCTGCAGGTTCATTAGTCCGCCGTTATAGCTTTGGTTGGGCTGGACTATGTACTGTTGCGCTTGGGACGGTGGGACTACGGCTTGGACGGCTTTGAATTTATCGGAGACGCCGGGGAGATCGATGGAGGTGTTTTGCGAGGTCCACCACATTAAGGCCAGTAGGGGGGCGCCGCTGCCGGTCAGGAGCGTCAGTTTGCGCGACGCGTCCTGATAGTTAGCGTAGCGGTTTACGTTGCTGCGGCGGAGGACGTTGCGCCATTGTTCGATGTAGTCCTTGGTGTAGAGGTCGAGGATGCCGCGTTCCATCGAGGCTCTATCGACGCCTTGCGATTGGTAGGGGCCTAGCACCCATTGTTCGCCGCCGAAGTTTTGGCGCTTGATTTGGTCCTGCATGAATTTCCAGCCGTCGCGGGTGAAGGCCCAGGCTACTTCGACGGTGCTGGTTACGGCGTCGCCGGTGCCGGGGAATTTGCGGTTGAAGGTCGTCGGCGGATTGTTCTTGGCGGACTCGGCTAAGAGGAATTGGTAGACGCGTTGGACTCCGGAGAATTTCGATAGATAGCTGCGGGTGCGGTCTACGGCGGCGCTGTCGTTGTCGGCGGAGTAGGGGTTGCCGTGCTGCAAGTCTTTGGCGTAGAAATCGAATTGGAGTTTCGCCAGGTCCATGCGCGGTTGGCCGATTTCGTTTTCGTGGCCGGCGGACCAGCGGTCTCGTAAGCGGGAAGCTAGGAAGGCTTGCAGGCTTTGATCGGAGGAGCGTTTCCACTCTGACGTGGTGAGCAGATAGCTTTTTAGGGAATCGTAACCGTAGCCGTAATCGTCAGTGGGGCCGGGAGCGGCGGGGGTGCGTTGGAGGAATGCCAGGATTCCGGCTTCAGTACCGCCGAATAGTAATTGGTTGAACTTTGAATAGTAGACGCGGCGGACGCTGGGGAGCACGGAACTGCCGCTATAGAGGCCCCAGCGCAGGTGGAGGGGCGCACCGTTGTATTCGTAATCGGTGAGTTCGGCCAGGGATTGGCGTAACGTGTCTAGTTTGCGCAGGGAATCCTCTGACGGAAGCGGGGCGGCGGCGATTGCGGAGAGTCCGCGGGAGGCGTCCAGAGCTTTTTGCTCTAGCGACCGGTTGCCGAAGAAGGACACGATCAGCAAGATCGAGTACAAGAGGCACAGACCGGCGGCCGTGGCGTAGAGGGCGCGTTTCAGCGTGCTGGTTTTCGTGCTGGAGCCGCTGGCGCGGCGGGCGGATTCGTCGGCTAGGATTACGTCGTTGAACAGGTGTCCCAGGAAGAGCCATTGCGGAACTTTTCTGGAACCGCCGCCGGGGGTGGCTTGGGCTTGTTGGGCGCGGCGCTGGGCTTCTACTCCTACGCGGAACATGCCGGTGGCTCCGCTGACTCCGGCTTGCTCTACGGGAGTTGCTTGGGGGGCGGCGGCTACTTCGGTCATGGTGACGGGGCGGACTCCAGAGAAGTAGAAGCCGCGCAGGAAGGGGCTGGCACGGAGCTGGCTGGGGCGTCCGATGTCGACCAGGAACTGCACTAGAGCGCTGCGGAGTTTGCGGAATTCGCGGGGAAATTCGTAGGACTGCGGGAGTTTTTCGGCGTCGGTTTCGCGGGGGAGCAGGCGCAGACGCTGGTCGCAGAAGGTGTGGAACAACTGCGTGAAGGCTGCGGTGAGGCGCTGGTTTTCTTCTTCGCCGTAGACGCCGGAGGCGTTGGCGGGGCGCATGGGGAGGGTCGCGCCTACTACTTGGCCGGCTTCTTCGTTACTGAGGTTGCGGACGAATTCGGCGAAGTAGGGGAGGCGGTCGGCTCTGGTGAATAAGACGTAGACGGGGAAGCTGACGCCTAGGATTTGGGAGATTTCGCCGAGGCGGGCTTGCAGGTAGCGGGCGGCGTTGGCGATCGACTCGGCTGCGCCTTGGCGGGTGAAGGTTTCGAGGTCGAAACAGAGGAGGACGCCGCGGGGGGCTTGTCCGCCGCCTAGCGATTTCAATTTTCCGGGTTGGAGTTTGGCGACTAGGCGCGACCAGGCTTGTGGGGTTCCGAGGACTGCGCCGCCAGCTTCTACGAAGACTGTGCCGCGCGCATAAAATATGTTGGCGGTGCGCGTGGGGGTGACGGCGTTGTCCTGATAGACTTGGCCGGCTAGCAGTTCGGGTTCGATTCCGGATTGCAGGATGGTGCTGGTTTTGGCGGTGCCGCGGTCGCCGATCACGAAGATCATGGGCAGGTTGGCGATGCCGGCTCCGGCTTTGGATTGGGCCAGGCGGGCGTTGGCGTCGCGGATGAGCGGGTCGGTTTCATTTGCACCCGCGTCAGGAGTGCTCGATGAGCTACCGCTGCGGCGTTCTTGGGCTTTTCGTTGGAAGTAATAGAACAGGGCGAAGGAAGAAAGTCCTAGGGCGGCCATCAAGCCCATGAAGAAATACCAGCGGGGGCCTTCGAGATGCAGGAGGCTGCCGCCCAGCACTCCGATCAGCATGAAGAAGACGAAAGATGCAGCGCCGGCCCAATAGAAATTCATAGGAGGCGCCTCGCGATGGTTTCCAGGTTATCGGCTCCGGAACTTAGGAGAAAGTAGAACGCTACGAAGAGCAAAAGCAAGAGACCGGCGCAGCCTGTGGCGATCCACAGCAGGCGCGTCGCCCACGGGTCGGTGCCGGTTTTGAATGGCGGATCTTGGGGGAGACGCCAGGCGGTCGACAGTTCCCCGCCCTGCTGGCGGATGCGTTGGATTTTGTCGGCGGTCTGCATGGTGATGGCGCGCAGGTCGCCGCGGCCACCCATGCTGTAGCGGCCGGCGAATCCTAGGAGCAAGCAGAGTTGATAGACCTCTAGGAGGTCGGCGGTTTCGTGGGAGTCCTGGCGGCCTAGAATCTTTTGCAGATTTTGGAAGAAGATTTCGCCGGCGATGTGGTGGCCGTAGCGTTCTTCTTGCAAGGGCTGGCGCGGCCAGTCGGCGAAGACGGGGAGGCGCAGGTTCAGGATCGATTCATCGAGGAATGCGATGGTGGCGAAGGTGGCTAGTTCGATGTCGTCGGCGGTGTAGCCGCGGCGGCGGGCGTCGTCATCGGCTTGGCGGACTGCGGCCCAGATTTGCGCGCGGAACCCGGGGGCGTCGGCTACTTGTTGGCGGTTGGAGCGCAGGCGTTCGCCCACGGTCAACAATTCCTGGAAGCAATACGCGAGGTTTTCGACACGGCGCTGCGCCGGCTGCTGCGGGTGCATGTCTTCAGGCCTCCAAAATCACTAACAGTTCGACGGTGGGGTCGGGCAAATCGCCGGGGACGTACAGGCCGAGCTGGCGGGTTTGCACGATGTGATCCCAACAGGGTCCGGAGCGGCTGACGCTGAAATATTGAGTGTCGGCTTTGACAGGGATGGCGGACGGCGGCACTTGCAGGTGCGTGAGCGCCATGCCGGGGAGGGCGCGTTTGACTAGCTGCGGCACGAAATCCTTGGAGCAGAGTTTTACTAGCTGCGGGGTTTTCGCGATTAAGTCGGGTTCACTGACGCGCGAGCGGACGGCGAAAATCCAGCGGGCTTTATCGAGGACGCGTTGATCGGTTACGGCGGCTTCGTAGAAGAATTCGGCGCGTTTTACGAGCGGGATTTCTACGTATTGCGTGGGGACGATGGTTTCCAGATGAATGCGGATGTGTTCGTCTAGCGCGCCGAAGCATTTGTCTAGATTGCGGTGATCGTAGAGCGGGAGGTCGCGCGGGTGCGATTCGATGGCGAAGGTGCAGAGGGCTCCGCCGAGCTTGAGCATGTCGACGAATAGTTCTTCGGGATGGCCGCGCTTGGTGTGGTATTGATGACGCAGCGGGGCTAGCGACGAGTTCACGGTATGCAAGCAGCCAGAAGTTGGCGATTTCGCGCGTGGAGAATTCGGCCCACGATTTTTCTTTGCCGCCGCCGGCGGAGCGGGAGAAGCGCGAGCTTTTTTCTTCCAGAATTTCTATCAGGCGGCCCAGGATCGACATGAGGCGATCGCTGGCGCTGATTTCGACGGAGGGCGGGATGAAGGATTCGTCGAAGATGAAATGGCCGGAGCCATCGCGCATGATGCGGGCGATGGGGAGCGTGACCAAATCGCCGGCGGGTTCGGTGTCGAGTAAGAGCTTGATGTTTTTGCGGCCGATGTGTACGGGCTTTTCGTCGCGGCCCGTGGTCTCATCGTGGAGCATTTGGATTTCGGCTCGGAAGCGCAGGGCTCCGTTTTCTTGGGAGAGGGACGCAGAGTCGCCGGGGGTCAGGGTGTTGGCGCCTTCGGGGCGGCGGGGAGCTACGGCCAGCATGATGGTTACCGTGTCGCGGACTGCTGGGAACAAATCGGCAATATTTCGTGGTTCCGGGAGGGGGTCACTTTCGGGCATGTGGAAGACCATGCCGTCGGGGAGAATGCCGCGGGCGTGGATCAGGGAGACGGTGCCGTTTTTTAAGGCTTCGGCGTCGAGTTGGGCGCCTACCAGGCCCCAGGGTTCGAACCAGAGGGCGGCGGTGGTGAAGCCGATGGAATCCTCGAAATACCGGCTTTGTGCCTGAAAATGGTGAGGCCCGAGGTACATGCCTTCCGACCAGACCACCCGTGACAGGTATTTCATGATTCGAAGTCCTACTGTATCAAAGCAGAAGCGCGGGGGGCACGCGATACGTGAAAGACCTTAGTGGCGGTGTTCTTGCTGGGCGGTGGGTTGCGGGGCGGTGGTGCAGTGGGTTTCGGCCAGGATGCACTTTACGTGCTCGAACTGGACGGTGGTGTGGAGGATGTGGAAGCGTTCGCAGAGGACGTCGTTGATGCGGCGGAGGATGGAGTCGCTTTCAGACGGCGGCATGTCGTCGATCAGGACGTGGCAGCTTAGGGCGCGGGATTCGGAGCCGAGGCTCCAGATGTGGAGGTCGTGGACGTCGATGACGCCTTCGACTTGGCTCAATTCGGCGGAGACTTTTTTCAGTTGGAGGCCTTTGGGGAGTCCTTCTAATAGGATGTTGAGGGAGTCGCGGATGATGCCCCAGCCGGACCATACTATGGCGACGCCGATGAGGATCGAGAGGATGGGATCGATCACTTGCCAACCGGTGTAGCGGATGGCGAGGGCTCCCAGGATGATGGCGGCGGAACTGCCCGCGTCACCGGCCATGTGGAGCCAGGCGGCGCGCACGTTGAGATCGTGATGATGGTGGCCGTGTCCGCCTAGGGCCCACGCGATCGCCAGGTTGAGGACCAGAGCTACGGCGGCCACGATCATCATGGTGTTCGCGGCTACCGGTTGGGGATGCAACAGGCGTTGGTAGCTTTCGTAAAAGAGGACGGCGGCTAGGAGGATCAATAAGAGCGCGTTTACGAAGGCGGCTAAGACGCCGGCGCGTTGGTAGCCGTAGGTTCGGGTGTGATCGCCGGGGCGGGCTTGCAGGTAGATTCCGAAGGCGGCTAGCAGGAGGGCGAAGGCGTCGGTAAAGTTGTGGCCGGCGTCGGAGAGCAGGGCCAGGCTGCTGGCGGAGAAGCCGGCGGCGGTTTCGAAGACTACGAAGCCTAGGGTCAGGATCAGGGAGACGATGAGGACGCGCTTCATCCTGGTGTCATCGCCTGCGAACTGGTGCACGTGCGGATGCTGGTGTCCGGCGGACATCTCTGCTTTCATCGTACAACTACTGGGGTTTCTTTACCGTGATAGCGGTGGGAAAAAGAGGGACGGAGCCTGATTTGCAATCCGCCGCGCGGTGGGCAAAGGGTGGTGCGTTTGAAAATCAGGCTCCGTCCCTCTTTTTCCGGTTACTTTACGGCGGATTGGACGGCTTCTAGTTCTTTGCCGGCTTCGGCCCATTTGCCTTGGGCGGAGAGCTGGCGGTAGCGGTCTAGGTGCATGCGGATGGTTTCGATTCTCGGGTCGGAGAGCGAAGGCGTGGTGGTTGAGATGGTCGGGGAAGCGCCGGCGGGCGTCGCGGGAGTCAGGATCTGCACGGGCTTGCCGCCTTGTTCGGCTTGCAACTGGGCTAGGGCTTGTTCATAGGTGTCGGCGTAGATTAGGGTGCTGCCTCTTACTAGCGCCACCTTTTTCAGTTGCGGCATGCGGGCTTGGGCGGCTTGGATGTAGATGGGGGCTACATATAAGAAGGTCTGATCGATGGGCAGGGTCAGGATTTGGCTGCGAAGGACTTGGCTGCCTTGCTGGTTCCAAAGTGTTAGGTCTTTGGAGATATTTTGGTCCTGATTGATCAGCGCTTCTACTTGCAGGGGGCCGGAGATTACTTCTTGTTTGGGGAGTTGGAGGAAGACTAGTTCACCCAGGTGTTCGCCGTCGCTGCGGGCGGCCATCAGTCCGATCAAGTTTTGCTTGTTGCGCGGGGTGAACTGGATCATCAGCAGGAACTCGGGGTCTTTTTGGCCGGGGAGTTCGGCAATCATATATGTTGGCGGAACGGGCTCGGGTTGGCCGCCGGCGCCTGTTGTGAAGGTCGCAAGGTCCCACAGATCGGCTCGGTTGTAATACGACTCGGGGTCGCGCATGTGGTAGGTGCGGTAGATTTCGGCTTGCGCGCGGAAGAGCATTTCGGGGGCGCGGGCGTGGGCTCGCAGGCCCGCGGGCATGGCAGAGGCGGGCGAGAATAGCTCGGGGAATAAGTTTTGATAGGCGGCGATTAAGGGGTCTTCGGTGTCGAAGACGTACATGTGGACGTCGCCATCGTAGGCGTCAACGGTGGCTTTGATGGAGTTACGAATATAATTGAAGCGGCCTAGATTTTCCATCGCTACGGGGCGTGAGTAGGGATGCGATTCGCTGGTGGTGTAGCCGTCTAGAATCCACACCAGGCGTCCGTCTTCGGTGTTCACCAGGTAGGGATCTTCGTCCCAGCTTAGGAAGGGCGCTAGTTCGGACACGCGCTCGGTGACTTTGCGGTGGATCATCATGCGGCTCTCGGGAGTGAGCGAATTCGTCAGCAGGATGTTCCAATCGCCGTCGGCTACCGTCGCTAGCGTGCGCATGCCCACGGACGACATGGGGAATCCGCCCTTGCCGTCGTAGCGGGTGTTGACTTCGCTCGATCCGGAGGGGTAGTTGAACTCGGGCTGCGAGGTGCGGACGAAAACGGATTCGTCCATGGTCTCGCCGTAATAAATTTCGGGCTTGGTGACTTGGAGGCTTTTGGTTTTTACTTCTACGGGGGCGTCTAAGACTAGCAATTGCGGAAGTCCGGTTTCGCTGATGCGGTTGGCTTCGGCCATGACGATGCCGTAGCCGTGGGTAAAGGTGAGGGCGCGGTTGATCCAGCGATTGCGGGCGTCGCCTAACTGATTGAGATCGAGCTCACGGGGCGCGAGAAGAGTTTGGCGCAGGCGGCCGTCGATTTGGTAGCGGTCAACGTCGGTATCGGCGTAGGTGTAGGGGCGCAGGGGCTGGCTTTGGCTTAGGGTGTCATGGAAGGCGCGCCAGTCCCATAGACGGACGTTTTCTAACAGCGCGCGGTTGGCTTCGAAGTCGATGCGGCCTTCTTTTTGCGCGGGGAAATCGATGACACTCGCGCGCTTGTCGATGCCGTAGGCGGCGCGGGTGGCTTCAATATGGCGGACGATGTAGGGTTTCTCCAGCATCAATTCATTGGGGCGAACGTAGAGGCTGGCGGCTAGCGGGGGAACTAGCCAATCGACTACTAATACAATGGCGCAGGCGATGGCTAGCTTGCGGCGTCCGGCGATTACTAGGACTGCGGCTAGGATGGCTGCGGCGGCTTTGATGGTTTGGAGCGGGAGGCCTAGGTTTTGTTGCAGGTAGTCGATGCCGACCATCAGGTTGCCGTGATCGCTCAGCATGAGGTCATAGCGGCCTAGCCAGAATTGGGCGGCTAGGGCTACCAGGAAGAGCGCGGCTAGACCTTTTAGCAAGCCTGTTTCCAGGCGGCCCAGGCGGCTTAGATCGCGGAGGTCTAATTCCTGGCCGAAGACGTAGCCGGGCATATCGTGTTTGAGCTGCCAGCCGCGGGCGGCCAGGTAATAGATAAGGGCGGCGACGAAGGCGGTAGCGGCTACCCAGCTCAGCAGCATGTTGTAGAACGGGAGTTCGAAGAAATAAAACGGCAGCGGTTTGCCGAACACGGGATCGGTCCAGCCTGACGCCGCAGCGCCTTTGCCGCCGACGTAGCGGGCTACGGTCCAGCCTTCGACGGTGGAGAGGGTGAGGATCATGGCTACGAAGGCAAGAGCGAGGGTGCTTATTTTTGCGTAGATGGGCCAAGCGCCTAAACGTTCGCCGGCGTGTTTCATGCCGCGGGCGTGGGCTACCCAGAGGACGGCGAACACGATGACCCAGGCGGCCAGGCCGGGGACGTAGCGGTAGGCGGTCATGCGAATCCAGGTGGGGACTTGGCCCATCTCGCGCCACCAGAAGTAATCGATGATGTAACTGCAGATGGTGCGCCCGAAGGCCAGCACTAATACGGCGCCGATGATGATGGCGGCGATCCCTATTTGCGGATTGCGGCGGCGCGGAGGTAGCTCACGAAAGGCCATAGCTACCTAAGCGTACACCTTGGCGGGGAAGGTATCATCCAGGCAAAGACTGAGACATTTTTCAAGTGCTAAAATTATGAATTCGAATTTTAATCTGCCTAAGGGGATCCATGATTCCGATAATTGATGGCCTTTCGCAACAAAAAGCCGGGCTCGGCCGGTATATATCGATACGCGCCGCACTGGCGCTCGCGGTTGCGATGGAAATTCGGGGCCAGCAAATTGCACCCAGCGCGCAACGGCAGATCGCGGCGCTGTTGACTGAAAAGTCTTCGCGGACGCCGAGCCAGCGCAAGATGAGCGCGCATCTGGTGCACGCCGCCAAGGTCCTCAGCGGTCAAGCGCTGCCTGCGGACTTCCCCTCGACGGCGAATGCTCTGGCGGCGGTTCGTTTAGATGCCCGCAACTTTGTCGAAGTGGATGTGCGCGGAGAAATCACTGCCGAGTTAAAATAGCTCGAAAGCCGAGCCATCCTGGTAATCGCTCACCGTCGGACTTTC
>CAVVZG010000076.1:0-10256 GCA_963752205.1 Bryobacterales bacterium | reverse complement strand
TCTTCTACTGGTTCAGTTCACCGTATTGCTTCGGGGCCCGAGACCAAGCTGGTTCCCGACGTCGCCGGTCAGAATGTGGACCTCGCGCAAAAGAACCTGACCGTCTACGGCTTCAGCAAGTTCAGCCAGGCGCAGGTGGACAGCCCCCGGCCGGCCGGCGAGGTGATCGGGACGAATCCGCCCAAGGGCCAGACGGTACCGGTGGACTCGGTTATCGAGCTGCAGGTGTCCAAAGGCAATCAGTTCCTGATGCCCGACCTGACCGGCATGTTCTGGGCCGACGCCGAACCACGCTTACGCGCGCTGGGCTGGACAGGAGTGCTGGACAAGGGCCTCGACGTCGACGCCGGCGGTTCACAGCACAACAAGGTGGTGTATCAGAATCCGCCCGCCGGGACCGGGGTCAACCGGGACGGGATCATCACGCTGAAGTTCGGTCAGTAGCCGGCGGATCCCCCGGGAAGTACGGCCGCACCGCGGCGCGGACCTGGTTCTTCCAGCCGACGGACCAGCGTGTCATCGCGGGCCCACCCGCAATAGGCGAGCCAGTTCGCCAGCATGCGGTGCCCCGCCCTCGGTTCGCCAGCGCCAGTTCCAAGGGATGCGTCTCGCCCGCGCCGATCTGTACCCGCTCAGTCCGGTCCACGTAGCCTGCAGCTCGGGCTGTAAAGATATAGTTGCCCGCAGGCAGATCCACCTGATTAAGCTTCAGTTCGTGCCCCTGCGTTTCGTCGGCACGCCGGTAAACCACGGCGGCATCAGCGGGCGCACGCGTCAAGCGCACAGTACCAATCGCGGCCGCCAGCACCGCGTCCCCACCCAACAGTGCTACCGTTCTTCCCGCGACGAACACTCGCTGCATCCGCTTAGGCAGAAACTGATCCTTGCGCAACTCGATAGTATGCTCGCCCGGCGGCACGCTGTTCGCCAAGAAGGACCCGTCATCGCCTACGGCGCCCAGTGACTTCTGATCCAGCAGCACTTCCGCTCCCGGAGTCGCTTCACGAATTTGTAGGATCGCCACCTGCGGCAACGCCTGCATCTTAAATTCGAGCCGGGTCTCCGAGCCCTTCTTAACGTCCGCCGTCTGCGCCCCCGTGATTTCGAAACCGTCTTTGGCCACACGCACATTGACGCTCCCAAGCGTCGGGATCCGCAACTGACCCTTCAGCGTCTTCCTCGGATATTCCTTGCCATTCACGAAAACGCGAACATTATCTTCGGCGGTAGAGATGATCAGGGTTCCAATATTCACATCGGATTTCAGAAACGCCGTCAACATCGGCGCCGGACCGAAACTCTCCGCCAAGGTGCGCAAATCCTTGCCCTCGCCCACCGTGATTTCGTTGACCCCCGGCCGGAAGCCCGTCAGGTCAACACCCGTTGGGGACGCATCGCTTTGCGCCTGGCCGTTGAGTGCCAGCTTTGCAGGGCTATTAGTCACTACCCGCGCCCTGCCGCCCATGCTCGACACCAGCACAGCGATCAAATCCCGCGCCGTCACCGGTCCCGAGATCGCTGGCAGCTTGGCCTCGGCAACGTCGATGGTGAACGCAGCTTCCCCCGTCTTCGACGTCACCTTGACCGCATGTTGCCCAGCCTGGACGTTATTCATGACGAATTGTCCGTCTTGTAAATCCGCCGGCGGCTGACCGTCCACACTGACTTGCCCCTGGGGCAGATCCGTAAGAATCCGCACCATCTGCGCTTGCGGTTCCAGACTCAAACTAAGCGAGCCGGGCTGCCTCGCCGTCACTTTCAAAGCGCTTGCAGCCGGCTGATACCCGTCCAGTGCCGCCGTCACCTGATACTCGCCCGGCGGCAGCGCCAGTGAGCAATTGGAGGTGCACTTCGCTTCCCCGTTCACCTGAATCGCCGCGCCCGAGGGTGTAGTGGTCACCTGCACCGCGACGTTCGCGATCAGATTCCGTTTGCGCGCCTGATTCACCAGGACCACCAGCACGAGAACCGACACCACGGCGCCAGCGATCACTCCCAGCAGCAGCGCACGCTTCCACGTTGCTCCGTCACCGGCCGGACGAGCCGGCGGTGGTGGCGGCGGCGCAATATTGCCCCCCGGCGGGACCGCCGGTGGCGCCTGAAAAGTGGACGAAAGCGCCGGTGGAGGAGGCGGAGGCGGCGCCACGGGTTCGGGAAACGGCCGCAGCGTCTCAGTGGGTGTTGGCGGCGGCTGCGGCGAAATGATCAGGGTCCCCGTTGTCGTCCCGATCGCCGAGCCCGGTACACCCCCCTGCATCATCTGCCCCAATTGCTTCAGTGCGGTGCCTCGGGTAACCACCTTTTGCTTCAGCTCCGTCACCGAAAGCTGGACTTCAAAATCGCCCGGATGCGCCTTGGCCAGCTCATCCAGCCGAAAGAAAATCGGCTTCAGCCCAGCCAGTTCCGTAGTCTGGCCGATCTGATCATCCAGCGCCTGCAATTCATCGAGCGGATTGTGATTTTGCGGCCCCACGATAGTATCCTACCCTACGCCAGCTTTCGTCTGTGCCCCGCTCCCCCAATAGAGGTCACAATTTCCTGGCCAATAACAGGGTCATATCGTCAGCCAATTCCCCTTCTCCGGACCATTCATGAACGCCTTTCCAAACCGCCTCGATAATCTGGTCCTCATTCAAGTGGGCGTGGCGCGAAATCAGCTCCGCCAAACGGTCTTCGCCAAACATTTCCCCGTAGGCATTTTCGGGCTCGCTGATGCCGTCGGTGAAGAACACCAGCAGATCGCCGCACTTCAGTTCCACTTGGCTCTCCGTATATTTGGCCAAGGGAAACGCCCCCACCACCATTCCATTCACATCCAGCCGTTCCACCGAACCGTTGCGCACCACCAGCGGCGGCAAATGCCCGGCATTGGTGTAGGTAAAGACGCCCTGCGTCTCATCGAAAGTGCCGGCGCAGAAAGTGGCGAATTTCTCGGGCGCGGTCGAAGCGTGCAACTGCTGATTCACGCGGCTGACCAGTTGCGAAGTCGACACCGCCCCTTCCGCCAACTGCGCGCGCAGCGAGCTCTGCAAGGACGCCATCAACAGCGCCGCCGAAATTCCCTTCCCGGCTACATCGCCGATCGCCAGCATGGTTCGCGATCCCTGCAGCGGTTCGTAATCGAAGTAATCGCCCGAAACCACGCGCGCGGGATGGCACACCCCGGTCACGCGCAAGGAGGCCGTCTTCAAAGCCGTTCGCGGATACAAGCGGTTCTGGACCTCGCTCGCGATATCCATTTCCGATTGCAGACGTTCCTTCTCCTTTGCCACCGTGAGCAGATGCTGAATGCTTTCGGTCATGCGGTTGAAGGACAGGCTGAGCTCGGCAAGCTGATCGCGTCCCTTCACTTTAATGCGATGCGCAAAATCGCCGGCGGTGGCGCGTTGCGTCCCTTCATACAAACGATGCACCGCGCCCGTCATCGAGCGCGTCAGGCGCACGCCAATGATGAAGGCCACCAGTTCCACGATCACGAACAAGCTCACCAGCAGTACCAGGATCACCAGCTGCACCGCCTGCGCCTGGTCCGCGTCGGGATCGTACATGGCCGCCGCCAGCGCCGTCGGCCGCGACCGCACCGCCACAATGAAGTGCGTCGAAGCCTCGCCCGGATGTTCCCAATCGAACGCCGGCACCGCCGCGAACCATCGCACTTCGGGATCCAAGAGATTAATGGGCGCGGGCATCCGGCTGGGCGGTACGGTTCCCGGAGGCGCCTGCGACAAGAGCTGTGCCGAGTTCCCCAACAGAGTCCCGAACCCAACCTGTCCGATGTTAGGTACCAGCCCGCTCAAATAATCCTGCGTCAAAGGCGCTGTGACGGTAACGTCCCCGCTAGCCGTCTTTTGGTAACTCCATAGATAGAAATCTCGATCGCGCAGCATCACTCCCTGCGCGCCTTTCCAGCCGTCCAGCGGCGCGGGGCTTTGTGCGTCCGCCGGATAACGTGTTTCGCGTCCTGCTTCCCGCAAAAGCACCGCGATTCCCGGATAACGCTTGCGATACAGCGTATCGATCCTGCGCTCTGCCCGGCTTTCCTCCGCGATGCTCTGGCCCAGCAACTGCAAGCCATCAATGCGGCGGTCAAGTTCGCTGGTCACCAGGTAGACCGCCAACTGGCTCGCGACCATGCGGATCCCCACCAGCGCCAGCGTCGCGATCAACAGGACCGGCACCACCGCCATAAACAGATACGCAGCCAGCAGCCGGTTGCGCAGCCGCCAAATCCCGCGCCGGAATGCCTTGCGCGCCAAACGCAAAAGCACCCAGATGCCCGTGAAGTAGACGGCCAGCCGCAAGGTGCCCAGCCCGCGGCTCAGTCCGAGCGCCCCCGTTACCAACTGCACCACCAGCAACAGCAGGAAGACCTGCCCCACCCACCCTATCGCTTCTCGGAAAGTGCGCAGGCGGGAAAGCATCGGCGCTTATACCTGCGATTTGGCGATGCCCGGCACTTCCTGTTCGTCCTGGAGATAGTACTTGGTCAACCCGCTTTCCAGAATCTTGAAAGCGGTGTCCACATCATCGGCGAATTCGAAAAGGTTCAGGTCCTCCGCTGCGATCATGCCATGGCGCACCAAGGCGTCGAAGTTGATAATTTCTTTCCAGAAGGTAGTGCCGTATAACAGGACCACCATCCTCTTCATCAGCTTCTGCGTCTGCATCAGCGTCAAGATTTCCATCATCTCGTCCATGGTTCCGAACCCGCCGGGAAAGACAACCAGCGCTTTTGCCAGATAAGAAAACCAGAACTTCCGCATGAAAAAATAGTGGAATTCAAAACTGAGTTCGGGCGTGACGAACGGATTCGGCCGCTGCTCGAAAGGCAGTCCAATATTGAGGCCCACCGTCTTCCCCTTGGCATCGCTGGCGCCGCGATTGGCAGCCTCCATGATGCCCGGCCCACCGCCGCTGCAAACCACAAAACGGCGATAGGAATCGGGGAGCCCATCCGACCACGCCGTCATCCGCCGCGCCAGCTCGCGCGCCTCGTTATAATAGCGGCCCAGCGGACCCATCTCCAGCAGCCGCGCCGATCCGAAGAACACGACCGTATCGTGCACCCTCTCCCGCCGGAAATGCGACAACGGATACAAATACTCACTCAGTATCCGCAGAGATCTCCCCTCGGGCCCGTCCAGAAAATCGCGATTGCGGTACGCCAGGGGAAGGTGCTCGTGACCTTCATAGTCTTGATGTCGGGACATTATTGGTTCGCGGCCTCTTCGAAAGATTGTATGCGACGCTCCAATTGTCGCACCGTCTTCAGCAATTCCGGCAGTTTCTGTAAAGCCGTGATCGCCCGCAGCCACTCGCGCGCGTCAAACGCCGGAGACCCGCTGATCACGGACCCCGCCGCCACATCCCCGCCCACCCCGCTCTGCGCGTAGACCACCGCGTTGTCGTGAATCGTAAGGTGCCCGGAAATACCCACCTGCCCGGCCAGCAGCACATTTTTCTCCAGCACGGTCGACCCCGCGAGGCCCGTCTGCGCACAGATGATGTTGTCCTCGCCCACCACGCAGGCGTGCCCCACCTGCACCAGGCTGTCGATCTTCGCACCGCGCTTCACCCGAGTTTCACCCACCGTCGCGCGATCCACCGACGTGAGCGTTTGAATCTCCACATCGTCTTCGATCACCGTGACGCCGCTTTGCACAATCTTGTAATGCGTCCCGTCGGAGCGTTTGGCGAATCCGAAACCGTCCCCGCCCACGATCACGCTGTTCTGCAAAGTCACGCGATCCCCGACGCGGCAGAACTCGCGCACCACAGCATGCGAATGGGCATAAAAGTCGTCGCCGATAGTGGCCCCGTCGTAAATGACGACGTGAGCCCTGAGCACCGCCCCGCGCCCGATGACAACGTTCTCACCGACCACCACATAAGGCCCGATAGAAGCACCCTCGCCGATGCGTGCCGACGCCGTTATCGACGCCGTGGGGTGAACTCCCGCCGCCGGACGCGGAGGTTGATAGAAAAACTCTAGCGCCCGCGCGAAGTCGAAATACGGATTGGCCGACACCAGTTGCGCCGGCTCAATTCCCTCCATGATCTTGGGCACCAGAATCGCTCCAGCGCGAGTCTGCTTCACTTTATGCGTGTACTTGGGATTCGATAGAAACGTGAGCTGGCTAGCAGCAGCCTGCTCCATCCCGGCCACGCCCGTGATCTCGATCGCGCCATCGCCCCGCAGCTCGCAGCCCAGGCTACCCGCCAAATCGCGAAGTTTCATTCCTATAGGGTACGGCGGGGGAGCTCACCAAAGTTTGCACTGATCCGCCGCCGGCCGCACCATCGGATCGCCCAGCTTACAGGCGAACGCGCGATGGAACTCCGGCATGTTCTGCAAAGTCGCGTTGGTTCGGAATTTAGCCAGCGGATGCGGGTCCGTCGCCAGCTGCCTGCGCATCGCTTCCGGCCGCTGATTCGCGGCCCACACCCGCGCATACGCCAGGAAAAAACGTTGATCGCCCGTGAGTCCGTCGATCACCGGCGCTTCCTTGCCGTTGAGCGATTTGTGATACGCCTTGTAGGCCAGCGTAGCCCCGCCCAGGTCGCCCATAGCTTCGCCAGTCACCAACTTGCCCGTGTGATGCTGACCCTCGCCCACGTCGATCGTATCGAACTGGTTCACGATACACGCCGCGCGCTTCTCAAACTGGGCGCGATCCTGATCCGTCCACCAATTTTTCAAATTGCCGTCCGCGTCGTATTTCGAACCCTGATCGTCAAACCCGTGCCCCATTTCATGGCCGATCACTACGCCGATCGCGCCGTAGTTCACCGCATCGTCCGCGTCCATATCGAAGAAGGGAGGCTGCAGAATCCCGGCAGGAAATGTGATCGAATTCCGCGCCGATGTGTAGTACGCGTTCACCGTAGGCGGCGTCATGCTCCACTCGGTGCGGTCCAGTTTCTTGCCGATCTTCGCCGCGTTGAGCCGCCGCTCGTCGACGATGGCCGATTCCTTGTCCGCCAGATAACTGCCGCGCGTCACCTGCACCCCCGAGTAGTCGTGCCACTTCACCGGATAACCAATGCGCGGATCGAAGGTCGCCAGCTTTCGCATCGCATTCACACGGGTCTCCGGCGCCAGCCACTCAGCCGACTGCAATTCCTCGCCCAGCGCCGCCCGCATATTGGCCACCAGTTCCTGCATGCGCCTCTGCGCCTCCGGCGGAAAATGTTTATCCACATACAACCGCCCCAGCGCTTCGCCCAAAGTCGCGTCGGTCGAAGATACGCAGACTTTCCAGCGCGCCTGTTGCACCGTTACGCCCGATAACACCGTGCGCTCGAAATGAAACCACTCATCGTAAAACGGTTTCGCCAGGTAATCCGCACGATCGTCGATCACACGCCAGCGCAGCCAGGTCTTCCAGGTCTCAACCGGCGCATTCTGCAATTGCCGATTGAATTCCTTGAGAAATTCCGGCTCTGAGACATTGACAGCCACCGTCGTCGGCACTTTCAGCAGTTGAAACGCGCCCTTCCAGTCGTAAGCCGGCGCCAGCGCTTCCATGCTCGCGAAATCCATCTTGTGGACGCGGTTATAAGGATCGCGGCGCGCCACATTTGTCAGCGTGACCTTGGCGAGCGCCGTCTCAAAATCCATCACCGTCTGCGCGGCCGCGGCCGCCTTTTCCGATGGATCGCCCAGCAATTGCAAGAGCCGCTGCACATGCTCCACAAACTCGTCCCGAATCATTTTCGATCGAGCATCGTCGCGAAAGTAATAATCTCGGTCCGGCAAGGAGAGCCCGCCCACCGCAATCCCGGCGATCACCTGATCCGCATTCTCCGGATCGGAAACATTGGTCAAGCGCGTCGGCGCCAAGCCATCTTCCAACTCCAGACTCACCAGCGTCGCCACCAGATCCTGGCGGGTCTTGATGCCTGCGATCCGCGAGAGCAGCGGCTGCACCGGTTTGGCCCCGGCCGCGTCAATCCCCGCTGTGTCCATGCAACTGGAGTAGAAGTCGCCCACGCGGCGCCGGTCGCCTGTCGCCGTTTTGTCAGCGGCCGCAATGTCTAGAATCGTTTTCAGGCGCTCCAGGTTGGCTTCAGACAATTCGTCGAACTTGCCCCAGCGCGCCCGATCGGCGGGAACCGGATTCTTATCCAGCCAAGCCCCGGTGGCATAGCGCCAAAAGTCGTCGCACGGCTTGCAGGACGTGTCGAACATCGAACGGTCGATCCCGTTGTGGTTTCCGGATTGCGCCAAACACAGGGCGCCCAGCAGAAGAAGGACAGGCAGTCTCACGATTTCCTCCCGGATAAAGCCAACCTAGCACAACGCCAACCCAGTGGCTGGCGCGTGGCAAAATGGGACATGCCAGAGAGACTCGCACCGCCCCTCGAAAACGTGCTCGCCTTTGAATTCGTGAATCTCCGCGTGCTTAGTGACGAACAGGCCGCCGTCCGCCCCGCCGGTCCTGCTTCCTGGTCGCGCAAAGAAGAGTTGGGCCATCTGATTGACTCCGCTATCAATAACCACGTGCGCTTCGTGCGCGCCTCGCTCGAACCCGAATACAGAGGCCAAGGCTACGATCAGGACGGCTGGGTGCGCGCCCACGGCTATCACGAACTCCCGTGGCCGACGCTGCTCGAAATGTGGCGTCAGCACAACGAACTTCTAGCACGCGTGGTGAAGCGGATTCCCGAAGGCCGCCTCGCCACCGTTTGCCACATGGGCGACGCCGCGCCCGTGACGCTAGGCTTTTTGATCGACGATTATGTTCTCCACATGCAACATCATCTGGATCACATCCTGGCCCGCGAAAAACTGACCCAATACCCCGGCGCCGCAGCCGGAATTTGATCTTTAGGAATAAGGTCATGACCACTGCAAGCACCCTGAACCGTTCCGCCGGCAGTTGATCGAAGTGTTCCTTTACCTGCAGGTGCTGGACGTCCTGTCCACCCTCATCGATTTCTAAGATTGGCCGGGGGCCCGGTATCCGACCTTAACGCCCAATGCTTTATCGGCTTCCGCCACCGTGAGCAGGGGCGTAATGCGCCCACGCACCATGCCACTGGCCGCCACCGTCATCCCCATTCCCGCCGCGGCTACATTATCAGGGAGATCCATGATGAGCACGACATCATCCATTCCGAAACAATAATAGAACGCCTCGACTTTGCCGCCCAACGCCGCAATTGCGGACTCGACCGCCTTCTGCCGTCCCGAAGCGCTTTCTTTCAGCAGTCCGCGCACGCCTTCCACGGTGTAGGTCGCTTGATACATGTACTTCGCCATGAATTCTCTCCTGTTCGGAGCAGTCTAGCAATCATTGCGCCTAAGAGCAACTGACCGAGCTCGTCACTCTTGCGTGGCGGGCTGCAAATCCGCCTCCGGCAGCAGATCCCCATCGCGCGCGAACCACACATACAGCGCCGGCAGCAGGAAGATGCTCATCAGCAGGACCGCCATCAGTCCACCCACGATCACGATCGCGAAAGGACGCTGCGAATCCGAGCCGATCCCGTGCGAAGTCGCCGCCGGCACTAGCCCCAGCGACGCCACCAACATGGTCATCAGAATCGGACGAAAGCGCTGAATTGCCCCGTCGCGCGCCGCCTGCAGCGGAGGATAACCGCGCCCGCGCAACTGATTCATATACTCCACCAGAATCACGCCCGTCTGCACCGAAACGCCAAACAGCGCCAGGAATCCTACTCCTGAGGACACACTGAAATTGGTGTGCGTGATATACATCGCCAGGATGCCACCCACCGGCGCCATGGCCACGTTCATCAACACCAGCGACGCCCACTTCATGGACCCGAACATCGAATATAAGATGAAGAAAATCAGCAGCAGCGTGAGCGGAATGATCACCGCCAAACGCCGCGCGGAGCGCTTCTGGGATTCGTACTCGCCGGCCCACTCCAGCCGGTACCCGGGCGGCAGCTTGACCTTGGCTTCCACCGTCTTGATCGCTTCCTCAACCGTGCTCCCCAGATCGCGCCCGCGCACGCCGTATTTAATCGCAACGTAGCGCGAGTTCCCTTCCCGGTACACTTCCGAAGCGCCGTCCTTCATGCTGATGCTGCATAGTTGCCCCAACGACACACGTTCGCCGGAGGCCGCCAGCAGCCGTATGTTCTGGATCTGTTCGATGGTGCTGCGGTATTGCGGCTGATAACGCACTACCAAGTCATAGCGTTCCTCGCCTTTAAGAACCTGCGAAACCGCCTTGCCGCCGACAGATTGCTTACGGCTACTCCCAGGCGACCCTCGCCGCCAT
>CAVVZG010000075.1:0-7040 GCA_963752205.1 Bryobacterales bacterium | reverse complement strand
AACTTTTCTTGAATTGAGGGTGCTAAGCTAACTTTCACAGTAGTGCGGTTAAGAAATTAAATTTATATTTTTATTTTATTTTATTATACACTAATTTCTATTGCAATATATATACAAAAATTTCGATTGCACAGCTAGCTACACGCTAAAGATGTCAAACACTGTGAGGGGGGGTGGCAATAGATGGAGCTAAGCTAAGCGGGGGGGGGGGGGGCCCATTAGCCCCGTTCCCCCCGCCCCCCTCCCGGAGTCCCGCCACTGGAGACAAATCGTCATTTTGTTGTTGTTGTCCACTCGACTGAGTCCAAGACATCAGGACTCCAGCTCCCCCCGATCCCCCTTAAGAGTCGGGCAGCGCACTCTCCCATGCCGCCAGCAGGGCAGCAACCCCCACAGGGTTCAACCACAGGTCCATGGGTTTGAGATTGGTTGGAATAAGTGGACAGTTGAATAAATGAGTGGTGTCGTGAGTTGCACGTAGGGCGTGCAGAGTGGCTAAGGGGTCGAGGCGCAGTGCTGGGGTGCCGGGTTCGATTCCCGGCGCCGGCAACTCTTTAGCCGCGCGTTACAGGCCCTTGGGCAAGGCTGTTAAATGCAAAAGCAACGCTAGCTCCTAACCTCATTTCCAAATATTTATTATTTGGTTGGCGTCAGGAAGGGCATCCGGCCATAAAAACCCAGCTCCAGCTGTCCCCTTAAAACAGGGACGAAAACGTCTATACATCCACGCGAAACACCATAGCCTGCTGCCGGCCGTCCTCATCCGTGTAGCCCACGGTTAAGAAGTGTTTGCGTGACTTGGCCAGCAAAAACATCGGCGAAATCACCACCGCCATCAGCAGCCGCCGGTCCACCTTCTGCCCATACTCAAGCAGATTGATGTGCTCATAAGGCACCCGCACCTGCTTCCCCCGCGCATAAAACGCAAAGTAATGAGCGTCGGATAATTCCACCGACCCACCCGCCCCGCTGTCCAACGCCGGCACCGTCCCGCCGACGTACTCCACGCGGCTCTGCGCCAGCAACAGAACGAGCACAAGGAGACTCACACAGACGAGTCCCGTGAGCCGCGCCAATTTCTCCTAGGAAAATACGGGTTAGACTCGACAAATGCTCCTCTGCCCCGTCCGCCACTGCCGCCAACCCCTGGCCCACGCAGAGCAGCGGTTCGTCTGCCCCAACACCCACTCCTTCGACATCGCGCGCAGCGGCTACATCAACCTGCTACAACCCCAAGACCGCCGCTCCAAACGCCCCGGCGACACCCCCGCCGCCGTCCAATCCCGCCGCCGCCTGCACGATTTAGGCGTAACCCACCCACTCCTAGACGCCATCGCAGATTTCCTAGCTCCCTCCCCCAGCGACATCGTCCTAGACGCCGGCTGCGGCGACGGTTTTTATCTGGGTGCGCTAGCAAGCCGCTACGGTTTCTCCGCCCACGGCGTCGACATCTCCATCCCTGCCATCGACGCCGCCGCCCGCCGCTATCCCGAATGCGAATGGATCGTAGCCAACGCCGACCGCTTCATCCCCTACGCCGATCGCTCGTTCTCCCTGGTCATGTCGATCACCGCCCGCATGAACGCCCCCGAGTTCCGCCGAGTGCTGCGCGACGACGGCCGCCTGCTAGTAGCCCTCCCCGCCCCCGATGACCTGGTCGAGCTAAGAGGCCCCAGCCGCGACCGCGCCCCCCGCACCATAGAAGCCTTCGCACCCCATTTCACGCTCATCGCCAGGAGCCGTGCCGCCACCACCGCCGATCTCACCGCCGCCGCAGTCGAAGACGTCCTACATTCCATCTATCGCCCCCGCCAAAAACAACCCGCCGCAGCCATGCGCGTGACCTTCAGTCTCGACCTGCTCCTATTCCGCCCGACATAATGAAAATCATGACCACCCAAGAAGAGCCCTGGCTGCGCGGCCCCCTCCCCGGCATCAACCCCTTCATCGCACCCTTGTTCTACTCTTTCCAAATGGCCCGCGAAGACCTAGCCCACCACACCGCCGCCCTGACCACGGAACAGATCTGGGCCACCCCACACGGCTTCGGCTCCGTAGGTTTCCACCTCCGCCACATCGCCGGCGCGACCGACCGCCTGCTGACCTACGCCCTGGGATCCCCGCTCTCCGAAACCCAAATGTCCATACTCAAAGCCGAAAAGGAACCGGGCGCGACGCGCGAAATGCTACTAGCCGCCCTCGACGCCGCGTTCACGAAAGCCGAGTCCGCCGCCAGCGCCCTCGACCCCGCAACCCTAGCCGCCCCCCGCACCGTAGGCCGCAAACTACTGCCCACCACGGTAATCGGACTCCTAGTCCATATAGCCGAACACACCCAGCGCCACGTAGGCCAAGCCATCAGCGCCGCCAAATGGGCCAAGACAGAATCAACTCGCTAACGCCACTCCGCCCAAACCCAGATGCCGGTCCGTCGACCAGCACACAGTAGATTTCCGCGTCTGCATAATCGCCAACCCGTGTGCATCCGCCAACGTGAGTTTCTGATCGGCGTACTTCTTGACCACGCGACTCGCGCGAACCAATCCGTCCTCGTCAAACGCCTCGACCGTGAGCCCCGGCAACACCTCGACAAACGCCAGGAACTGTACCGCTCGCTGCTGATCGTAGCGCCGCAAAAACCATCCGTGGCCTTCTGCGATCACGAGCGCGGAAGTCACCAGCGGCGGTGGCTCCGAAAATAACCGGCGGTACAGCGAGTGATAACTATCGGATTTATCCAGGAAAGCAATGAACCCCGATGTATCGACGTAGCACTCAGTCTTTCGTGCCATAGACGATATCGTCAATCGACTGGCTCGAACGGCGGTCGCCGGACTCGACGAATCCCGCGTAACGCATCCACGGGCCGTCGCCGTTCGCGGGCAGTGTCTCGCGGATCGCCCGGCGCACAAATTCGGCGACCGATATTCCCAACGCCCGGGCTTCCTTCTTCGCCAGCGTATACTCCTGTTTATCGAGACTGATTTGCGTGCGGATCATGTTATCACTATGTACCAGTTATGATAACATGCAAGTTGCCCAATTCCGCCACATCCCCGCGCCAGAAGCTCGCGAATTGTCTCCTCCACCCCAACTGCGTCCTAGCCGTCTACTGCCTGGCCGCCCTCATCGCCACCATCGTCAAACTCGCTCCCGGACCCTTCGAGCAAAACGGCTTCCACTACCAGCCCCTGCAAAACTTCGCCATCTTCCGCAACTCGTTTTATCACCTGATCCACCACCAGAACCTCTACGCCCAATTCGATTTCGAACAGTGGGATTTCTACCGCTATAGCCCCGCCTTCGCCCTGCTCTTCGCGCCCTTCGCGCTCCTCCCCTACGCCCTTGGAGCTGTGCTTTGGAACCTCTTCAACGCCGCCTCGCTCTACTGGGCCGTGCGCTGGGTCCCCTCGCTCGACGACCGCCAAAAAATGCTGGCGCTCTGGTTCATGTTTCTCGCCATGCTCAATTCGGTCGAAAACGCGCAGAGCAACGCGCTAGTAGCCGCACTGATGATCTTCGCCTGGTCTGCATACGAGCGTGATAAGCCCGACGCCCCCGCGCTCCTGATCGTTCTGGCGACCTGCATCAAGCTCTTCGGCATCTTCGCGCTCTTGCCCTGCCTCTTCAGACCGCGCCGCCGAAACCTGCTGGTCTTCACCACCGCCTGGGCCGCCGTATTCGCCCTGTCGCCTTTATTCATAGTGACCTTCAACGAGCTAGGACTTCTCTACCGCAATTGGTATGCGACACTGCTAGCCTTCAACCAAGCCCGCCTCGGAATCTCCGTCATGGGATTCCTCAAATCCTGGCTGCACCTCGCCCCGCCTTCGAACTACGTAGTAGCCGCGGGCGCCGTAATCCTAATCGCAACGTCCCTACTAAACCGCCACTCTCGCATCTTGGTGATGGCCTCTGTCCTGATCTTCGTGACGATATTCAACTACGCCGCCGAATCCCCCAGCTACGTAATCGCCGTCGCAGGCGTGGCCCTGTGGTATTTCTCACGACCACGCACCCCCGTAAATCTAGCGCTCTTAGCCGCCACCTTTTTGTTCACAATGCTGGCTTCGACAGACCTAGTCCCCCGCGGCCTACGCGCCGAATTTCTGGAGCCCTACGTAATCAAAGCCATCCCCTGCATAGCCGTCTGGCTAAAAATAGGGACGGAGCCTCTTTTCTCCCGAAATGGCAATCCCGAATTGAAATAGCCCTCAAAAAGAGGCTCCGTCCCCATTTTTAGCGCTATCCTGGAAGATACCCCTATGCAACAGGAAGTCGTAGAGGCCGAAGGCCACCTCATTGATTCACATCTCATGGAGCAGATCTTCGATACCGTGGTCGAATACAACGGCCGCTTTGAAGTCGATAAATTCGAAATCGGCCGCACCAACGCCGACAACTCGCACCTGCGCCTGAAGATCGAAACCGAGAGCTCCGCCGACATGGAGCAACTCTTAAGCCAGCTCCTAGACCTAGGCTGCACCCCTGCCGACTCCGGCTCCGCCGAGCTGATCGCCGTCGAGCGCGATCGCTGCGCCCCCGAAGATTTTTATTCCACCACCAACCACAAAACGCTGGTTCGCCAAAAAGGCGATTGGCTCGAAGTGGAAAACCAGCGCATGGACGCCATGATCGTCGTCACCGGCAAGCGCGCCTTCTGCCGCCGCCTGCGCGACCTCAAGACAGGCGATCAAGTAGTAGTCGGCATGCGCGGCATCCGCGTAGTCCCCGAATCGAAAGAGCGCGACCGCATGGCCTTCGCCTTCATGAGCAACGGCATCTCCTCGGAACGCCAGGTAGAAACCGCCATGCGCCAAACCGCCAACCTCATGCGCCAGTGCCGCGAGTCCGGCCAGAAAATCGTAGTGGTAGCCGGACCCGTCACCGTCCACACCGGCGGCGCCGGACCTCTAGCGAAGTTGATCCAAGGCGGTTGGGTGCAAGCTCTGTTAGCCGGCAACGCCTTAGGCGTACACGATATCGAAGCGTCCCTGCTAGGTACCTCGCTAGGAGTCCGCCAAAGCGACGGCCGCCAGGAAGAGCACGGCCACCGCAATCACATGCGAGCCATCAACGCCATCTACCACGCCGGCGGCATCGCCAAAGCAGTAGCCACCGGCCGCCTAACCAGCGGAGTAATGTACGAATGCGTCAAAGCCGGCGTACCCTTCGTATTAGCCGGGAGCCTGCGCGACGACGGCCCCCTGCCTGACACCATCACCGACATGAACCAAGCCCAAGACGCCTACGCCGAACAGTTAAAAGGTGCAGGTTTAGTGTTGTGCCTAGGCTCCATGCTGCACTCCATAGCCACCGGCAACATGCTCCCCAGTTGGGTAAAAATCGTCTGCGTCGACATCAACCCCGCCGTAGCCACGAAGGTAAGCGACCGTGGCACCGGCCAAGCCGTAGGCGTGGTCACCGACGTCGGCTTATTCCTAGATCTTCTCTCCCGCAACCTACATGAAACGCCAATACACTGACGATCACGCCGCCGCCGGCGTCAACGCCAAGCTCCCCGAAATCGAAGTCTGGCCGAATCAATACGCCAACGGCTACGAAATCGAAATCGAGATGCCCGAGTTCACCTCCATCTGCCCCAAGACAGGTTTACCCGATCACGGCGTCTTAACCTTGCGCTACACGCCCAATAAGTTCTGCCTGGAACTGAAGTCGCTAAAAATGTACACCCTAGCCTACCGAAACCTAGGAATCTTCCAAGAGAATGTGGTGAATCGCATGCTAGCCGACGTAGTGAAATATGCGAAACCTATCACCGCGACGCTAACCGGCGACTTCCTACCCCGCGGCGGCGTCCACACAAAAGTAACCGCCCACTACAAAAAATAGGGACGGAGCCTGATTTCGCCCGTGCCCCGCCAACAAATCAGGCTCCGTCCCTATTTTTTAACGCAAAAACCTGAGGAATTTAGCCTTTAGCGTGTCAGCCGTCTTAACGTCCGGAGCCACCACCAGCACAGTGTCATCCCCCGCAATAGTCCCCGTAACTTCCGCCCAATCCGCCTGATCGAGCGCCGCCGCCAGAGCGTTAGCATTCCCCGCCGGAGTCCTAAGCACGAGTAGGTTCTGAGCCTGCCGAATATCCCGCAAAACCTCCCGCGCCAACGCCCCCACGTCCGGCCCAGGAGCCGCCACCGCCTCCCCGCCCCCCGGCGAATACCCGGAAGCTGTCTTCACCAGCCCCAACTCCCGAATATCCCGCGACAGCGTAACCTGCGTAGCCGGAATCTTTAGTGCCCGCAGCGCCCGCGCCAGTTCATCCTGAGTATGCAGATTCCGCCCGCGAATCAGCTTAAGAATCTGGCTCTGCCGGTAACTCTTATTCATGCGTGAAGCTTTTGAGACGCGCCACCGCCGCAGCCAGCGCAGCGTTCACGTGAGCCGGTCCAGTTCCCCCGGCAATCTCCCGCGTCTTCATCCCCTCGCTAGGATTCAAAACCGCCGCACACTCCGCAGTGAACTCAGGCGCGAAAGCCTTCAACGATGCCGCGTCCCAATCGGAAGGCTTCTTGCCAGTACGCACACTCTCCAGCACCAGCCGCCCCGCAATCTGATGCGCCTGATGAAACGCCGTCCCACTCCGCGCCAGCGCCTCCGCCAGATCGGTAGCGACCACCCAGCTTTCCTCCGCCGCCAAAGCCGGCCGCTCCGGCCGCAGCTTCGCCGTAGCCACCACCTCGCGTGCCATCGCCAGCGACCCACACAACTGATCCGCCGCGTCGAACAAAGGTTCCTTGTCCTCCTGCATGTCGCGGTTATAAGTCATCGGCAGACCCTTCATGATCACGAACAGTGAATTCAAGTCCCCGAATACCCGCCCAAACTTCCCGCGAATTAGCTCGAGAGAATCCGGATTCTTCTTCTGCGGCATCAGACTCGACCCGCTAGTGACCCCATCCCCCAACTCCAGCCACCCAAATTCTTCGCTAGAGTACAAAATCCAGTCTTCCGACAACCGGCTAAGATGCAACATCGCAGTAGAAGCAGCGTACAAAAAATCGAGAGCAAAATCGACT
>CAVVZG010000074.1:0-53124 GCA_963752205.1 Bryobacterales bacterium | reverse complement strand
ATAAACCCTTCCGGTTGACAGAAGGAGGCCTGCCATTGCGGCGCGTTATCCACGCCCTCGTGATAGTTCTGCTGCACAAAACGCTTTTGATATTCCGGCGTGAGCAGCGACAAGATGGTCGGGACTTGGTTCACAGTTCCCCAAATCCACTGCGCGCCGCGATCCGCTTGAATGTCGCGCGTATAGTATCCATCCCAGTCCGGTACGTTTGCTTTTGTATAGACAGTTGGACCGCCCTTTGCTTTCGCCGCGGCCAACAGCGCTTGATAGTGCTCTTTCGCCGTCTTATAAGGATAAGGGCTCACGATCTTTTCGCGCGGATAATCGGCGGTGCAGTCGCTCCAGGCAGCCGACATGGGCGGATTCGTGCCGATGCGCAGCGAAGTCCAGATATCTGCGATCTGACGCGGTGTGTTGCAGCGGAAGTAGCGCTGGTCCATCCACAACTTCTGATCCTTGTAGAAGTTTTTTGAGAGGAACAAATCCACCGGCAGCGCTTGCATTCCGGGCGGAGGGCCCGGGAAAGTCGGGGTGTTGCCGCGCCCAAAGGCGCCGGCCGGCCGTTGCTGCGCCGGGGGACCGCCGCGCTGCGCGGAGACGGGTGCGATCACGGCCAACAAGCCAAACGAAAGAGCAAAAAATCTAGACTTCATTCTCCAGCGTCCCATTTGCCAAGTACCGTTCCATCGGGCATCTTCGCGCCGATAAAGCCACCGACCGGAGATCCGTTCAGCATCGGATGGAACTTGATGGTCACATTCATGCCCGGAGAAAACGTCGCCGGACGAACGCCTTCGCGGCCCAGCTGGTTCGGGCTGCCCCATTCAATGCTCCATTCGGTGACCTTGCCGGCCGCGTCCGTAACGTTCACCTGGATCCACGAATGAGGATTGCGGAACTGGAACTCTTTCACCGTACCAGTAATTTCCTTCACGGCGTCCGGGCTGAAGCCGGCGTTCGAATGGTGAGCGAATACCGGCTGGATCGTGAACAGACCAAGGGAAACGATCAGCGGCATCAAGAGCACTCTATTTATTGATTTCATCTTCGACATCTCCTCAGTTGAGCGGTTTGCCGTCTGGCCCCAAAACCAGCGTCTTCCCGGTAACCGCATCCGCCGGATTGCGGTTGTTTTCGGCGCAACCATAATCGTACATAAAAAGGCCGGGTTTGCTCCTACGAAATTGTTTGGTCACGTTCCATGGCTTCGCGAGGGCCTTGGGATCCTCGATCGCCAGCTTGAATTCGAGGGTATTTTCGTTAATTTTCCGAACCCGCGTCGTGACGGTAGCGGTGTCGCTCAGTACGAGTCCGGTTCTGTCTAGCATCGAGTCGTTATCCCGATTCCCTTTCAACCCGATGGTCTGGAAGACCAACGTATCGCCCTCCCAATGGCCCACGGAAACGCCTGTGTAAGTTCCCCATGTGTCCTCCTTAGCCGGAAGCTTGCGGCCATCGGTGTAAACCCGCATGGTGTTAGGTCCGTTCTCCGTAACAATGTAAAAAATGTCAGGGCGGACCACGAATTCATAGGCGTCCGGCAGATTCAAAATGCGTGGGTACCCCACCGGAACGCCGCAGTTGGTGAGGATATCGGGGAAGCGGTCCGCGTCACGCAGCGCAAGATGCTCTTCGTAAATTTTTTCGAACGCAGCCGTGTAAGGGGGATGCTCGCGGACGCCGTGTGTCACTACTCCGCCTTTGCCAGTCTGCGTAGCCGTGTCAAAAACCGTCCCGCCCGTCATGCTCCACAGGCCGCTCCAATCGGGAAGCTTGTCAAAGGGAGCGACCGACGGCGTTTGGCCCTGACTCACGCAGGGCGTGAACAGGAAACTGAGTCCGATAAAAATCTGCCATGTCTGTCTTTTCATCTAATTGCTCCCGCGCTTCCGCCCATGCGCATGTTCCTAAAGTGTGATCCTTCGGCTGAAGGGATCTAAGACACCCACTGGCTGGTCAGAATATCACACTGAATGTGCGGTTAGAAGGGCCTGAAGTTCTCTTGAACTTCGCAGGGCAGCGTTGGATTTGGGTTTGTATGTTTGCGGCGGCCGTGGGAAACAATCCCGACGGATTCCGGACGAACTGGGAATGACCGCCGACCGGCAAGGTCTCGATGGCGACGCGCTCATACGTTTGAGCCGCCTGACGGCAAAAATCGACAATAGCTGTATTGCCCGACGGATTCCAGATCTATTTTGATTCGTTCATCGTGGCGGGCACCCCCTACGCCCTGAGACAGGTTTTTCGTTTTTGCGTCTCGGTGATCATTTGCGCCGGCTACAGAAGAAAGCAATCGTCGTGATAAAGCGCCTAGCTTTGAGTCATAGGATGAGGCGGCGCAGCCAACCGCGGCCTGAATGTCAGGAGCCGGCCACTGCTTCCTGCGGGTTCGTTCGGATCGCCCGGATCACATAGAGCAGCGGGTTTATAACCCCGCGTACCAGTCATAGCCCTCATTCGCCCAATAATCGCCGGGACGTTCATTTGTGTATGTGATCGTGCCGATGCGTTTGATATTCTTCACTCCGTACTTCACCGGAATCACTAAACGCAACGGAGCGCCGTGCGCGGTCGTCAAGTCCGCGCCGTTCATCTCATAACAAAGCAATGTCTGCGGATGCAGCGCACTGGCTGAGTCCAGACCCACGAAATACGCCTGATCGGGCGTTTCTATGCCGACGTATTTGGCATTACGGGATTGCGATGCGTACTTCGCGGTAAAGTCCGCAAACCGCGCACCTGCCCACTGCACGATCACGGTCCAACCCTCGATGCAATTCAGCTGGGTGATTTGCTCTATGCGCGGCAAGGCGCGGATCTGAGCCATGGTCACTTGAATAGCGTCCCCATAATCGGAACCCCGTACGTTTAAAATCCAACGCTCCGGCTCAAAGTCCTCACCGAGTCCCACATCTCCATTCTTTCGTGTGTTTGCGTCCACCTGGGATGGACCGAATGTCGGTGATCGATGCCCCTCTTTGAAATAGGCCTCAGCCACCCATTCGTTTCCGCGAAGCACGCTACGTATAGGCGCTTCCACTCCGCCTTGCTGTGGCCGGGATCGCAGCCAAACGTAGCCGCCGTAACTTGCTGCGGCTGCAGCTCCCATGGTGAGAAAGGCGCGCCTGCTGCGGGTCGCCGCGCGCTTGCTTAATTCATCATTCGTGCGATTCAAAACCCACCCCCTTGTCCTTTACCAAGGAATATCCCGCCACCATTGAACGGAAATTATCCCAGCCCGCGCGGATCACCTGCATGACATGAACTGCAAAGAAACTGACAAACCCAATCATCAACCAGAAATGCTCCCACCGCGCCGTGGTATATCCGCCCAGCAGTTGTGCCAGCCACGACAACTGAGCCGGTTTGTAGATTGCCAAGCCGGTGATGACACTGCCCATCGCCATCACGATCACTGCGGAATAGGCAATTCTCTGCGCCCCGTTGTAAAGGCCCTGTGCAGGCGCGTCTTTTCGCAAATGCAAGTCGTGAAGGGTGACCAGAAGTGCATCGCGGATGGAGTTGCGATCGGGCAGAACATGCCGCCATTCGCCAGAAAACGCAAGGTATAGCACGTAGGCCGCGCCGTTCGTAACGAACAGCCACATGAAGAAGAAGTGGAGCGCCATACCCTCCGCCAGCCGTTGAGGTATGTGCAGGACCTGATAAAACCAATCCGGAAAAAAGCGAAAGAGGGTGGTCTCGCCCCAGCCCACCCTGTAAATGTCGTTAGCCCAATAGACCAGCAGCCCGCTCCAAATCATCAGGAAGAGCAAGGGAAAACTGATCCAATGGAACCATCGGATGGCGAGAGGATGTTTCTCTTCCAAATGTGACATGGAGGTTTGATCGCCCAGGCGCAGCTACTTCTTCATCTTGTCTTTTTCCATAGCTGCTTTGTCCATCATGGCTTTGTCCATGGCCGCCTTGTCCATCTTGTCCATGTGATTGCCGGTGGCCATTTTTTCATACATCATAGCCTTGTCGTCCGCTGACATCTTATCGGTTGCCATCATGCGTTCCTTCGCGTCCATCTTGCTCATGTCGTGCCCGGCCATTTTGGTCGCCATCATCTTGTCCGCGTCCGACATCTTATCGAACATGGCCGCTTTATCGTCCTTCGACATCTTGCCCATGGCCATCATCTTGTCCTTCTCGGACATGTTCGACATTTTCGCCTTGGCATCGTCAGATTGAGCCATCGCAGGCGCCGCTGCGAGACACAGCGTGATTCCAGTCAGCGCCAAAACGGCTTGGATTCTCTTACGCATCATTCAATTCCTCACTTTTGGTTGATTTTGGTCGTTTGGTTGCAGAGTGAACTCTGTTCCGTCGGGTAATGGTTCGAACCGGCTTGAAAGAAAGTTACGGAGTGGGAAAAAGAGTACCAATGAATGTGCAGAAAACAATATAGCGGGCTAAGATAGCGGTAGATTCATAGGGAGCACCGTAACTTTTAGTAGCTTGCGGACGAAACAATTGGCAAAAGCGCATTCGAGTCGCATGAGGACCCGTGGCTGAGTTAGAAGTTCTCATGGTGCAGTACCAGCGGGCGGACGCGACTGCCACGACGGCCCTCATCCGCCAGGTGAGTCCGTTGTTGCTGAGATACTTTGTGAGCCAGTGCCGCGACCGTTCCGAAGCCGAGGATCTACTTCAGGATACTTGGCTGCAGATTCATAAAGCCCGCCACACCTACCGGCCGGACGAGCCGTTCCTCCCCTGGGTTTATGCAATCGCCCGCCATGTAAGAGTCGACGGCTACCGTCGCTCCGCGCGAATTCGTTCGCGCGAGCAGCTCATGTCGCCACTTCCCGAACCGTCGATAGCCGCAGGACCCCGAGTTGCCAGCCAGCCCGATTTCGATGAGCTGATCGCAGCTCTCCCCGCCAGCCAGCGGGAAGTGGTCACCATGTTGAAGGCAAGCGACATGAGCCTAGAAGACGTAGCCCGCGCCACCGCTTCCAGCATCGGCTCAGTCAAACTGAAAGCCCATCGCGCCTATGAGAAGCTGCGATCGGTACTTAGGCGCGAAGAATCGACGATGACACAGGAAAGATTGGGCGAAGCAGCGGGGAGCCCGATAAGGAGCGGCGATGATGTCGTGTAACGATCTCGACCGGCTCCGCACTGCATCGCCTCGTGCGAATTCCACTGAGTGGCCTCGGGAAGCCAAGGAGCATCTCGCATCGTGCGAACGCTGCTCGCAGTTGCAAGCGATACTCGACAGTTCGTCGCAAATCGTTCTGAAGGACGTTTTGCAACAGAAGATCGAGGCGGACATTCTGGGGGATCTTCGACCCATTTTGCCGTTACCGAGTGTTGGACGCGTAATGGGCATGCTGCTACTCGCTGGCGCTTTCGTAGCTGCGGTCGCGAACTATCACCTGGGAACAGAAGGCTGGCATGCACGCAATTCACTACAAGCGACCGTGAGTTTTGTTCTTCTAGGGGCTAGCGTGCTCGCACTGGCAAACGCACTGGCGCATTGGATGACGCCGGGGTCGGGCCACGTCCGTTCTGTATGGATGTATCTCGCCTTTCCTTTGCTCGCGCTCCTGGTCGCCAATTTAGCAATGTTCGGCTATCACGCAAATCCGCAATTCGTGCCGCAAGCACTTTGGTGTTGGGAAATCGGAGTTACCTGCGCAGGCCTCTCCGCGCCGCTCTTTTGGCTTGCCTTGCGCCGCGGCTTTCCCTTAAATCCCTTAGCTCAGGGCGCGGTGACTGGCCTTCTGGCAGGCCTTGTTGGGGTTACCGTGCTCGAAATCTATTGTCCTCAATTGGACCGCCTTCATATATCCGTCTCGCACATCGGCGCCGCAGTTACAGCCGCCATGGTGGGTGCGGCATGGGGCGGCGCCAAAAACAGAATCCAGCGCCGCGCAGCGTAACTTCTTCGGAGCCGAATGCGAACCAGATCATGGAAGGATTATCATGCGTCTCCCAATCGTCCTGTCGTCCCTTGCTAGTTTCCTGTTGTTGACTTCCCCCAGCGCGCCGGCCACTCCGGCGGCCGACGGACCACGGCAGCCCGTCATCGTTGAACTCTTCACCTCAGAGGGATGCTCCAGTTGCCCCCCGGCCGATGCACTTCTCCAAAAACTTGACCAAGCGCAGCCGGTACCGGGCGCGATGGTGATTGTGCTGAGCGAACATGTCGATTACTGGGACCGCCTCGGATGGAAGGACCCTTTTTCCTCGCCGATCTATAGCCACCGCCAGGAAGCCTACGGCCGGCGCTTTCATCTGGCCAGCGTTTACACTCCGCAGGTAGTGATCGATGGAACGTTCGAAGCCCTCGGCAGCGACGCCCTGCAAATTCAAGCGGCAGTTCGGCGATCCATAAAAGCCGACAAGCTCCGCGTCCAGATTTCCTCGGTTTTCAATAGCAGTCGAGGCGTGCCCACGGTACACGTCCAAGTGGATCCCTCCGAAAAGACTGCGGTTCGACCGCACGGCACGATCATGGTAGCGCTGGCCGAAAACGCGGTAGTCTCCGACGTTCTGCGCGGCGAAAACAGAGGGCGCAAATTGGATCACGTCGCGGTCGTGCGAAGTCTGATGGATTTGGGCCACCGCAACGCCGCCGGAGCTTTTAGCGCCGATATCCCTCTGACCGGCGAACTGGAGCAGTGGAATGGCAAGCGAATGATCGCCTTCGTCCAAGATCAACAATATGGCCCAATCCAAGGCGCGGCCTTCCGCTTGCTCTCCCAGCCATTGCCCAACTAGCCTGGAGTACGCGGTTATCGAAATCGAATCACCTCGCCAGGACGACCAACTGTGTGCCGAGACGGCATCGGATGCCAGGGATCTAGTCCCGCTCGACAAGGGCGCGCAGGAGAAAGAAAAAGCTCATGAATGCGAAACTACTGGTAACGCAGACGCCTCACTTCTTCGGTGTTGGAACCATAAAAGGTTCGATTAACAGCGGCAATTCGAATGAAACTGATTCTGGCGCCTCGCAAACTGTGGCGCTACACTGTTGAAAACGGAGTCTGCCCGACAACGAGATCCGGCCGGCTTCGATCGGGAATTTGAGGAGGAGCGAACCTAGCCCCTGAAAGGACCCTCCGTACACTGGAAGGGTTTCACCGAGCGCCACGAAATCCATTGGCTGTGCTTCGGGAAGCTCAAAAGATTGGCTGACGATTTTCGGGTCGTCGAAAGCAATGGAAGTCGCTGTGTAAGCGTCTGGCAGAGGGCCGCCATAAACGTGCCACCCGAGATCCAGCTTGAATTTCGCCCAGTAGCTGATCTCCTGACCCGCAAATGCCTTACCGCCGGAAAGCCCGATCTCCACCGCGAGCGCGCCGCTTCGCAGGGTTACTGTCACCGCATCCTCACCCATTGTCCCGAATTCCCGCAAAACCACCGCGGATGCGGTCACCCGGTGCATGTAGTTCGGCACGAAATACTTGCGGAGCACGGTGCCGTCCGGAGCCACCAGATAGTCCACCGGATGCGGTACGCCATGGGCTCGCAGCCCTGGCGCGATGTTCATGTTGAATATGCCAAAGCTCCGGATCACTGCGCTGTCATGATCCGAAAGTAGCGGATACTCCATACCATGCTTTTCGGCGAAACCTTTGAGAACTTGCCGGGAATCATAGCTGACGGCCGCGATCCGGACACCATTCTTCTCCAGCATTAAACGTGATTGTTCCAACTCGACCAGTTGGGAGCGGCAGTATGGTCACCAATCCGCGCTGCGGTGAAACACTAGCAGCAGTCCCGTGGGCCCCGTGAGGTTCGTGAGCGATCTCAAAACACCGTTCTGATCGGGAAGAGCGAAATCCGGTATGCGCTCGCCGGGCTCAGGCCCAGTGGTGTAACGATCGTTGGTCGCGTTCACGTGCTTGGCGTAAAACTCAGCGGAGACCGGTTCCCCGGCGGCTCGCAGCCGTCCAAACTCCCGCATGATGGCAGCTTTTTCTGCCAGATCCTCCGGTACTTCGTAGCCCATCGAAAATCCTCTCAGTCCATTATAGTGGCGCGCCGTTCTAACGAACCCGGACGCGCGGCTGGGTAGCGCCGAACTCGCCCAAAACACTCGCGTGAACGAAATTCTTTTTCCTCAGAAGCTCGAGCACTTGGTGTAGGGACTCGCTGGAGCACGCGATCAGCAGTCCCCCGCTGGTCTGCGGATCGCACAGAACACCGCGCCACCATTCCGGAGCGTCCACGGGCAGGTCGACTTCATGTCCGTAGCTTTTCCAGTTCCGCTTCGCGCCGCCGGTGCCGATTCCCATCTCCGCGAAGCGTTGGGCGTGGGTAAGCAAGGGCAACGCTTCAAACTGCAGTTCGGCGCCGAGGGATGCGCCCCGGCACATTTCGAGCAAGTGACCCAGCAAGCCGAATCCGGTAACATCGGTCATCGCGTGCACCCCCGGGATGCCCGTCATCTCCGCGCCGACGGCGTTAAGCTGCGTCATCGATTGCACCATTTCCTGATACAACGGTGCTGCGAGTTCCTGGCCCTTTAGAGCCGCGCTGTAGATGCCGACGCCCAGACGCTTGGTGAGGATGAGCTTGTCTCCGGCGCGCGCCGTATTGTTGCGTATCACCCGAGACGGATCGACCAGGCCAATCGCAACCAAGCCGTAGATCGGTTCCGGCGAATCGATCGAATGCCCTCCGGCTACTGGGATTCCGGCCGCACTGCAGACGGACGCTCCTCCAGCGAGGATATCTTGTACAAGCTCCACCGGCATCCTATCTACCGGCATCCCCACCACCGCGAGCGCCAGGATGGGCGTTCCTCCCATGGCGTATACATCGGACAATGCATTTGTAGCCGCGATGCGGCCGAAATCAAACGGGTCGTCTACCACCGGCGTGAAGAAATCGGTTGTCGCGACAATTGCTTGATGCTCGTTGATCTCGTAAACGGCAGCGTCGTCGTCGGTTTCGGTGCCCACCAATAAATGCTCGATGCCGGTGGCAATCGGCATCTTCGCCAGGATTTGTGAGAGAACCGCCGGAGCGAGTTTGCAGCCGCAGCCGCCCCCGTGCGCCATTTCCGTAAGCCTGATCGAACGAGATGCCACCCATGTCTCCTTGCGATTTTAGCGAATAAGCTCGTTGCCAACCTTTATTCCGCAGCCTAGCTCAATTCGTCACTGGGCTATGGATAGAATTGTATCCAGTCCCAAGGTTTCAGAGAGTATCCACTTCAGAGGAAGGAAGGCCGTTGATTTCTGACCCAAACGTTTCGCGGTTGTCATCTCTTCCTTCTGTAGATTGCCTGCTCGGTCAAGGCGACACCGCGAATTTGATCGCGGAGTTCGGCCGTCCCGCGGTTACCCTAGCGATCCGCACTGTGCTGGCTGGCGTACGGGCGGAATTGCTCGCGAATATCACCGCTGAGATGCCAAGCGACATTTCCTTGATTCGAACAGCCGCGCGGCAACTACGCGCAGGCGCACAGCCCTCTTTGCGCCGGGTCTTCAATCTGACGGGGACGGTGTTGCATACGAATCTCGGGCGAGCAACGCTGCCGGAAGAAGCGATTGAGGCGGTTGTTTTAGCCGCCCGAGAGGCCTCGAACCTGGAATTCGACCTCAGCGATGGCCGGCGCGGCGACCGCGACGCTCATCTCGAAGAAGACTTGTGCCATCTCACCGGCGCGGAAGCGGCCACGGTGGTGAACAATAATGCCGCAGCGGTGTTGTTGGTCCTGAACAGTCTGGGGAATCGCAAGGAAGTGCCTACTTCACGGGGCGAACTGATCGAAATCGGGGGATCGTTCCGCATGCCCGATATCATGGCGCGCTCCGGGTGCCGGCTGCGCGAGATAGGAACTACGAACCGAACTCATTTGAAGGACTACGCTGACGCCATCGGGGCGAAAACTGGGCTTGTCATGAAGGTTCATACCAGCAACTACGCGATCGAAGGCTTTACCGCCGAAGTGCCTGAGGCGGATCTTGCCAGGCTGTGTCATGAGCGAGGCGTCCCCTTCGTCGTGGACTTGGGCAGTGGCACATTGATCGATCTTCAGAAATTCGGACTGCCCCATGAACCCACGCCAGCGGAATCCATCGCGAACGGAGCCGATCTGGTGACGTTCAGTGGGGACAAGCTTTTAGGGGGCCCGCAAGCCGGGATCATTGTGGGCCGAACTGAGCTTGTCAAATCCATCAAGCGCAATCCACTGAAGCGCGCGCTTCGCGTTGACAAGATGACCATCGCAGCGCTTTCCGCGGTCTTGCGCCTTTACTCGAATCCGGAGCGGCTTCGTCAGCGCCTTCCCGCGTTGCGGCTGCTGGTACGGCCATTGGAAGATATTCGCGCGCTCGCCGATCGAATGCGAAACCCGGTTGCTTCCCGGCTCGAAAGTATCGCCGACGTGGAAACGGTCCCTTGCGAAAGTCAGATCGGGAGCGGCGCCTTGCCCACTCGCAAGATCCCGAGCGCGGGCCTGGCGATTCGGCCGGCTACGAAGAAGCGCGGCTCCGGCGCCGCACTGGAACGCATCGCCCGCGCATTCCGTGAACTGCCCGTTCCAGTGATCGGCCGGGTGCAAGATGGCGCGCTCCTTTTCGATCTCCGTTGCATGGAAGACGAGGCGGCGTTCGTTGATCAGCTACCGGTGCTGAATCTTCCAAGCGTCCGCGCAAAATGATCATTGCCACCGCGGGACATGTCGATCATGGGAAAACTCTGTTGGTGAAGGCTCTCACCGGCGTGGACGCCGACCGGCTTCCCGAAGAGAAAACGCGCGGCATGACCATCGATCTCGGCTTCGCCTATCTGCCGATCGAGTCACGCGAGACTCTCGGATTCATCGATGTTCCCGGTCACGAGCGATTTGTCCACAACATGCTGGCGGGCGTCGCGGGAATCGATTTTGCGCTCTTCATTATTGCCGCCGACGACGGCCCCATGCCACAAACCCGAGAGCACCTGGCGATCCTCGACTTGCTCGGCATTACGAATGGCGCTGTCGCCCTCACTAAGGTCGATCGAGTAACGGCCTTGCGCATCCAGGAAGTTCAGGAGAAAATCGCGAGTCTGTTTTCCCCGACTTCTCTCGCGCTTTCGCCAGTTTTCCCCGTCAGTGCGATCACTGGCGAGGGAGTGGAGGGTCTGAAAGCGCATCTGCTTGAGGCGGCCCGGGATTGGCGTCCCCGAAAACCGGCTGGCAATTTCCGCCTGGCCGTTGATCGCTGCTTCAGCATCTCCGGCGCAGGCTTGATCGTTACCGGGACGGCGGTCGCTGGGTCTCTTTCGGTTGGCAATCCTGTGCGATTGCTGCGCGCGGGCCTCACGCTCCGCGCCCGCATGATTCATGCACAGAACGCGGCTTCCCCGCTAGGACGGGCCGGCCAACGTTGCGCGATTAATCTGGCGGGTTCCGGATTAAAACATGAGCTGATCGAGCGTGGTGATTGGGTGGTCACCGGGGACGTGCCGGAGGCCGTCCAAAAGTTCGATGCGCGTCTTCGCATTCTCAAAAGCGAACTCCGGCCGTTGGCCCACTGGACCCCGGTACACGTTCATTTGGGCGCTGCCGATGTCACGGGGCGAGTGGCGATTCTGGAAGGAACCAGCATTGCACCAGGGGCGGAAGCCTTTGTCCAAATTGTGCTCGACCGCCCGATAGGAGCACTTTACGGAGACGGTCTGATCGTTCGCGACCAATCCGCCCAAAGAACGATGGGTGGAGGACGAGTTGTGGATATCTTCCCGCCAGTTCGCGGCCGCGCCAAACCAGCACGGCTGGCTTATCTTACGGCAATGAACACGGATAACGCGGCGTCTGCGTTTTCGTCTCTTTTGCCTGCCACGCCGAGGGGGCTGGATCTGGCCAGGTTCGCGCAGAACCGCAATCTGACCGAGGAAGAAGCCGCGCAAATCTTCGTGAATGCGTCCACCAGATCTGTGGCGACGCCAGCAGGCATGTGCGGCTTTTCTCCGGAGAACTGGATTCGGCTTAAGAAGGCTCTTGTCGAAGCACTCACGTCACTGCATCGCCGCACGCCCGCCGCGATTCCCAGCGAAGAGCGAGTGCTATGGGAAGCAGGACTCCCCCTTCCAAAGGAGGTAGCAGCGGCGCTGGCGGCCGAGTTGACGAAAGAGGGCATCATTGTGCGTTCAACTTCCGGAGTGCGCCTAAGCACCCACGTGGCTCAGCTCAGCCCCGCGGATGCGTCCCTATGGAAGAAGACGGAAGCATTGCTGAACGAGAACAACTTGCGTCCTCCATCCCTGCATGAGATCGCAGACGCGCTGGGAATGGACCCCAAGAAGGTGGAATCGTTTTTGGTTCGCGTCGCGCGCTTCGGTTTATTGGTGAGGGTAGCCGAGAATCGCTTTTTCCCGCCAGCCGGGTTACGCAGCCTCGCTCAGTTCACCGAGGAAATTGCGGCCGCCAACCAGGGCTCCGTCACCGGCGGCGCACTGCGGGATCGCACGGGGATTGGCCGCACACTCGCCATAGAAGTCCTCGAGTATTTTGACCGGATCAAATTCACACGCCGCGCCGGCAACGAGCATCACGTGATCCGGCCGGCCCGCGAGGCGTTGGGCGACGGCTGAGAAAATCACTTCGGTATACTGGCGATGAACTGAGCTTGGATCGCATGCTTGCGGGAGAGAAACGCACCCCGGTGGGGCGCCCGGACTTCAAATCCGGTGAGAGGCTTTAGAAGTCTCTGGTGGGTTCGACTCCCACTCTTTTCCGCCACACCGCCAACTTTGCAGCTTTGCCATCCGAGATCCGGTAGTCTAAACTTAGCGGTATGAAGCAGGTGTGGGTCCTGGTAGGCACGGCGGTGCTCGGAGGAGTGCTGGCACAGATTCCTTTGCAGGCTCAGCCAGCGTCGCGCGAAAAGCTTGACGTCTCCAAACTCGGCCCACAGGTGGGACAACAGGTGCCGGACTTCACCCTGAAGGATCAGTCCGGGGCATCGCGCACCCTGAATTCCATCATGGGACCGAAGGGCGCGATGCTGGTCTTTATCCGCTCCGCCGATTGGTGACCATACTGCAAAACGCAGCTGGTCGAGCTGCAAAGTCATCTTAAAGAAATCCAGTCTCGCGGGCTGGGCATTGCTTCCATCAGCTACGATTCCGTGGAAATTGTTGCGGCTTTTAGCAAGCAGCGCGGAATCACGTTCCCGATGCTGTCGGACGCCGGATCGGCGGCGATCAAGCGGTATGGACTCCTTAATACACTGGTGGAACAGGCCCTTGGACCAAACCGCAACGACCCCGCAGTGAAGGCGGATTTCGAGAAATACGTTTCCGGAGTGGGCGCGCGCCCGGATATGGCCGGGATGGCATTCCCAGGCACGTTGGTTGTCGATCGTGAAGGACGCGTCACGTCGAGATTCTTTGAAGATTTCTATATCGATCGCAATACCGTATCCAGCCTTCTCGTCAAATTGGGTGGTAAGACGAACGCCTCTGTCGCGGCCACTAAAGTCTCCACAAACCATCTCGATATAACCGCCTATGCGAGCGATGCGGCGGTGGCTCCGGGAAATCGTTTTTCGCTGGTCGTGGAGGTGGCGCCGCATTCCCGGTTGCATGTCTACGCGCCTGGCGCCGAAAAATCTGGCTATCGCGTGATATCCCTCAAACTCGATCCGCATCCGCAGATACATGTGCTTCCTGTGCAATATCCAGCGTCGGAGATCTACTACTTCAAGCCGCTCAAAGAGCGGATCCCCGTGTTCCAGAAGCCGTTTCAACTGGTGCAGGAATTACTGCTCGACGGAACCCCCGTTAGCCAGGAGGCCCTGCGTGGCAAGGAGGATCTGACCCTCACGGGAGCGCTCCAGTATCAGGCCTGTGATGACAGGATCTGCTACAACCCCGTTGCCGTGCCCCTTTCGTGGAAGCTCAGCCTGCGCAACATCATTCGCGAACGTCCGACCGTTGCGCGTTAGGTGAGATGCTCCAAAATCATGCCTGACGTGGTTTATAGGTCCCATGTGCGCATTGAGCGCGTGAAGGGTCCTGTGCGGCGAGCGTGCCTTCCGGCGGAACGAGAGCCAGTAATATTCGGAGTGCACGGCGCCGTGGCGGAGCACTACCAAGTGCCGCCGACGGTACTGGAGCCCATCGAGGCTGCGGTGCTGACCCGCAAGATGCCGCTTTGGTTCGCCTACCCTGAGTACGGACACTTGTTGAACGACCGGCGGCTGACCCACGCTGAGATTCAAATCTTGGTTTCCTGGGCCGACGCACCGGAAGGCCATCCCTAAGACGGTCCAGCTGGATGGCAGCCCACCATCGGGTTCCTAGACAATATACAATTTCTGATGGCGGCAAATTTTCGATATGCGCACTTTTACGATTCTTCTCTTCGCTCTTCCCGTTTTGGCCCAGAACGCGGCAACGATCCGCGTGAATGCGGCGGAACCCCTGGGCCCCTACAAGCCGATCTATGGATATTTTGGGCATGACGAGCCGAACTACGCCTACACCGAGAACGGCGCCAAGCTGGTGGGAGAGCTCGCCACGCTCGCTGCCAGTCCGGTTTACATCCGCACCCATTTTTTGCTGGCCAGCGGAGACGGCACGCCCGGATTGAAGTTCGGCTCGACCAACGCATACACCGAGGACGTGTCCGGCAAACCGGTTTATGACTGGACCATTACCGATCGTATTTTCGACACGTGGCTGAAGTCCGGCGCGAAACCGTTCGTCGAAATCGGCTTCATGCCCAAGGCGCTCTCCGTGAAGCCGGAGCCCTATACTCCCACTTGGATTCCGGGCGGGAAGAACGATCAGTACAGCATCGGCTGGTCTTATCCACCCAAGGATTTCGCGAAGTGGGGCGAACTGGTCTATCAATGGACACGCCATTGCGTGGAAAAATATGGGGCCGCCGAGGTCGCCACCTGGTATTGGGAAGTGTGGAATGAGCCGGATATCGCCTATTGGCATGGGACTCCGGAAGAATACAACAAACTATATGACGCAGCTGCAGCGGGCGTGAAGCGGGCGCTTCCCCAAGCCAAAGTAGGTGGACCGGCAAGCACCGGGCCGTCGGTTGAAAAAGCGGCGGCATTTCTGCGGCAGTTTCTGGAGCACTGCGCGGCCACGGGAGTTCCGCTCGACTTCATCACCTATCACGCCAAGGGCCGCACGGCGATAGTGGATGGCCACCCGCAGATGCGGATCTCAAAGAATATCGCGGACGTGGATATCGGCTATCAGATCATCAGCTCTTTTCCGAAGTTCCGTAACCTGCCTATCGTGCTGAGCGAATCCGATCCGGACGGCTGCGCGGCCTGCGTGGTCAGCGCGTATCCGCAGAACGCGTATCGCAACGGGCCGCTCTATGCCTCCTACGTGGCGGCGATGATGAAGAGTATTTTTGAATTGTCCGACCGCGAGAAAACCAATATCGCGGGCATGCTGACGTGGGCGTTTGAGTTTGAGAAGCAACCCACGTTTGCGGGTTTTCGCACGCTGGCGACGAACGGCGTGGATAAGCCGGTGCTCAATGTTTTTCGCATGGCGGGAATGATGCACGGGGACCGCGTCAGAGCGGAAAGCAGCGGCGCCGTTTCTGTCGACAGCATGATGAAGGACGGCGTGCGCGCGAATCCCGATATCGATGCCATGGCGGTCCGTTCCGAGCATGAGATTTCCGTGCTGACCTGGAATTATCACGACGATGATGTGGCGGCCGCCGATGCCCCGGTGCAACTGGAAATTCGCGGCGTGGCGCGTGGCGCTGACCGCGTGCTGCTGCATCATTACCGGATCGACCAGACGCACAGTAACGCCTGGACCGCCTGGAAGCGAATGGGATCGCCCGAGCAGCTTTCGGCCGCCCAAGTTGCTGCCCTGCAAGCGGAGGGGCAATTAGAATTGACGGATTCGCCGCGGTGGATTCAGCTACATGACGGAATCGCGCGGGTTGAGTTCGCGCTTCCGCGCCAGGCAGTTTCGCTGGTGCAGGTGAGCTGGTAGGCATCGAAAAGCAAGTCGTCCCGGTCTGCGCTAGCGGGAACGTCAATTTATGGGAGCGGGATCGGCGCGCTGACCGCCGCCCCGGCTCGCGGAGCGGCTGGTCCCGAAGATGCGTTTTGCCTACAGCGGCTCGGAGTCTCTTCGGCACGCTTGCTACTCGCCGACTCCGTTGGTGCTGCTGCCCCACGCGGCGGAGGAACCCCAGGCTGCCGAGCTGCCCCATGCTGCGGACGATCCCCATGCCGCTGCCTAGAGTGGGCTTCACCCTACAGGGCTGGGGAAAATCGTTTCGTCTTGCGAATCGTAACATCGCTCAATTTGCCGGCGAATGGGGAAAATTTCGCGGCGCTGGCGGGCACATGAAAATGTTAATCTAAGCTGGTTTGCAACTCTCCACACTCTCCCTCGCTCTGTATCTAGCCTCGGCCGCCGGTGCCCAATCTTCCTTGACCACGCCTGGCTTCCACCATATCCATCTAAACTCCACGAACCCGGAAAGTGCGATCGACTTCTACGCCATCCAGTTCCCCAGCGCCACCCGAGCAATTTTCGCTGGACTTCCCGCTCTCAAAACCGGGAATGTACTCCTGCTCTTTAATAAGGTGAAACTTCCTCCGGCCTCCGCACCGCAAACCGCTCTGTGGCACTTCGGCTGGCAGGTCACCGACATTCACCAGAAACTAGCCCAGTTTAAGCAGCGCGGCGTCCGCCTTTTGCCGCTCTATGTCAGGGATGAAACTGGAACCGTCGTCCAGAGTGAAATCGCCGAAGCGAAAGCGCAGGGCAACCAACCCGCCGGCGGCGGTTTCGCCTTCCTCGCCGGACCCGAGGGCGCCATCATCGAATACCAGGGCAACCTGGCGTCCGAGCGGATCAATCACGTCCACCTGTTTCAACGGGACCCCTTCTGCGCCGAACTTTGGTATCACCAGCACCTCAACGCCCCTTCGCACTCGTCCTATACCGAGACCAACTGCAAGGTGCCTCGCCCTGAGCCTTCCTGGCCGGCGTTCGAGCGCGGCGGCATGCTTCGCCAGCCCGCCGGTGTGACCTTTGACGATGTCGCCGTCACCTGGCACGTCCAGCAAAACGAAACGCCACTGACGCCCAGTCGCGGCCGCTGGTTCGATCATTACGCATTGAGTGTCGCCAATCTCGACGCCTGGATCACCAAGCTGCGCCGCGAACGCGTGAGATTTTTGACGAAGCCTTACAAACTCGGCAGCCTACGCGCCGTGATGATTGAAGGGCCCAGCCGCGAAGCCATTGAGCTAGTGGAGACCTCCACGCCGAACCCCGCGCGTTAGCCGTCAACGATACCCTCGTGGTTCATTTCCTCTTCCCGGCTCCCGCCAGCGAGTACCCCTGCCATATATATTCCAGAGCCTCCGGCAAGCTTTGTTGCTTCACGGCGCGGTCGGTGTGCCCAGCGTTCAGCGCAAACACAAACTGATAAGAATAGCCTTTGGCCGCCAATACTTTGGCCATGTCTTCATTAGCGAGGACCCAGTCGTGCATCCCATCCCGCGCGTTGAAATTGTCTCTGTCGCCCACTTCCATCCAGATGCGCAGCGGCTTGGCCGGGTTTTTGGGGATCAGGTTTTCATGGAACTCCCACGCGCCGTGCGGGCTCGCGGGATTCCACGGCCACTGCTGGTTCACGTAGGTGCCTGAGTAAGTCAGGACCCGGTGGTAAAGCTCCGGATGGTACCAGGCCATAATCAAAGCGCACGAGCCCCCGGAGCTTCCACCCATCGTCGCTCGGCCCTCGGGATCTTTGGTCAGTTTTAGGTCGTATTGTTTCTCCACCAGAGGAAGCACTTCATTCTCGACGAATTCAGCGTAGAGACCCGACATCGTGTCGTATTCCAAGCCGCGTTCACTGCCTTGCGCGTCGCCTCCGCCGTTGCCGATGGAGATGGCGATCATCACTGGAACCCTGTGTTGAGCGATTAGATTGTCCAGGGCCGTGAACAATAGCGGATCGGGCCCATCGGCTCCAACGATGAATGGCGCCACTGTGCCCGCTACATATTGTTGGGGAACATACACCGCAACACGGCGTGTGTAGGGTGCGGGGTGGCTGGTAGTGACGATCAACTTGGCAGGGTCGGCAGGGTCCGGCGTTCCGAAGGTGTTGGGCTCGCGTGCGATGCCCGGATAGCGCTCGCTGTTGGCCGATTCCATCGTGAAGTTAAAAACCTTTCCCTGCGGTACGTCTTCGTGCACGGTCATCTCGGGTGCAGGGTTGTGTGTGGGTCCCAGGATGAAGTTTCCGTCGACGTTCGCCGGAGCAGTGCTGCCGTCAGGTAATTCTTTCGCGGTGACATAACCTGGCGTATGGGGATCACGCGTCGGCGGGGTGGGACGCGCGGGCGTCTGCGCCCTGGCTTGCTCTGCGCCACTCAGCAGGATGATGAGGAGAGCGAGGCTCACTACACGATACATAAGGTGTTCCTTACTTGGATCTGATGGCAGCGGCGGGCTTCACGTACTCTTTAGGAAAATAGCGTGGCGTCCCGCCTCGGCTGACGATGATATCGGCCATCCGCTGGATAGGTTGATCGAGCGGCGCACCGTCGCCGACCTGAATCGGCGTTCGCCCTTGGCTATCGAACTCGTCCAAGGGGACTCCAATGTCCGCCAGATATTGAACCAGTTCGGTCATTTCCGGTTGCGTCGCCAAATCGCGGGTCATGTTCACGCTTTCGTGCATCGCCGTAAAGCCGTAGTGATCGACGGCCTTCACATCCTGGTCGTACTCATAGGCGAACTTTGCCGCTGTCAGGTGACCGCTCCCGGCTGCCGCAAGAAACAACGTGTCTCCATCCTGATTTTTCAACTTAACATCCGCACCAGCCTCGATCAGCACGCGCATTATGTCCACGTGGTTGTACTTGGCGGCCAGCAAGAGAGGAGTTTGCTCACCCCCCGGCACGCGGTAAATGGCATCCTCGGGCGGGGCCATCTTTTCCGTCTTGGCATTCAGATTCGCGCCCTTCGCGACCAATTTCCGCACGAGCGCCAGCGCTCCGGACTCCGCCGCCAGATGCAAGGGAGTTCTCCCGCGCCGATCGGCGACGTTGGGATTGGCGCCCCCGTCCAGCAACGCGATCGCCGCCTCCGTGCTCTTGTAAGCTCCAGCCACCACCAGCACCTTCGTCTTCTCCTTGTCGGGCAAGGCGTAATTGGGATCCGCGCCGGCTTCGAGGAGACGCTGAACCGAGGCGCTGTTGTTCCTCATGGTTGCAAAGAGCAACGCCGTGAATCCGCTCTTGCTCGCCGCCTTCACATTGGCGCCTCTTTGGAGCAGCAGATCCACAACCTCGGGATGCCCTTCCGCGGCGGCCCACATCAAAGCGTCCTGGCCCTTTTCGCTCTCGGCGGCGTTCACGTCGACGCCCGCGTCGAGCAGAAGTTTGACTTCCTCGACGCTCCCCGCGCCCGCGGCAATCATAAGAGCCGTTTCCCCGTTCCAACGCGTCGCGTTAGGATTAGCTCCGGCGTTCAGCAATCTGCGAGCGAGTGCGGCGTTGCCGTTGGCCAAGGCCAGGCTCAGAGGCGTTTCCCCGTAATCCCCCCGGGTGTTGACGTTGGCTCCGGCGTCCACCAGCTTCGCCGCGGTGTCCTGCAAATCGAGAAACACCGCCCAGGCCAAGGCGGTGGCCCCATCAGGCAAAGCTGCATTGACGTTGGCGTGTTGCGCAATGAGCGCTTCAGCGGCCTTAACGTCGCGCCGCTTAACCGCGTCAATCAGGCTGTAATCCGTGGCCGCCCAGCACGATGCGACGGCCAGCAAAAACGCTGCTCCAAAGCGCATGCTTAGCCCCGCTAGATGCCGGACAGGTGCTCAAGTTTGCCGGTGCTGTCGCCCAACGTTTCGGTGGGAACACCTGCCTTGTCGAGCATGGAAAGCAGCAGGTTATTGAGCGGCGTGTTTGGGGGATAGCGCAAATGCCTCCCTCCCTTCACCGTCCCGCCCGCGCCGCCCACCACGGCGACCGGCAATTCCACGTGCGTGTGCTTGTTGCCGTCGGCGAGGCTGCTTCCGTATAGCAGCATCGCGTGGTCGAGCAGCGTGCCCTCGCCGTCCGGAGTGCTCTTCATCTTATTCACCAGATACGCCAGTTGCTCGACGTGATGCGTGTTGATCTTGACGGTGTCGGCGATCTTAACGGGATCATCCTGATGATGCGTGCAATTGTGATGACCATCGGTGACACCGATTTCCCGGTAGCTGCGATTGCTACCTTCGCGCGCGAGCATCAGCGTAATCACCCGCGTGAGATCGGACTGGTAGGCGATCACCATCAGATCCATCATCAACTGCGCATGGGCCGCGAACTCCTCGGGAGCCGAAGCCGGACGCTCCATCACCGGCAGCGCCGTCGACGCACTCTGTTGTTCGGCGTTCTGAATCCGCCGCTCGATGTCGCGAACGGCGTCCAGATACTCCGTCAGTTTACGGCGGTCGCCCGATCCTAACTTGGTCTCCAGCCGGTCGACGGAGCTCTTCACATAATCCAGAATGCTGCTCTGCTCTTGCATCGCCGCCAGCCGCGACTTTAGATCGGTGCTGTCGCCGTCTCCGAACAGGCGGTCGAACACCACTCGCGGATTGACTTCGATAGGATTGGGCGCGGTCGGGCTGCGCCAGGAAATCGTGTTGGTGTAGGCGCAACTGTAGCCCGAATCGCAACCACCCGCGAGGCTCGGCGCTTCGACGCCCAGCTCCATGGAGGCGAACTGAGTTTCGTGCCCCAGCGCGCGCGCGGCCACCTGGTCGGCGGAGATTCCAGCGCGCAGGTCGGCGCCTTCGGTCTTCTTCGGATGCACGCCCGTAAGCCAGCTGGCGCCCGCGCGGGCATGGTCACCGGCGCCGTCGCCGTAGGATCTCCCCTGCATTTGCGCCAGTCCACTGAGCACCAGTGTGCTCTCGCGGAAGGGAGCGAGCGATTTCATGGTGGTGTTGAATTCAAAGCCGGCGCCTTCGCCCGACGGCGCCCATCCTGCCTCGATGATTCCGTTTGGCACATATACAAAACCCAGGCGCACCACGGGCTTGGTCGCGCCTAAGCGGGGCGCGGCGAACGCGGGCACCATTGCGTCCAGAAACGGAAGAGCCAGAGTTGTCCCTAAGCCGCGAAGAAACAGGCGCCGCGGCAAGTGTTTTCTAGTAATGATCATTTAGTCCGCCGACCTCCTCATCTGAAATGGGCTGCTGGTCGCCACCGCCAAAATCAAGTCCCGAAGCCGGTACTGATTGGCCTCAGTTTTGTGCATGATTGCCCGCACCGCCGGCATGTCATAGTATTCTACACCCCGCCCAAGGCCGTAAATAAGAAGCTTTTCCGTGACAGTCGAGATAAATTCATCCCGCCGCGCTGTGGCCAGGACTTGCTTGAGGCCCGCCGGCCCTGCAAACTGCGTTCCATCCGGGAGTTTGCCGGAAGAGTCGATTTCAGCGCCGCCGTCTTGCGTGCGCCATTTGCCGATCCCGTCATAGTTCTCCAGTGCAAATCCCAACGGATCCATGTTCCGGTGGCAGACCGCGCAAGTCGCGCTCGCACGGTGCTTTTCCATGGCTTCGCGCAGCGTCAATTTTTGGCCGCCTCCGCTGGCTGCCTCGAGCGGCGGCACATCCGGAGGAGGCGGCGGAGGAGGAGCGCCCAGCAGATTATCGAGAATCCACTTTCCGCGCTGCACAACCGAGGTTCGGCTGGGGGGAGAAGTCACAGTCAACAGACTGGCTTGTCCCAGTATGCCGCCCCGGTTCGGATCGCTCAACGCGACTCTGCGGAACTGGGAACCATAAATATTCGAAATACCGTAGTGAATCGCCAGCCGTTCGTTCAAAAAAGTATAATCCGCGCCGAGGAGATCCAAAACGCTACGGTTTTCCCGCAAAATGCTCTCAAAGAATAATTCGGTTTCCCGCTGCATGCTATAGCGAAGACTCTCGTCGAATTCGGCAAACGCCACCGGATCCGGTCGCACCGTCGCCAGATTGCGAATCTGCAGCCACTGGCCGGCAAAATTGCTCACGAACGCAGCAGACTTGGGATCGTCAAGCATCCGCTCCACTTGCTGCGCCAGAACCGCTGGACTGGAGAGTCTGGATTTCTCGGCCAGATCGAGCAAGGTGTCATCGGGCACGCTGCTCCACAAAAAAAACGAAAGACGCGAAGCCAATTCTATATCGCTGATGACGTGATTACGGCTCGCCCCGCTGCCCGAGTGAACGGGCGGGTCAGCCTCCACCCGAAACAAGAACTCGGGCGAAACCAGCATTGCCTGAATCGCTTTCTGGATCCCGTAATCGAAATCCCCGTTCTCGCGGGCGTTTTCATAGAAGGCCAGCAGGGGCTTTACATCCCCGCCGGTGACCGGCCGGCGATAGGCGCGGCGGCTCAGGTTGGCAAGGATCTTTTGTGCGCAGCTGCGCTCCTCAGAACCGTTCGCCGGGCGGCATATAAAAATCTTCGCTCGGCTGGGCGAGTCTCCCCTGCCCACTACGTCGTAGGGCCCCTCAATGCCAACGCTCAAGAGCGGCGGCGAAATACCGCCTTTTGCGGGAGGGAACCGCTTTACTTGGACCCCGTCCACCCGCAAGTCCATCCCCGCGGAAGATGCTTCGGGACGCAAGCTCGAGACGAAGCCCGCCCGGCGTGCCGCCGGCGGATCGGCGATCTCCAGCTTGAGCGACTCTTTGGGGAACGTGACGCCGATGATGTGCGGACCTGCCTTCAGGGGCAAGCGCACCTCCAGCGGTTCGGTTTTGACGGGAGTGTTGGCGATCCCCAGCCGCAAGCGGATGACGTAATTTGCATCGAGAGGGAAGTAATAGCGCACCGAGAGCCCGCCAGCAGAATTGAAGGGAAGATCGTCGCTCATCCATTCCGCCCTTGCTGGAACCGCCGCGGCCACTCCGCGATTGGACTCGCGCCGCGGCTCGAAAATCTCTTCCGAGGGCTTGATCGTGGGATCGCCCACTACGAGCCGGGAGATTTTGCGGCTGACCGACAGATAGCGATCGAGCAGAGAGGAGGAAACCGATAGCACGTCGCCAATGTTGTCGAATCCGTAGCCCGAATCGTCCACCGGAAGCTGCGCGCCGGGGTTGATGTCCAGATCGAAAATGTCGCGGATCGCATTACTGTATTCGGCGCGGTTTAGCCGATGGATTACCGGGCGCCCCGGGTTGGGATGCGCGGCAGCTTCGGCGTCGAGCGAAGTCTCCAGCCAATGGCTGAACGCGCTTATACGGGCGGCGTCGGGACGCGGCATCCCTGGCGGCGGCATTTGGCCCGTCTTGATCTTGCGCAGCACTCGTTCGAGAAGTGCAGCGTGCCCGCCAGTGGCGCTCAGGTCCAACCCTTCTAGCGCGACTCCCGCTGTTCGCAGCCGGTCGTTATGACAGGGTGTGCAGAACTGCAAGATTTCAGCGGGAGCCGCGCCGGTTAGCGGACTGTTTTGCGCATGGGCCGGCGCAGCAATGAGAACGATCGCCGCCACCCACGCGGCGAACATTTTGAGCTGGCGCTCTTCGTGTCCCAAGAACACTCCTCGCAATTAGTTTACTCTGGCAACGCGAAGGCTATAATGCTGGTGCCTGAGGCAACGGCTACGTATTGGCGGTTGTCGAACATATAAGTCATGGGCGAAGCCCGCCAGCCTTGATTGGCCGGGAACTCCCACAGGACTTTGCCGTTCTCCGCGTCGGCAGCCATGAAGGAACCGCTGTTTTCACCAAAAAATACTAGATTTGACGCCGTCGACAGCAAGCCGCCCGACCCTGGAGCTCTGGCGCCGGCCTGCGGCAGGTCCCAGGCAATGTTACCGGTTTGGATATCGATCGCTCTCACCGATTTCGTATAGGGCTCGTCCGGCGCCGGCCGCACCGAACCACCCATGAAGCCCTTGCCGGCTTCCCACTCCATCGCGCGCTTGGAGTAAAGGTTGCAGCGTTCGAGCGCCTGAAAGTAATAGAGGCCCGTTCCCGGATTAAACGATGTCGAGTACCAATTGGTGCCCCCTTGGATTCCCGGACAAACATAGCTCTCCCCGTTCGGCAGATCCGGGAGCTGGTTCAGCACCGGGCGGCCGTCCTTCCCGATTTCCTTCGCCCAGTTTAGTTTCTTCAGGAACGCCTTGGCTAGCAGAAGTTCACCGCTGGAGCGGTCGAACACGTAGAAGAAGCCGTTCCGATTGGCTTGTATCAGCAGCTTGCGCGGCTGCCCGTGCCAGTTGGTATCCACTAACACCGGCGGTTCCTCGGCGTCCCAGTCGTGAATATCGTGAGGGGTGAACTGGTAATGCCATTTGAGCTTTCCGGTTTTGGCTTCCAGCGCCAGAATGCTATCGCTGTAGAGGTTGTCGCCGCTGCGATTGTCCCCGTTAAAGTCCGGACCGGGATTGCCCGCGGGCCAATACACCAAGTCGAGCTGCGGATCGTAAGTGCCCGTCATCCAGGTCGCCGCCGAGCCATGCTCCCACGATTTTCCTTGCCAGGTTTCCGAGCCCGGCTCGCCGGGCTTCGGGACGGTCCAGAAACGCCAGACCTCTTTACCTGTGGCCGCTTCAAACGCGGCCACGAATCCGCGCGCGCCCTCATCGCCGCCGGCGGTTCCAGTGATCACTAGATTACCGACCACCAGTGGGGCCGAGGTCGCGTTGTAGTTCTGGTGCCAGTCCGCCATTTCGGTCTCCCATAGAAGCTCGCCGTTGAGGCGGTTCATGGACACGATGTGGGCATTGTCGGTGAGCATGAAGAGACGATCTCCGGAGACCACCACTCCGCGGTTGAAACCGCCCGAGGCGTTGCCGACCAGTCCCTTGGTGCGTTCGCGCTGATAGTGCCAGAGCGCGCGTCCGCTCCCGGCATCGAGCGCATAGACCTCGTTGGCGCTGGAAACATACATGATGCCGTCAACAACCACCGGAGTGTTTTCCAGCGGCGCGATGTTCGGAACGGAAAAAGTCCATTTGGGGGCCAGGCGTACCACGTTGCTTTTGTCTATCTGCGTGAGTTTGCTGAAGCGATTTCCGCTCAGGTCGCCGTGATAGCTGGACCAATCGGTCTGCGAGGTCACCTGGCGGTAGCGGCCGTCGGGAGTCTTGCGTAGGAGAACGAATCCGCCGGTCACTCGTCTGCATTTGCAGTTCGGCCATGCCTTCATTGAGTACGCGGCCTTCGAGCTTCTGGCCGTCAGTGGTCTCCACCGTTTTGCGTACCTCGGCTGGTTGGGGGCCGTTTGAAACCGGGACCAAAGTGCGCAGGTAGGCAGTCAACGCAGTCATCTCGGGAGCGGGCAGGTCGAAGGCGGGCATGCCACTGGAAGGCCGGCCGGTGCGCAGGAATGCGGCGAGCTCGGCATCCGTCCGTGCGCCAACCTGCGCAACGATATTGGGTCCGGTTTCGCCGCCCGTGGCGTCCCCTCCATGACAGCGCGAGCAGCGGGAATCAAATTGCTGGCGGCCAGGGGGAGCCTGGGCCCAAGCCATCCCCAAAGTTAAAACAAAATCTAGCGACAACAGCAGCATCCGCATGATCTATGCAAGGTATCAAATTCGAAACTGGTTGGGAAGGCAACACCACCGCCTAACATCACGTGTGCAAAAGCAATCACAGGATTCGGATGTTATATACTGATCGTCCGCGGATCAGATGAAAGACTATGCTTAACCATAAACCAATCGCCATTCTGCCGGCTTTGCTATTCACGCTAGCAGGCTTCGTGAAGGCCACTGACCCCGACGACAATATTCTGAAGAACAATGGCGCACTGGCACGCCTCTTCAAACAAACCGGCGTCTACAACAAATCGAGCACCGGCAAAACACCGGACTTCGTTGTCGATCCCGCATGGCCGCAGATCCTCCCGAATAACTGGCTCCTGGGCCAAATAGGCGGACTCTACGTCGACCAGCACGACCACGTCTGGGTATACAACCGCCCGCGCACGATGACCAACGAAGAGGCCGGACAGGAAGGACCCGTGCCGGGCGCGAGCGGTGAGAATGGTCAGCCGATCAACGGGTTGGGCCAGGTGCGAGCGTATGGCGCCATCGCCGATTGCTGCAAGGCTGCGCCTTCCATCCTGGAACTGGACGCGGACGGAAAACTGCTGCGTGCCTGGGGCGGTCCCGCCGATCCGGGTTTTATCGGAGGTAAGTGTAAGGCGGAGGCGGGCTGCATCTGGCCGAGTACTGAGCATGGCCTCTATGTAGACCAGAACGACAACGTCTGGATCTCGGGAAATTCAGCGGTGGCAGGCCGGGAGGAGTTGCCCTGGGCAACGAATAAGCTGGGTGGGGACGGCTTCGTCTTGAAGTTCGACAGGAACGGCAATTTCAAGATGAGGATCGGCGGGACTCCGCAGGGACCAAACAGCAACGATACACGCGGGGGCATCAATGACACGCCTCTGCTCTATCAGGCGGCGGACATGGTGGTCGACCCGGCAAGCAACCGTTTGTACGTGTCCGACGGCTATGGAAACCGCCACGTCCTCATCGTCGACGCCACCACCGGGAAATATATCGGGCACTTCGGCGCGTACGGAAACAATCCCGTCGACGACGCGGCTGCCAAGGCCGCGGGGCCTTGGATCGGTGACTACTCCAAGGGAAATCGCAAGCCCACGTTCTTTCGCAATCCAGTCCATTGTGTGAAGTTGGCGAACGACGGCAAGATTTATGTTTGCGACCGGGGCAACGACCGCATGCAAGTTTTTGACACGAAGAATCCCTGAGTTGGGCAAGCCGTGCAGTAACCCGTCGGGCGAAGCCGGGAAGTGCGGTTTCGTGGCGGAACAATTTATCAGCGAACACACCAATACAAGCATTCCCGGGACTGCCGTCTCGATGAGCTTTTCCACGGACAAAGCGCAGAGTTGTCTTTATGTGGCAGACAACTCCAACATGACCGTCTACATCCTGAATCGAAGCAATCTCCAGGAACTGGGCCGGCTGGGACGCAGTGGCCGGATGGCGGGGGAGTTCCACTGGCTGCATCAGGTGAGCGTGGACAGTAAGGGCAATCTCTATACGGCGGAAGTCGACACCGGGAAGAGGATCCAGAAGTTCCTCCGCTACGGCGCAGCAGGTTGCAGCGGAACCGGATCCTCTACCGTGGGGGGCGTGGTGGCCGCGAAGTAGCCAAACTTACTCGGTTGCGCCTAGCTTTCGCCGCAGTGCTGCAATGCGTACGGAGTAATAGAAGACTCACTATCAGAAGTCGCACTTAGGGAGGCTAAGACCACCTCTTTGTCTGAATTAACCCCGGGTCATCAGCATAGCCAAGGGAATCAGCCCGCTTTTTGGATGCACGCATTCCTTGACGGCAAGGCCAGGCAGCCAGTAGCTCGGCGCTGCTTCGACCGGGCATGACTGGGAGTTAGAGGGCGGCGCCGCAGCTGGGTACACTCGCGCGCGTGTGATCGAATATTAGGCGATCCCGCCCTGATGCCGCAGAACCCTCGTAGAAAAAACTTCCCGTCTGCCTGCCAAAAGGCCCCACCAGCATCTCCCCGAATCTTTGGGTTCTCAATCTCTCAATCCGTCTAACGCTTTACCGGATTTATTGGAGTTTGCCCCACTCCAGCACTCGAATGTTTGTCGAATTGCCCTCGATTGCTAACGAGAAAAACCCGAACCAACCTGAAAGAATGTCTTGGAAGTTATTGAGTTTTGGTTGCGGGGGAAGGATTTGAACCTTCGACCTTTGGGTTATGAGCCCAACGAGCTACCAGACTGCTCCACCCCGCAGATCTATGGTAGCGGACCGTAGGAGCAGCGTCAAACTTTCAGCGAAGATTTTGCTGCGGCGCGATGCCGCGCGGGCTAAGCGGTCCGTCGGGACTCACTGCTGGCAACAGCTCCAAAACGACGATCGCGGCGGTGAAATTCAGCCACCGCACCGGCCAGATCGTCAGGCCCGAATTCGGGCCACATACGCTGCGTGAACACGATTTCGGCGTAGGCCGATTCCCACAGCAGGAAATCGCTTAAGCGCTGTTCGCCACTGGTGCGAATCAGCAGATCCACATCCGGACCCAAAAGCTCGGACCACTCTTCCGGGTCTGCGCCGCGCACCTGCGAAGCCGCCTCTTGAATAGCCCGGCGCGCGGAATAATCGATAGCCAAACGCAGCCGCAACTTGGTTCCGGCGGCGGTCTTGCGCTCCGCCTCCGCGATCATGCGCACTACACTGGCCGGCAGGCGATCGCGCCGGCCGATGGTTTCCAGGCGCACTCCGTTGGCGATGCAGCGCGTGGTCTCCTGCGTCAGATAATGCCCCAGCAAACGCATCAGCGCGGAGACTTCACGCGGCGGCCGCCGCCAGTTATCGGCCGAGAACGCATACAGCGTCAGTACTTTGATGCCCAACCCGGGCGCCGCTTCAACCGCGCGTCGAACAGCTTCAACGCCGACGCGGTGTCCAGCCACGCGAGGCAGTCCGCGAGCGTTGGCCCAGCGGCCGTTCCCGTCCATGATGATGGCCACATGCATCGCTGCTTTATCTCCCCATCGCTTGAATCAGGGCTTCCATATGGTCCAGATATTTCTCGAAAGCCTTACGGCCCGCCGGCGCCAGCGTGTATTCAGTCCGCGGCATCCGGCCCTCAAAGCTCTTGCTGCAAACGATGTACTTGGCTTCTTCGAGTTTGCGCGCATGGACACTTAAGTTTCCGTCGGTGGTTTTCAGCAGTTTCTTTAGGTCATTGAAGGTGAGCGACGTGTTCGCCGCCAGCGCGCTGATGATGCCCAGGCGAATACGCTCGTGGATCAAGCGGTCAAAATCCGGAATCGCCGGACCCGCGGTTTCCCGGCGATGGACCTCCGTCGGCCGCGCCGGCCGCGCCGGTCGCGCCGCGGCAGCTTGATTCTTACCCGCCATATTTCCTCGCAATCATCGCTCCGAAAACTATATGCAGCCCGCCGAATCCCAAACCTAACCACAAATTGCTGAGCGCTGACGGCGAAAGCAGCGCTGCCGCCCCCAACGCCAGAAAGCCGCCTCCCATGATGGGGACCACGCGCACCGAAAACGCGCCGCCGGTAATCACACCCGTGCCGTAGAGCAGCAGCCATGTGCCCGGAATCAGGTGCATCAATCCCGCCTGCCACAAAGCGAAGGTCAGAGCCGCTCCCGCGAACATCGGCGGTACGAAACTAAAAGCAAACTTACGCGCCGGAGCCGACCACATTTCAAGGCCCGCCGCGCGCGCCTTCTGCTGCATCGCGATCATGCCGATGGCGATGGCGACAGCTCCCTCCACTAGCCAGGTCGCGAGCCACCGGTTCGGCGAGATCTGCCATCCCGCCACCATCGCAGCCGCTACCGCGGTGATACCCATGGTGACGCCGCCCCAGCCGGGCACTGCCGTAAACGACCCCGCGCGCTCCATGGTCTCGCGGATGTAGCGCAGGTTGTCAATGGCGTGCGAATGCATCGCGATAGGCTCCGCGCCGCCTTCGCGTATGGATCGAACCTTGGCCATGGATCCATCCTAAGCGCTTTTGAGAGCCGCTGTCAAGTACTTTGCTACGCAAAGAAGGACGCTTTGTTACCATGGTCGATTACCGATGCAAGCCCCTATGCAGGCGTTGTTCGAGTCGTTGCCGGCGGGTCACCCGGACGAAGTGCTGGCCCGCGCGCTCAATCCCGAGCGCCTGCCCGCGCACATCGCCATCATTATGGATGGCAACGGGCGCTGGGCCCGCCGCCGCGGCCAACTGCGCGTCGCCGGACACAAAGCCGGCATGCGCCCCGTACGCAACGTAATCGAGACCTGTTCGCAGATGGGCATCCAGGCACTCACGCTCTATGCGTTTTCCATCGAGAACTGGAAGCGCCCCCGCACCGAGGTGGAAATGTTGTGGCGCTTGCTGCGCACTTATTTGCGGCTCGAACTGCCGGAGATGATGCGCCAGCAGATCCGTATGAATGCCATCGGCCGCCTGGATGCCCTGCCCCCGCAAGTGCACTCCGAGTTGCTCGAAGTGCTCGCGGAGACCTCCGCCAATCGCGGCTTGCAAGTCAATTTGGCGATCAACTACGGCGGCCGCGCGGAACTGGTCGACGCCGTGAAAGCTCTCGTTGAAAAAGCCGGCCGCGGCGAAGTCACTGCCGAGTCGATCGACGAAGCAGCGATCTCCGCGAACCTCTACACCGCCGGCATTCCCGATCCCGACCTGCTCATCCGCACGTCCGGCGAAATGCGCGTCAGCAATTTCCTGCTGTGGCAGATCGCCTACGCTGAGTTGTACGTTACCGAAACCCTATGGCCTGACTTCACGCGCGCCGATTTGCTGCGCGCCATCCTCGATTACCAGAAACGCGACCGCCGTTTCGGCGGCCTGGGCGGCCCAGTTCCCGTCGGCCTCGAACCCCGTTACCGCGAAACTCTGGGCGCTCCCGTCCGATGACGCGCATCATTACCGCGCTGCTCCTGATCCCCTTCATCGTGTGGGTGACGCTTGCTTCGCCGCAGTGGGTTTTTTGGGCGGTGCTCGCGATCACGGGGCTGCTGGCTTACTCGGAATTCGACCACATTGCCGCCGCCCAAGGCATCGCGCGCGCCGGCTTGCCGGGAATGGCCGCCGGATTGGCACTGCTCTTTGCTCCCAACCCTGCCGTCGTCGCCGTGTTGGTCGCCATGCTGGGGATGACGCTGGCCCTGCGCGTCAATAACCTCGCCGCTGCCATGCCAGCCGCCGGAGCTTTCACCCTCGGCATCATCTATATATTTGGAGCCTGGCACTGCGCGGCCGACCTGCGCGCCATCAACCCGCACTGGCTCCTGTTCGCGATGCTCCTCAGTTGGGCTGGAGACATCGCCGCGCTCTACATCGGCCGCCCCTTCGGGAAGCACAAAATGGCGCCACGTGTGAGCCCTAGGAAATCCTGGGAAGGCGCCGCAGGTTCCGTCGCCGGCGCCATGCTGGCCGGCGGCGTCTACGCACACTACTTGATCCCGCAAGCCCCTCTCCCCGAAGTCTTAGCGCTAGCCGCCGCCGGAAACATCGCCGGCCAGCTCGGCGACCTATGCGAATCAGCCCTAAAACGCGGCGCCGGGGTGAAGGACAGCGGAACGCTCCTCCCCGGCCACGGCGGCTGGCTCGATCGCATCGACTCTAGCCTGTTCAGCGTGCCTACCGTTTACGCAATATTGAAACTGTTCTGAAGCCGCTCAGGCCGAAATGTGCGGTTGAAACCCCGCTTTCTCGATCGCGTCCAGCGCCGCCGCCCTTTGCTTCGCGTCGCCATCTACCGCCGCCGAGCCAAGACTGACTTCCCGCACCTGCAATCCGTCGATTTGTTCCAGCGCCTTACGAACCCTCCGAACACACTCGGCGGACTGCATCCCCTCGATCACGATCTTCATAATCCATATTAAAGGGGTAGCTCTTATGCTTTCGTCCCAACTTAGCTATAATGAGGATGTCCGCATTTAGACTTTGGTGATCCGTCAGGAGGTCCCAGTGAAGCGCACTGGCTCGGATGATGCTCTGCGTTGTTCCTTCTGCCACAAAAGCCAGGATGTAGTCGGGAAGCTGATCTCCTCTCCCTCCGACTATCCCAAGGCGTATATTTGTGACGAATGCATAGCCGTCTGTAATTCTATTCTTGAAGACGACCGTCATGATCAGCATTACGCGTCCCCCAATAAACTCCCCAAGCCTCTGGAATTAAAGGAGTATTTGGATCAGTATGTAATCGGTCAGGATGCCACAAAGAAGAAGCTCGCCGTAGCGGTCTACAACCACTACAAGCGCATTCAGATGAATAAGCAGCGATCGGGCGAGGTGGAGCTTTCGAAATCCAACATTCTGTTGATCGGGCCCACCGGTACCGGCAAGACCCTCTTAGCCCAGACCTTGGCCCGCATCCTCGACGTGCCTTTCGCAATTGTCGACGCCACCACGCTCACGGAAGCCGGCTACGTCGGCGAAGACGTTGAAAATATTATCCTGCGGCTGTTGCAGAACGCCGATTGGGACGTGCAGCGCGCCCAGCAAGGCATCATCTATATCGACGAAATCGACAAGATCGGCCGCAAGGACGAAAACCCCTCCATCACACGCGATGTCTCAGGCGAAGGCGTCCAACAGGCGTTGCTTAAGATCCTCGAAGGCACGGTTGCGAACGTTCCCCCGCAAGGCGGCCGCAAGCATCCCCATCAGGAATTCACGCCGGTCGACACCACCAACATCCTGTTTATCTGCGGCGGAGCGTTTATCGGTCTCGAAAAAACCATCCAGCGCCGCGTGGGAACCCGCACCATCGGCTTCTCAAAGCAGGAGGAACCCGGCCGCGAAAATCAGCGTCCCCGGCCCGGCAGTTCCGGCCGCCGCGACCTGACCATGCTCGAACAAGTCCAGCCCATGGATTTGATTAAGAGCGGCTTCATCCCCGAATTCATCGGACGCCTGCCGGTAGTGGCCGTACTTGAGGACCTAAGCAAGGAAGCCCTGGTCCAGATCCTCACCAAGCCGAAAAACGCCATCATCCGCCAGTACCAGAAGCTCTTCGAATTCGAAAATGTTAAGCTGAAGTTTAGCGACGACGCGCTCGAAGCCATTGCCCAGCTCGCCATGGAGCGCAAAGTGGGGGCCCGCGGCCTGCGCATGATCCTCGAAGACCTCATGCTGGATCTGATGTACTACTTGCCCACTTATAAGAAGGTCCGTGAGTTCGCCGTCACCAAAGAAATGGTGCTGACGCAGAAAATTAACGTGACACTGCTCGAAAAAGCGGGATAAGCCGATATCTCGCTTAAGAGGTGTAGGTTTTAGCCGTTCTCTGGTCCCAGTCCCCTCATAACATGATCACTTCCAAAGAAAAGTCAGATACTCGCCGGTTGCCGATGATGCCCATCCGGGACGTCGTGATCTTCCCGCACATGATGACGCCGTTTGTCGTCGGCCGTGAGTCGAGCGTGCGCGCTCTCGATGAAGCGCTGGCCGGCGACAAAAAGATTTTTCTCGCGACGCAACACGACGCGAGCGTAGACGAACCCCGCCCCGACGAAATTTTCTCCGTCGGCACGATTGCTAACATCGTGCAGCATTTGAAACAGTCCGACGGCAATATCAAAGTGCTAGTCGAGGGCGTCGAACGCGGTAAAGTTCTGTCGGTATCGGAAGACGACGGCTACTTCAAAGCCACCGTCAAAACGTTCCAATTCAAAGTAGAACAAGGCTCGCAGCTGGATGCGTTGACTTCGCGCGTTACCAACCTGTTCGAGCAGTATGCAAAGATCAGCCAGAACGTAAACTACGACACCATCGTAGCGGCGATCCGCGGCGACGATCCTGGCAAATTGGCCGATACCGTTGGCGCGAATCTGCAACTCGCGATCGAAGAGAAGCAGGAGCTACTCGAAATCTTCGATCCCATCGACCGCCTGACCCGCGTCGCTGAGATGCTCGACATCGAAATCGAGAAGTTGAGCGTCGACCGCACCATCCAAGGCCGCGTAAAGCGCCAGATGGAAAAGGCGCAAAAAGAGTATTACCTCAACGAGAAGATCAAGGCCATCCAGAAGGAACTGGGCCGCGGCGAGAAAAGCGAGTTCGACGAGCTCAAGAAGAAAATCGAAACCGCCGGCATGACCAAGGACGCGCATGAGAAGGCCATGGCGGAGTTGAAGCGCCTGGAGCAAATGCCGCCAATGTCGGCCGAGTCGACCGTCTCGCGCAACTACCTCGACTGGCTGCTGGCGGTGCCATGGAAAAAGAAATCCAAGGAAATCCGCGATCTGGCGTTCGCCCAGCAGGTGCTCGAGAGCGATCACTACGGCCTCGAAAAGATCAAAGAGCGCATCCTCGAATTCCTGGCCGTGCGCCGCTTGGTCAAGGATCCCAAAGGTTCCATCCTGTGCTTCGTCGGGGCCCCGGGCGTTGGTAAAACTTCTCTCGGAATGTCTATCGCCAAGGCCACCGGACGCAAGTTCGTTCGGCTGTCACTCGGCGGCGTCCGCGATGAAGCCGAAGTCCGCGGCCATCGCCGGACTTATATCGGGGCGTTACCTGGCCAGATCATCCAGATGATGAAAAAGGCCGGCGTGCGTAATCCGGTGTTCATGCTGGATGAGATCGACAAGATGTCCACGGATTTCCGTGGCGATCCATCGGCCGCGCTGCTCGAAGTGCTGGATCCGGAACAGAACTACATGTTCCAGGATCATTACCTGGACGTCGAATACGACTTAAGCCAGGTGTTTTTCATCGCTACTGCCAACGTGCTCCACACCATTCCTCCGGCCCTGCAGGATCGCATGGAAGTGATTCGTCTCTCGGGCTACACCGAGCTCGAAAAGATGGAAATCGCCAAGCGCTTCCTGGTTCCCAAGCAGATGAAGGATACCGGCTTGAGCGATCAGCAGATTCAATTCGAAGACGCCGGGGTCCAGGAACTAATTCAGTTCTATACCCGCGAGGCGGGCGTCCGCAATCTGGAGCGCGAAGTCGGCAACGTATGCCGCAAGATCGCACGCACGGTCGTCAACGCGCAAGCCGACAAGGCCACCAAGAAGAAGGAAACTCCCTTCGTCAAGGTGACGGTTACGCCGGAGAAGGTCAACCAACTTCTAGGGCCGCAGAAGTTTCGCGAAACACAGTCCGATAAGAAAAATGAGGTCGGTGCTACCGTGGGCTTGGCGTGGACCGAAGTCGGCGGCTCGATTCTGACCACCGAAGCCGCGATCATGGAAGGCCGCGGCAAGCTGACGCTCACCGGGAAACTGGGCGACGTCATGCAGGAATCGGCGCAGGCGGCGATGAGTTATGTACGCAGCCGCGCGGGAGCGTTGGGATTACCGCGTGATTTCTATCGCCATCTCGACATTCACTTGCACGTTCCCGAGGGGGCTATTCCCAAGGACGGGCCCTCGGCGGGCATAACAATTGCGACTAGCATCATGAGCGCGCTGACCAGCATCCCGGTGCGCGCCGATGTCGCCATGACCGGCGAGATCACGGTGCGCGGCCGCGTGCTCCCGATTGGCGGCTTGAAGGAAAAGCTACTGGCTGCGCATCGCCAGGGAATTCGCGAAGCGATTCTGCCGCAGGATAACGAGCGGGATCTGCCGGACATTCCGGAGAACATCCGCAAAGACATGAAGCTGCATTTTGTCACCTCGATGGATCAGGTGCTGCGGCTGGCGCTCGAAAGCGAACTGGAGATGGCGCCCATTTCCGCCATGCAAACGGCTGCGGAGATCGTGGCCCAATCGCGCGACGAAAAGTTAACGCACTAGGGGCTGGGCTTGCCGCCCAGGGTTTTTAGGACACGATCCCCTTCCGATGTCAGCAAGGTTTATAATAAGTGCAGCCAAGCCGGATCAGTTTCCGCTGGAAGGTCAGGCGGAAGTTGCGTTCCTGGGACGCAGTAACGTCGGCAAATCCAGTCTTATTAATGCGCTGGTAGGAGCCGACGGGCTGGCCTATACCAGTTCCCGGCCGGGCTGTACGCAGTCGGTCAATTTCTTCGAACTCGATGAAGGCTTCCGCTTTGTCGATCTTCCGGGGTATGGTTTCGCAAAAGTTCCCAAACATATCACGAAGGAATGGAAAGAGCTCATCGAAAGCTACCTGCTTGGGCGCGGGAGTTTGCGGCTGGCGATCCTGGTTTTGGACGCGCGGCGGGGTTGGATGGAACGCGACTTTGAGTTAAAGAATTGGCTCGAAGCGCATGGGCGGCCGTACTTGGTGGTCGCCACGAAAGCAGATAAGTTGAAGACGCAGCAAGAGCGGCACTTGAGCCAGCAGGCTCTCCGCGAAGGACACGCGGGGGATGTGCTCGAATGCTCGGCCACCACCGGCCGGGGAGTGAGGGAAATTTGGCAAGCGATCTCGAAAATCAAGACCAGTCATTAGATACCGGCAATCAGGCGCAGCCGCCGGCAAAGCCGGAAGGCGCTAAGGAGACCAGAGCCAGGGCTCCGCGGGGCGAGAAACCGCCCGCAGCGCCGCCTGCACAGGTTGAAACCAAGCCTCCCGCCGAGCCGGAACCCGAAAATAACCAAACGAACCCAAGCGAGGCAGCCGAAGCGCAAACTCCCGGCGACCAAACGAACCCAGCGGAGGCGGCAGCGAAGCCCGAGATGACGGGGCGCCTGTTCGATCCGCGCCGCCGCGCCACCGCCGCGGGCCAGCCGAATCGCGGCAACGCTCTCGATCTGGTGGAACTGAAGGACATGAGCATCCAGAAGCTCAACCAGATTGCCAAAGATCTGGGCGTCCAAGGCTTCGCGGGACTGCGCAAGCAGGAGCTGATCTTCAAGATCCTGCAAGTGCAAGCGGAGAAGAGCGGCCTGATTTTCTCCGAAGGTGTGCTCGAGTGCCTGCCCGACGGCTTCGGCTTCCTGCGCGCGCCTGAATACAATTACTTACCGGGTCCCGACGATGTCTATGTCTCGCCCTCGCAGATCCGCCGCTTCGACCTGCGCACCGGCGACACCGTCAGCGGCCAGATCCGCCCGCCGAAGGAAGGCGAGCGCTATTTCGCCCTGATCAAAGTCGACGCCATCAACTTTGAGCCGCCTGAGGAAGCCCGTAACAAGATCTTCTTCGACAACCTCACGCCTCTCTACCCGCAAGCTCGCTTGAAGATGGAGACGGTCCGCGACAACTTCTCGGGCCGCGTGATGGATCTGCTGACTCCCATTGGCAAAGGCCAGCGCGGTTTGATCGTAGCCGCGCCGCGTACCGGCAAGACGATGTTGTTGCAGTCGATCGCCAATTCGATCACGGCGAATCATCCCGAAGTTTCGCTGATTGTGTTGCTGATCGACGAGCGACCTGAAGAAGTCACCGACATGCAGCGCTCGGTCAAGGGCGAAGTCATCAGTTCCACTTTCGACGAACCGGCCGCGCGACACGTACAAGTCGCCGAAATGGTGATCGAAAAAGCCAAGCGTCTCGTCGAGCATAAGAAAGACGTCGTGATTCTGCTCGATTCCATCACCCGTCTGGCGCGCGCTTACAATACGGTGGTCCCGCCGTCGGGCAAAGTACTCTCGGGCGGTGTCGATTCGAACGCGTTACAGCGTCCCAAGCGGTTCTTCGGCGCCGCGCGCAATATTGAAGAAGGCGGATCGCTCACCATCGTCGCCTCCGCGCTGGTCGATACCGGCAGCCGCATGGACGACGTCATCTTCGAAGAATTCAAAGGCACCGGCAATATGGAAATCCATCTGGACCGCAAACTGATGGACAAGCGCGTGTTCCCGGCCATCGACATCTCGAAATCCGGCACTCGCAAAGAAGAGCTCCTGCTGCCGAAGGAAGAACTCAACCGCGTGTTCATCCTGCGCCGGGTTCTGAATCCGCTCTCGCCGACGGAGAGCATGGAACTACTGATCGACAAGCTCTCCAAGACCCGCAGCAACAGCGAATTCCTCGCTGCGATGAGCGGGTAGGGCACGCAGTATTTTCCCTTCGAATGGGCCGCATCCGCGTTCTCTCCGACAACGTTGCCAATAAGATCGCTGCCGGAGAAGTGGTCGAACGGCCGGCCAGCGTAGTCAAAGAGCTGCTGGAGAACTCGCTCGACGCGGGGGCCACTGAATTTCGCCTGGACGTCGAAGCCGGCGGCCGCCGCCTGATTCGCCTGGCCGACAATGGCATGGGCATGATGCGCGACGATGCTCTGCTGGCTTTCGAGCGCCACGCCACCAGCAAACTTTCCGACGTCAAAGACCTGCTTTCCATCGCAACCCTTGGATTCCGCGGCGAGGCGCTGCCATCGATCGCATCGGTTTCGCGGCTGCTGCTCGAGACACGCGCACGCGAAGAAACCGTCGGCACCACGGTCGAACTCGCGGGCGGCAAAATTCTGCGCTGCGAAGACGCCGCGCTCGCGGGTGGCACTATCATCACGGTGCGCGACTTGTTCTACAACGTCCCGGCACGCAAAAAATTCCTGCGCACCGAGCAAACTGAGATCGCGCACGTAGCGTCGCTGATTACGCATTACAGCCTGGCGCATCCCGACAAGAGTTTTCTGCTGCGTCACAACAATTCGGATCTCTTAGATGTAACCCCGGTCGGCACTCTCCGCGAGCGCGTCTATCAGGTCTTTGGCAGCCAGATGCTCGAAGATCTGATCGATCTCGGCGATCAATCGCGCGCCTTCCCTCTGCCCGCGGACGACGAGCAGGGAGGCGCGCGACGATTCCGCCTGCGCGGCTTCGTCAGCGGCCCGCAGGTGCAGCGCCTCAATCGCAATTCCATTTATCTATTCGTCAACGGCCGCCTGATTCGCGATCGCCTTTTGCTGCACGCGCTCTCGTCCGCCTATCACAACCTGATGCCGCCGGCGTGCTATCCCTTTGCGCTGCTGTTCCTCGATTGCGATCTCGAGGAAGTCGACGTCAACGTGCATCCCTCGAAAACGGAAGTTCGCTTCCGCCACGGATCGTTGGCCCACGATTTTCTACGCGACACCATTCGCGATGCGTTGATGGCGCAGCGCCCCGCCTCGCGGATTCCATCGCCCGCGCAGCCGGCCGCGGTGCTTCCATATTCCGAGTTCACACAGCGCGTCGAAAACATGACATTCCCAGCGGTTGCGGAAGCGCAAAACCCGGCAGCGCTGCCCGAGTTCACGCTGTATCGCCCGCCTTCCCCGCCGCCGCGCTTTGACTTCGCGGATGTACCGGCGGAAGGGCCGCGCATTGCCGTTCCCGATACGCACGGACCTCTGTTCCCTGGCGGCGTGTTGCCGGAGCACGAGAGTTTGGACGCCCTGAAGGACCTGCGGCCTCTCGGCCAGATTCACGACAGCTTCATTATCGCCGCCGGACGCGATGGGCTTTGGATCATCGACCAGCATGTGGCCCACGAGCGCATTCTGTTCGAACAGGTATTAGCCGCGCGCGGCAGGAACGCGGTCGAGACGCAAGGCCTGCTGATGCCGTTGGTGATCCAGCTCACTCCCGCGCAGCAACTCGAGTACGCCCGCATCGCCGAGGAACTCAATGCGCTCGGCTTCGATACGGAGCCTTTCGGCAACCGCACCGTCGCCGTGAAGTCAGCACCCGCTGGCATTGGCGCGAGCGATGTCGAAAAGGTGATCTTTGAGATTCTCGAAATCTCGGAGCGCGAGCTGCGCAAAGCGTCGATCGACGATTTGCGGCGTAGCATGGCCGCATCGATCGCTTGCCGCGCCGCGATCAAGATCAACATGAAGCTGGAACCCGCCAAAATGGATTGGCTGTTGCGCGCGCTCGCCGCCACGTCGTCGCCCATGAGCTGCCCCCATGGACGCCCGATTGCGCTGCGCTACTCCACCCGCGATATCCTAAAGAGTTTCCAACGCATATGAACCGCTATCTCCTGGTAATGCTCGGCGCGGCGCTGGGCGGCTTGTCGCGCTATCTAGTGGGAACCGCCATTCTACAGCGGTTCAACGCTCGCTTCCCGGAAAATGTGTTCCCCATAGGCACGGTAGTAGTCAACGTCACGGGATGCTTCTTGATCGGCATCCTGATGTCCTTATTCGTGGCGCGCGGCGATCCCAATCCTAGCTTGCGCTTGTTGCTGGTGACTGGCGTACTGGGCGGCTACACCACGTTTTCGAGTTTCGCGTGGGAAAGTTTCGAGGCCATCGACAAAGAACAGATCTGGATCGGCTTGGCGAACATCGTTCTGAGCGTGGCGCTGGGATATCTAGCGGTGTGGTGCGGGGCCTGGGTCGCGCGCGTGTTTCGATGAGCCAGCGGATCGTCGTTGTCGGCGGGGGCATTGTCGGGCTGGCCACCGCCTGGCGCCTCACCGAGCGGTTTCCTGACGTCCACGTTACTGTCCTCGAGAAAGAGTCCTCCGTCGGACAACATCAGAGCAGCCACAACAGCGGCGTTCTCCACGCTGGACTTTACTACAAACCTGGATCGCGTAAAGCACGGCTGGCGGTGCGCGGCATTCGCCAGATGGTGGAATTTTGCCGGAGCCACTCGATCGCGCATGACGTGTGCGGAAAAGTCGTGGTCGCTGTGACACAAGACGAAGTACCGCGGCTACAAGCTCTGCTGGAGCGTGGCACCGCCAACGGTTTAGAGGGTCTGCGCTGGCTGACACCTGAGCAATTACACGAGATCGAGCCGCATGCGGCCGGCGTCGCGGCAGTGCATGTACCGCAGGAAGGCATCGCCGATTACCCGGCCGTGTGCCGTGCGCTGGCAGATGAGATCCAATCCCGCGGCAGCGAAGTCATCACCAATGCCGAAGTGAGCGGCATCGTGCGCGAAGGTTCGCTATGGCGCGTTCACAGCGCAGTGAGCGACCATAAGGCCGAACGCATCGTCACCTGCGCGGGACTGCAAGCAGACCGCGTCGCGGCGCTGACGGGACACGCACGCGCCGTCCACATCGTTCCTTTCCGCGGCGAATATTACGGTATCCGGCCGGAGCGCCAGTATCTGGTGCGCAACCTGATCTATCCGGTCCCAGACCCAACCTTCCCGTTCTTGGGCGTGCACTATACGCGCATGATCCACGGCGGCATCGAAGCGGGTCCCAACGCCGTGCTGGCGTTTTCGCGCGAAGGCTACCGGAAGTCCGATCTGCGCGTGCGCGATCTGGCCGACGCCTTGACGTTTTCCGGATTGTGGAGATTTCTGGCCAAGTATTCGAGCACCTGCTGGATGGAGGTACGGCGCTCCTTCAGTAAAGAACTGTTCTGCGCGACACTGCAGCGGCTGGTGCCCGAGATCCGACCGTCGGATCTAGTGGCGGGCGGCGCCGGGGTGCGTGCGCAGGCGATGACTCCTGAAGGCACGCTAGTCGAAGACTTTCATTTCGTCGAAGGACCCGGCGAACTGCACGTCGTGAACGCGCCCAGTCCCGCGGCAACGGCGTCACTCGCTATCGGCGAAGAGATCGCGGAAGCACTCGCGCGTCAAGGCTAGGCCGCGTCGATCAGTATCCGCGTCAGTTCCGCCGGCATATCGAGCATCACATCGTGACCGCAGGGGACACTGAGTGTTTTCCAACCTCTGGCTTTGGCCTTTTCGTAGGACGGCGGGAAGGGCGAGTGGTCGTAGCCGGTCGCAAGAACGAATGTGACGTTGCGAACGCCGCGACCCGCGCCGGTCAAGCGAATCTTCTGCTGAAAAGTTGCGAGCGGCTGCCAGGTGCACTGCGCGTTCATCCACGCCAGATCTTGCGCATTCACATGGAAGAATTCTCCGGGAATCGGCGGGACCATCCAGCCTTCACCGGCGTCCTTCACTGCGTCCAGTTGCATCTGGCGTTGATCCACAGGAAGGGTATCATGCAGACTCTGGCCGTCTTCGAGAAGGAAGGCGTCCAGGTAAACCAAAGAGCGGATGCGATCGGGAATGCGATCGGCCACGCCGCTGATCACCGCACCCGCATAAGAGTGTCCACACAACACCACGTCCGACAGTTCTTCCCAGCGAACGAGATTCACCACGTCCTCAATGTGCGTGTCCAAATTTACGGCCGGTGACAGCAGATGTGAACGTTCGCCCAGTCCCGTCAAGGTGGGCGTGAAGACTTGGTGTCCCTGATCTTGCAGCGCCTGGCGCACACGCTTCCAGCACCAACTGCCGTGCCAGGCGCCGTGGACCAACACGAATGTACTCATATTCTAAGATTCGCTTTTGAGCGCGCCCTGTAGTTTTGCCGCGAAGGCCGAGGAAGGCTGGGCTTTCGCGATCAGCGTGGCGGCCGTGGGCAGCGGAGCCGGTGGTGCCGCCTGCTCTTCAGGCTCCACTAAATACTGCTGCTTCTTGAGGACCATGCGCTCGAGCGCTGTGTTGTATCCGGTCCATACACCGGTGGCTTGCCGGTCTTTGGCAATGTGCGCACGCATGGCTTCCATCTTCGAATCCAGGTTGTCGATCTGATGCAGCAGCATCGCCTCCAGAAACATGGGCACCTTGGGCGAGCCGAATTCGAGCGAGCCGTGGTGGCTCAAAATCATGTGTTCGACGAGGTCGCGCAGCAGCGGAGGGAACGCCGGAAGCTGGCGCAATGCGTCTTCGACCATACGGACGCCGATCGAAATGTGGCCGATCAACTGGCCTTCGGTGCTATAGCCCAGGCTGCGCGCGTAGGTCAGCTCGCGGATCTTGCCGATGTCATGCAGGATCACGCCGGTGAGCAGCAGATCGAAATCGATATCCGGATAATGCGCGGCCGTCACTTTCGCGAGCTGGCAAACCGAGAGCACGTGCTCGATCAAGCCGCCGATCCAGCCGTGATGGATGGATTTCGCGGCCGGGGCCGTGCGGTAAGCCAGCGCCACGGCTTCGTCAGCGAAGATGGTTTCGATCAGCGCCTTCAAGTGCGGGTTGGTCATCGACGCGATCCAGCCCTTTAGCTCCGCGAACATTTCGTCGCGGTCGCGTTTGGAGGCAGGCAGGAAATCGGCGATGTCGATTTCCGTCTCAGCCAGCAATTGCAGGCGGTAGATGGTGAGCTGCGGCTTGTTCTGGAACAGCTGCACCATGCCTTTGACTTTCAAAAAGCAATCGCGTTCGAAGGTATCCATCACCTCTGGAACGTTGTCCCACATCTTGGCGTCGAGGTCGCCGCTGCGATCCGCGAGCGTCAACGATAAATAGGGTTCGCCGGTCTTCTTCTGGCGAATCTCTTTGTGCTGGACGAGAAACACGCCCTGCACGAGCTGATTCGGTTCCAGCTCGGAAACATAAGGAGTCTTCATTGTTCTGGGCCGCGGCTGTGTCCCGTCAAATTGCCTAGCGCGACGACGAGGTGCCGGTATTCTGCGTGCTGGTGCCGGGGATGGGAACCAGGCCCAGCAAGCGGCGCTTGCGTTGTTTGGCGGCTACCTGCTCTTTGGTAATGGTCTCGGGCTTAATCTCCGCTGGGTCCACCCACGCGGTATTCTTGCCGGGCGCGGCGCCACTGTCTTCATAGCCGGGCTTGATCTCCAGGAACGCGTTCACGCGCAGCTCGGTGAGATAGCGCCGCAGCTCGGGGGCGAAGCGCGGATTGAAGAGCTTGTTGGTGATCTCGTTCTGCACTTCTTCGAAGCTCGCGAGGCCCGCCTTCTGGTGTTCTTCCACTTTGAGGATCAGGAATCCGTTGCCTACATTGATAGGGTCTGTGACGAAACCGCGTTGCTGATCCCACACCGTCGCCTCGATTTCAGGGCGCAACTTGCCCTTCTCGTAGGCCCCGATATCGCCATCCTGCTGGGCGCTGACCGCGTCCGAATTATTGTGCGCGAGTTCATCGAATTTCTCGCCCTTCTTGCCGCGGGCTGATAAATCTTTGGCCTTCTTCTCGGCCACAGAGGCGTCTGTGCCAGGCTGCACCGCCACCAGGATTTCGCGCAGGAAGACGCGCTCTTCGCGCTTGAAGTCGTCTTTATGCAACTCGTAATAGGCCTGCGATTCTTCCTTCTTAATTTGAATTCTGCCGGAGACTTCCTGGCGAATCACGCGATTGGTCAGCAGCTCGTTCTTGCGATCGTTCTTGTAATCCTCGTAAGACATCCCGGTTTGATCTTTGACGTACTGTTGGAACTTGTCAGGGTCAGAGATCTTGGCGTTGCGCTGAATGTCAGCCAGTTGCTTGGCAACTTCGGAATCGACGTTGAGATTCAGTTCTTTCGCTTTGGATTGCAGCAAGAGCTGATCGATGCGCTCGCGGAGAATGTTCTGCTCGGCTTCTTTCATGGCGACCAGGAGGCGGTCTCCGGCGGCGCCTTGCTCGCGCAGGCTGGCCTCAAGCTGTTTGCGGGTGCGGTCGTAGTCGCCGCGCGTGATGATGTCGCCGTTTACTTTGGCGATGATCTCATCGATGACGGTAATTTCGGCGGCGGACGCCAAGCCGGCGGCTGCTAGGCTCACAAGGAGAAGCTGGTGGCGCATAGTGTGATTATAGCGCCTCAGGTGAAGCGTTCGAGGTTGCCAGCGTCTCTAGCGATTTCTCTAGGAATGTCAGGACTCCGCTGGGAGTTTCCGACGAGGAATTCAGCGGGAGACGCAGCACTCCGGCGGGGGTGAACTGCGCGCCTTCGACCGACGACACCAGGGCCATCAGGCGCGCGGGATCGATTTTCGAGCCGGGGTGGAATTTGATCTGCACGGCGCTGCCGCGACGGTCTATGGCTTCTACTCCCAGTTTTTCGGCTTCGGTTTTGAGGAGGGCAAAGGCGAAGAGCGTGCCGACGGCGTCGGGCGGCGGGCCATAGCGGTCCTCTAATTCGGCGCGGAAGGCGGCGGCTTGTTCGGAGTCTTTGGCGTCCGCGATGCGTTTGTAGGCGCGCAGGCGCTGGTGCTCGTCGGCGATGTATTCGGGCGGGATGCGGATGTCGAGCCCCAGGTTCAGGGCGGAGTGGACTTCGAGCGGGGTCTCTTCTCCCTTCAGTTCTTGCACAGTTTCATCCAACATCTTTAGGTACATGTCGAAGCCCACGGCGGCGATGTGGCCGTGTTGCTCGCCTCCCAACAGGTTGCCGGCGCCGCGGAGTTCGAGATCTAATGCGGCGATTTTGAAGCCGGCGCCGAGATCGGAAAACTCGCGTAAGGCCGCTAGGCGCTTGCGCGCGATCTCGCTTAACTCGGTGTCGGCGGGGACCAGCAAGTACGCGTAGGCGCGGCGATTGGAGCGGCCGACGCGTCCGCGCAATTGATACATTTCCGAGAGGCCGTAACGCTCGGCATTTTCGATAATGATGGTGTTCGCGAGCGGAATATCCAGGCCATTTTCGACGATGGTGGTGCACACGAAAACGTCGTATTCGTGGCGCATGAAGCCGAGCAGGACGCGTTCCAGTTCTTCCTCGCCCATCTGTCCGTGGCCTACGCCGATCTTGGCGTTGGGGACCAGTTCCAGAATCGAGGCGGCGCGCATGTAGATGGAGTCCACGCGATTGTGGACGAAGTAGACTTGGCCGCCGCGGCTGATTTCCTGTTCGATGGCGGTGCGGATCAGGTTATTGTCGAAGTGGGCGACTACGGTTTGAATCGCCAGGCGATCTTTTGGAGGCGTCTCGATCACGCTCATGTCGCGGATGCCCAGCATGGACATGTGCAGAGTGCGCGGGATGGGCGTCGCGCTCATGGTGAGCACGTCCACGTTCTGGCGCATCTGCTTCAGCCGCTCCTTGTGGCGCACGCCGAAGCGCTGCTCTTCGTCGAAGATCAGCAGGCCGAGATCGCGAAATTCGATGTCTTTCGAGAGCAACCGATGCGTGCCGATGGCGACGTCGATCTTGCCTTGCGCCAGTTCTTCGACGGACTGCGCAAGTTCTTTCTTAGGCACGAAGCGCGAGAACATGGCGATGCGCACAGGGAACGCGGCGAAGCGGCGTTTGAAGGATTCGAAATGCTGGAAGGCTAGCACGGTAGTGGGCGCGAGCACCGCTACCTGCTTGCCGTCGCCGAGCGCTTTGAAAGCGGCGCGCATGGCGATTTCGGTTTTGCCGAAGCCTACGTCGCCGCAAAGCAGGCGGTCCATGGGATGCGGCGATTCCATGTCGCGCTTGATTTCTTTCGCGGCGGAAATTTGGTCCTTGGTTTCGGTGAATTCGAAGGCGTCTTCGAATTCGCGCTGCCAGTTGGAGTCCTTCGAAAACGAGTAGCCTTCGGCGACGCGGCGCTGGGCGTAGAGTTTTAATAGCTCGTCCGCCATATCGCGCATTTTGGCTTTGACTTTGGTTTTGCGCTGGGTCCAGGTGGCGCCGCCGAGGCGATCGAGAGGCGGCCCTGACTCGCCTCCGCCGCGATATTTCTCGACCAGATCCATGCGCGTGAGCGGCACGTAAAGCTTGGAGTCGCCGGCGTATTCGAGCAACATGAAGTCGCCCTTTTGCTCGCCTTGCACGATTTCACGCAGTCCCAGGAATTTGCCGACGCCATGCGTGGTGTGGACCACGAAGTCGCCGGGCTTGAGATCGGCAAGGTCGGCTGCGAAGACGCTGAGTTGGCTCTTGGTAATGCCGGGACGCGCGATTAAGTCTGACGGATCGAACAGGTCTTCGGAGCCGATGAAGGCGATGTTGGAATCCGGAAAGATGGCGCCGCGGCGTACCAGGCCCTTGATCAAATAGGTATGCGCGACGGGGCCGGCCAGATAGGCGCGCTCGGCAAGATACGGTGACGCGGCTTCGTTGGGCGCGAGTCCTAGTTGGAACGGAACCGAATATTCGCGCAGGATGTCGGCCAAGCGTTCGAGTTCGCCGTTGGAGGGCGCGAATAGCGCCACGCGGTAACCGGACTCCACCATGTTCTTGGTCTCGGCGACGGCGACTTGCATGCTTCCGTGGAAAGCCATGGTCGGGCGCGTAGCGATATGCGGCGTATCCGGATTCAGATCGAGCTCACGGAAGGCGATTTGGCGGCGCGCGGCTAGGCGGCCTTCGAGATCCTCCCAATGCAGGAAACTGGCTGCGGCGAGTTCGGCGGAGTCCTCCTGTTGGTCTAACCGCTTCCACAGGCGCTCGGCCGCGCTGCGGATCTGCTCAGGCTCGTCGAGAACCACCAAGGCGCGCGCTTCGAGATCGAGCAGCGTCTGCTCGCGCCGGTCTTCGAGTGCGGCCGCGAATTCCCAGCCAGGATAGGCGGCTCCCATGCGCGGTTGCTCGGCTAGTGGGAGAACTTCGACCTCACTGAGCTTCATGACGGAGCGTTGGCTTTCCACATCAAAGCGGCGGATGGATTCGATTTCATCGCCGAAGAACTCGATGCGCAGGGGGCGTGCATTTTCGGCGGGGAAGACGTCCAGAATGCCGCCGCGGATAGAATACTCTCCGGTCATCTCAACGGGCTCGCGCTTTTCGTAACCGATCGACACCAAGTGAGCTTCGATGGTCTCGAGCGGCAGTTCTTCGCCGATGCGCAGCTCGACGGCCAAACGGCGGTAGTAATCGCCGGCGTGGGTACGGAGCAACGCGGAGCCCACGGGCGCAATGGTGATGGGGGCTTTCGCGGCGGCCATGCGCCACAGTCCGATCGCTCGCTGCTCGCTGATTTCGGTGTGCGGCGAGAGGTTTTGACCGGGGAGCACGTCGAGTGCAGGCAGCAGTTGCGGGTGGCCGGCTTCGGGGCGTCCGATCAAAAGATCAAAGAACGTCTCAGAGAGTTCGAGCAGAGTTTCCGCACTCTGGTTCCCATCGGTGACCACCAGCAATGGGCGCTCAGTAAGCTGCCACAGCAGCACCAGATAAAGGGCCTTGGCTGTGGGGGTCAGTCCGGCGAGGGCGAGTTCGGAATCCTCCTGGCGCAGCGCCTTGGTAAGGACGTCCTGAAACGCCGGGTGGCGGCTCAGGGTCTGAAAGAGATCGCGGACCGCGGGGTGCGTCACGGGAGCGGCTGGCGGGCCAACAGTTCCTTCTCGATGTTGGTGGTGGAAAAGCCGGGCTCGAGCGCCAGCGCCATCACCTTGCCGCCGGCGCCTTCCACTTCTTCGCGGCCGGCGATGAAGTGGGCCCAATCGGCGCCTTTAATCAGCACGTCGGGTAGGACTTCGGCGATCAACTCCCGTGGCGTGTCTTCGCCGAAGAACGTAACGGCATCCACTGCCTCTAAAGCCAGCGCCATACGGGCGCGTTCGGTCTCGGCCAGCAGGGGACGGCTGGGGCCCTTCAGCCGGGCGACGCTGTCATCGGTATTTAAGGCCAGAATCAGGATGTCGCCGAGCGAACGCGCGCGCTCCAGCAGGCGAATATGGCCGGGGTGCAGAATGTCGTAGCAGCCATTGGTAAAAACCACGGTTTTGCCCGCTTTTCGCCAGCCGGCGCGGGCCGCCACCAGTTCCGGGCGTGTGTAAAAGACTCCCATATAGATAACTTTATTGTAACCGTCCTACCCCATTGCCTCGTCCCATCCCGAGAGAGTAGAATTAGCACAGGTGATTTCAGTTATGCGCCTCAAGCTTTGGTTGGTTATTTTTTGCTCTATCGGCTGCCTGACGATTCCGGCCGCGGCACAGGACGGCAATCAGGACACGGATAAAAAGAAGGACAAGACCGTCGCTAAACCGATGACGGACAAGCAGCGCCGTCAGCAGCAGGAGAAGCTGAAAAAGGAACTGGAGACGCCTTACAAGAAGTGGCTGACCGAAGACGTCGGCTACATCATCAGCGATGAGGAACGCAAGGCCTTCAAGGCCCTGCAAACCGACGAAGAGCGCGAGCAGTTCATCGAACAATTCTGGCTGCGGCGCGATCCCACTCCGGACACCGAAGAAAACGAATACCGCGAGGAGCATTACCGCCGCATCGCTTATGCCAACGAATATTTTGCGTCGGGCATTCCGGGGTGGAAATCTGACCGCGGCATGGTCTATATCAAGTACGGTCCGCCGGATGAACGCGATCAGCATAACGGCGGCACCGAGCAGCGTTCCTTCCAGGAAGGCGGCGGCGAAACCAGCATGTTCCCCTACGAGCAGTGGCGCTACCGCTACATCGAAGGGTTTCCTCCCAACGTGGAGATTGAATTTGTTGATACCACGATGACGGGCGAATTCCACATGACCATGGACCCGTCTGAGAAAGACGCTCTGTTGATGGTGCCCGGCGCCGGACTTACGATGTGCGAACAGATGGGACAGTGCGACAAGTCGCAGCGCTTCAGCCGCACGGATGGTACACATCTGGGAACGCAGCCGGGAACCGAAACCGCCGAAATGAACGAGTTTACGCGCCTGGAGCAGTTCTCGAAACTGCAAGCGCCGCCGGCCGTGAAATTCAAGGATCTGGAAGCGGCCGTCAACTCGACCATTAAGTACAACCTGCTGCCGATGAAGGTGCGCGCCGATTTCATTCCGGTGACGGGATCGTCGGTGCTTTCGAACATCACCATTCAGTTCGACCGCAAGGATTTGCAGTTCAAGCAGAAGGGCACGGTTTCGACCGCGGCGGTGAACATCTACGCGCGCATCACCTCCATGGCGCGACGCCCGGTGAATTGGTTTGAAGACGTCGTGACAGTCGATGTTCCCACCGATATGCTGCAGCAGGCGGCGCAGGGCGCGTCAATTTATCAGAAGAGCGTTCCGCTGGCGCCGGGCCGCTACCGCTTGAACATCGCAGCCCGCGACACCGTGGGCGGCAACACCACCAACTTCGAAATGGCGCTGGAAGTACCGCGCATAGAAGACGACCGCTTAGGACAGAGTTCGCTGATCCTGGCCGACGTGCTGGAGAAAGTTCCCACCAAGAGCATCGGCACCGGACAGTTTGTGATCGGGACCTCGAAAGTTAGGCCCCGGCTGGGTGACACCTTCAAGCGCGAAGAAAAGCTGGGGATTTATCTCCAGCTTTATAACTTCGAGCCCGATGAGAAAACCAAGAAAGCGGACGGCTCAGTCGAGTACGTGATCACCAAGAACGGGTCGAATGAGAAGGTCTTCGAGTACACCGAGGATCTGAGCGCTCTGACGGGCGGCGCTTCGCAAATGGTGATCGAGAAGCTGCTGCCGCTGACGAGCATGGAGCCTGGGCAGTACACGCTACGCATGAAGGTGATCGACAAGAAGCGCAACCAGACGCTAACGCCGTCGGCAGTGTTTACGGTAACATAGGCAGTGGTTATTGGCCGGCCAGGGTAACCGGCCTCGGGATGGAAGCATGAACCAGCGGACCACCGCACCCACTACGTTGTGGATCGCAGTCGGCCTTTTGTTAGGCGTGGCTAGCGTCAATGCCCCCGCTGCGTCCTTAAACCCGCTGTCCGGCGAGATTCTGGGGCAAGTCAAAAACGCCACGGGCGTCGTGCAAATGGGCGCTACCGTCTATCTCTATAACCGTTACGACGAACTGGTGCGCAAGGGCCTGAGCAATGAACAGGGCCGTTTCGTGTTTGACGCGCTGGCTCCCGACTTATATTCGATCCGCGTGATTTTGGCGAGCTTCGTGCCAGCCGAGCGGCGTAATATTTCGGTGCTGCCTAGTTCTGAGAATCGCCTTGACATCAATCTGACGGGCGTGTTCAGCACCATCGGCGTAACCAGCACTCCGGCGGCGCCAGGTACCTTAATGACCGACGACTGGAAATGGGTCCTGCGGACTTCACAGGCAACCCGTCCGATCTTGCGGTTCCTCCCGGAACTGGGGCCGCGGTCAAGTTCCAGCTCGGAATCGGCATCGGCGCGATTCAGCCACACCACGGGAGTAGTGGAACTTTCGGCAGGGGACGGCCAGTCTTTTGCACGGGGATCGCAGCAGGATTTGGGTACGGCGTTTGCGATCGCAACATCGCTCGCGAGTTCCGCGCGCGTGCAGTTGAGCGGCAATGTGAGTTACGCCGGGAAGTTCGGGACTGCCGGGCGCGGGAATCCGCACCAGCTTTTCGCGGGCGACAACCGACGGGTCGAACCCCGAAGTGGTGGTGACCATGCGGCAGGTTTACTTGGCGCAGCGGACGGGCTCGGGCATCGTGATGGGCTCGGATAGCGGGCCGGCCCTACGCACCATGTCGGCTGCGTTTCTTGACAAAGCCGAGTTGTCCGACAACCTATATCTGGATTACGGCTTCGATTTCCAATCGGTTTCCTATCTGGACCGTATCAACTACGCAAGTCCGTTCGTGCGGGCGACGTTCGACACCGGCAACCAGGGGCGCGTGCGGGTGGCGTTCACCTCCGGCGGGCAGCCCACGGAACTGCTGGCGCGCGACGGCCAGAAGTCCGGGGAATTGCAGCAGGATCTGGCGGCTCTGGCGCTTATGCCGGTGCTTTCCCTTTCCGATTCGCACGTGACTGTCGAGCGCACGCAGAATTTGGAGATTGGCTACGATCGCGTCGCCGGCAGCCGGACCTATTCGCTAGGTGCGTACGAGGAGACGGTTTCGAACGCGGCATTTATGCTGTCGGCGCCAGCCGACTTCCTGCCGGCGGGCGATCTGCTGCCGGATCTCAGTTCGCGAAGCAGCATTTTTAATATTGGTTCGTATCACCGCACCGGATTCACAGCGGGCGTCAAGCAGATGCTGGGCGACCACGCCGAGGTGGCGGTGGCGGTGGGCCGCACGGGCGTATTGACGGCTCCGGCGAGCGCCGACCGGTCCTATGCGGATTCCGGGGCTTTGCGGGCTGGAATCGGCCAAGGGCAGCGCGCCTGGGTGACGGTTCGCGTGGCCGGAACTCTGCCGCGCGCTGGAACCCGCATTGCGGCGAATTACGGGTGGACCGACTTCAGCGTTCTGATGCCGACGCACTTGTTTGTCGCGCAAGATGTGAACCAGGACATCGGCGTCAATGTTTATATCCACCAACCGCTGCCCATCGGCTGGATGCCGTGGCGCCTGGAAGCCTCGGCCGAATTGCGTAACCTGCTGGCACAGGGCTACCTTCCATTGGGCGGCGCGGGCACACAAAGCGTTCTCACCAATTCCCCACGCTCCGTGCGCGGCGGATTGAATTTCATTTTTTAGGAACGCGCTCTGCTTGTCGAGGCGATGCGTCCCGAAGACTGGGACGCGGTGTGCGCGATTTATATAGAGGGTATCGCCACTCGAAACGCCACCTTTGAACAGTCCGCGCCAGATTGGCAAACGTGGGACCATGGGCATTTGCCATGTTGCAGGCTGGTGGCGCGGATCGAGAGCGAAGTTCTGGGCTGGACTGCGCTCAGTCCGGTATCGAGCAGGCGGGTCTACGCGGGCGTGGCGGAGTTCAGCCTCTACGTGGCGGAACACGCGCGCGGACGCGGTGTCGGAGCGGCACTTTTGAAGGCGCTGATCGAGGCTTCCGAGCAAGAAGGCATCTGGACGCTGCAATCTGGCGTTTTCCCTGAGAACACGGCCAGTCTGGAACTATGCCGCCGCTTCGGCTTTCGCGTGGTGGGGACCCGCGAGCGCATCGGCAGCATGGACGGGCACTGGCGTGACGTGGTGCTGCTCGAACGGCGAAGCGAGATCACCGGAGTTTAGGCAGGCTGCTGCTGCGTCATGCAATGCAGCGTTCCCAAGCCCAGCACCAGATCGCGGCACGGAATGCCGATCACTTCGCGGTCCGGGAACAGGCGCGCGAGCGTGTTCAAGCGCGCTGCGGTCCTGCGGGTCGCCGAACGTCGGCGCGAGCACCATACTGTTGGCGATATAGAAATTCGCGTAGCTCGCCGGCAGAAGTTGTCCCGCAAAGTACACCGGTTCGGGACAGGGCAGCGTGACCACACGCAGGTCGCGACGGCTGCGTAAACGCGCGAGATTTTCTTTTAGCGGCTCGTGGTTGGCGCTGGATTTATCGGGCTCGACCACGGCGACTACGGTGTCGGGGGAAGTGAAGCGCGCGATATCGTCGATGTGGCCGTGGGTATCGTCGCCGGCGATGCCGCGGCCCAGCCAGATGACTTCGCTGGCGCCCAGGTACTCCGCGAGAGCGCGCTCAATCTCGCGGCGCGAGAGCCCGGGATTGCGCGCCTGCACGTCGGAGAGCAGGCACTCTTCGGTGGTAAGCAGCTTCCCCGCCCCGTTCACGTCTATGCTGCCGCCTTCGAGCACCAGCCCAGGTTCGAAGCGCGGCAGCTTCAGTTTTTTCGCGATGAAGCGCGGGACCGCGTCATCAGCGGCGTAATTCGTATACTTGGCCCAGCCGTTGAATTTCCAATCGGTGACCGCGATGCTGCCGGCCGGATTCTTGACGAATAGCGGGCAAGTGTCGCGAGTCCAACTGCGGTTGGTGGCGCGATGGAAGAAGTCGACGGCGTTCAAGTCCGCTTGACATTTCTTTAGAATGCGGCGAACGGACTGCTCGGCGTCGGCGTGCTCGACCAAGATCCGTACACGTTCCACGCGGGCGAGCAGGCGCACGATTTCGCCGTATAACCAGGGAATGGGCGCGAACTTTCCCGGCCAGTCCGACGATTCGTGAGGCCAGGCGAGCCAGGTGGCGGCATGGGGCTCCCACTCGGCCGGCATGCGGTAGCCGAGTTTGCGCGGCGTGGTTTGCACTACTTCCCGAGCCATCTATTTACAATGGGCGCGTAGGCATCGATGCGGCGGTCGCGTAGAAAAGGCCAGTGCTGGCGGACTTCTTCCTGACGCGCTGGATCGCAGTCGGCGAAGAGAATTTCTTCCTGATCGGCGGAGGCTTGAGCGATCACTTGGCCGAACGGGTCTGCCACAAACGAAGATCCCCAGAACTCGATGCCGTGTCCGGGCAGCCCTTCATAGCCGACGCGATTCGCCGCCGCCACGTAAATGCCGTTGGCGATGGCATGGGAGCGTT
>CAVVZG010000073.1:0-7942 GCA_963752205.1 Bryobacterales bacterium | reverse complement strand
AGCCTTCACGCGGGACCAGTAGCGGAAGCGTGATGCTCTGCGCCGGCGTGAAGAAGCTGGAGCAGCAGCTCACCGCAAAAATAATTACGCAGATCTGCGGAACAGTAGCCGCTTGCGTCAGCAGCAGAATCAGGACGCCACGCGCTACATCGCTCGCGATCATGGTGCGGAGCGGGTCCCAGCGGTCGGCGAACGCTCCCGCCAGCGGCCCCAGCAACACGGCCGGCGCGAGCAAGGCGGCGAAAACGCACGTCACATCCCGCGCACTGCCATGCATGCGAAATACGATCTCCACCTGCACCGCGAACAGCGCCAGGAAATCGCCCATGACGCTGACGGTTTGGGCCAACCATAGGCGCCGGAATGGTGTCACGCATCAAAATTACGCTGCTAGCTTCGCGCGGCAACCGGGGACGAACGCGTAAGTGCTGGTGGTCGAGAGATTTGTTGCGAGCCGTCAGCCGCTATTCGCGCGCGATCCCACGTGTGCTGGTGCGGATGAACGACACCAGGTGCCGCGTGTGTTCGGTCAACACGCCGTGCTCAATGCTCTGTAGCGCATCCTCCAGCTTCAGCCCGGACCGGTACAAAACTTTGTAGGCCGCCTTCAGCGCCGCGATTTCATCGGAGACAAAGCCGGCGCGCCGCAATCCCACGCGGTTGAGACCCGTGGGCTTCACATACAGGCCCGCATAGAGAAAATACGGCGGCACATCCACATTCACGCGCGTCCCGCCGCCCACCATCGCCAGGCGCCCTACTTTACAGTGCTGATGGATCGCCACGTTGCCGGAGATGAATGCCTGATCTTCCACCTCAACGTACCCCGCGATTAGCGAGCAACTGGCGATCACCGTCTGATTGCCGATTTTGCAATTGTGCGCGATGTGGCCCGAGGTCATGATGTAATTGCCATCGCCGATTACCGTGACGGATTCCGGCGCCGTGCCGCGCGAAATGGTGTAGTGCTCGCGAATCTGGTTGTGATTGCCGATGCGCAAATAGCTGCGCTCACCCTTGAAGTTTTTGTCCAGCGGATCGGTGCCCAGCACCGTGCCGGCCGAGATCTGGTTGTAGGCGCCCAGCGTGGTCCAGCGCTTGATGTAGACATACGGCTCGAGAACGCAGCCCTTGCCGATCGTCACATCCTGCTCGATCACACAAAAGTCACCGATCACCGTGCCCGCGCCGATCACCGCGTCGCGATGCACCCGCGCGGTGGGCGCGATCTGTAGATTGGTAGCAGGCGACATGGGTTAGGTAACGGTCCTCAAGACTTCAAACAAAATCAGCCACAGCACGGTCAGGAAATGCCAATAGTAGGCGACCACGTCCACCAGTTCGCGGCGCTTGCGGCGTCCGAACACCACTACAAAGAGCGCGATCAATCCGCCCAGTAAGTGCACCGCATGCAGGCCCGTGAACAAATAGAAGAAGGCGCCGTGCGGATTCTCCATCAAGTAGGCGCCCTGCGCCAGCAAATCGCGCCAGGCCACCAATTGCGCGGCCAGAAACGCGACGCCGATGGTGGCGGTCGTCAGCAGCAGACGGTCCGCCACGCGCCACTCGCCCTTGCGAAACACGCGGCGCGCGATCTCGAGCGTGACGCTGCTCGCCAGGATCAGCGCCGTCGATAGCCATAACACCCGCGGCAATTGAATCTGCTGCCAATAGGAAGTCATGCCGGCGCGCCAGATGTAGGCGATCACCAGCGCCGCGAAGAACGCCGATATGGATCCGCACGCCGTCCAAATCAGAATGCGATAGGCGCCCGGCGGCGCTTTGGTGGGGTCTTCAAGCGACGATGGCAGCAGGACTACCTGATCGGTCTTATTCGCCCGGTCGCTGACAATGCGCGCCATGATTGAATTCGCCCACCTCTATTTTACGCCCGGTCCATATTGGGTCGGCGGTACCGCCTCCCCAGTATCGCCGAGATGCGCCGCAGCAGCGCGCCCGGCAGCAGACGCATGAAAGCCACAATAATTTTGTAGCGCCAGCCCGGTACCACGATCACTTGTCCGCGATCGAACCCGCGCAGCGATTCCGCGGCCACAAATTCCGCCGTCAGCCACAGTGATTTCGGAATGGAAGCGCGCTTCATGCCGATGCGGTCGTGAAACTCGGAGTAAGTAAATCCCGGGCATAGCGCCTGCACCTTCACGGGCGACTGCTGGACCACCAACTCGACAGCCAGGCCGTTGGTGAAGCTAGTCATCCACGCCTTGGTGGCGTTGTAGCTGACGCTGGTAGGAGCCTGCTCGAACCCCGCCACCGAAGATACGTTGATGATGCCGCAGCGCCCGTCGGCATCCGCCCGCGCCGCCAGATTTTCGAGCGCAGCGTGCGACAGCGCGAGCGTAGTCAGGACATGCAGGCGATGCATGTGATCCTGCACTTCCAAGCTGCTCTTCGAAAACAAACCCGGAGTCATGCCAACCCCGGCGTTGTTCACCAGCAGCGCGAAATGGGCAGCGCCGCGAATGCGCTCGACAACTCTGGCGCGATCCTCGTCGGCGACCAAATCGGCTGTCATCACGTCGACAGCGACGCGCTGCGCCGCCATGATCTCCGCCGCCAGCGCGCGCAGCCGGTCCTCGCGCCGCGCGACCAGCAAAAGGTCGTAGCCGCGCGCGCCGAGCTGCTGGGCAAAGGCTTCGCCGATGCCGCTCGAGGCCCCGGTGATTACTGCGAGCATTATTCGTAAACCTCGCGCCGATGCGCGATTCGCGTCACGCTGACCACCTGGGCGGCGTCATCGATGATGTACACCACTCGCCAGTCTCCGATGCGAACGCGCCACTGATCTTTGTGGCCTTTGAGTTTTTTGCAACCCGCAGGCCGCGGAGCGTGACCCAACGATTCAAGTTTGCGGACAACACGGCAAGTACGTTGTCGGGTAAAGATTCGAGTTCCTTCCGCGCGGCAGGCTTTACCTCGACGGCGTAACTATTCACGCAATCGGCCGCGTTTTACGAGGTCCGCCTTGACCCTTGCAAGCGGTATTCCTTTTTCGTGCCGGCGAGATTCCGAAATCAGCCCGTCCCAGAAATCCTCCAATACGGCTCCGTATTTTTTAAGGTCGATTTGAACGGCTACCTTGCGGCCCTTGTCGTCGGTTACAAATTGAATTCCGGTCATGGCTCTATTTTCGTTGAATTGACCGCACCGGTGCAGCAATTGATCTAACCGGCCTGATCGATCGCCTCGCGGGCTTCGTGCAGAGCGTAATCCTTTGCCAGGTCCATGGTCGGGAACTCTTTGTCTCCGTGGTGCAGCGTCACGGTTCGTTCGGGGTGCTTGATCAGCGTGTAATCGCACTTCCATTGCCCGTGCGTTTGTTGTTGTAGCTCCATTTCGATTTCGATGCCTTTGTAGATCGCTTGAATCACAAGAATCTCCTTCGTCACCCAAGTTTGCTCGCATCCACACGCTCATCCAGTCGATGCCCGCGCGCCGCCCACTCGGCCCCCGCCAGCACTAGCATCGAAGCCAAGAATCCCAAAAATATCAGGGTCACCGAATACTGAAACACCCCATACTCCCGCGCCAGTTTGCGTTCAAAGCCCGGCCATAGCAGCGCGTTGACGTACTTCAGCACCTCCATCAGCAGGCCCACGAAGATCGCCGCCGGGATCACCCGGTTAAGCGGCGTCGGACCGTTGGGCAGGTAGCGGTAGATCAGGAACAGCACCAGCACCGCCAGCGGCACCGCCGCCAGCTTGAAAACCAGCACCGAAAGCCACGCCGAGCCTCCGCCGGCCACGGTTTGGATCCAGCCCGGGGGGAGTCCGGCCACGCGAAATGACGATTGATTCAGCGCCGTCATCATCATCGACCCCAACGCCAGCGCCCCGCAAATAAAGATTAAGCCCAAACTGACGATCTGATTACGGAAGAAGCTGCGGTTCTTGCGGATGCCCCAAACGCGGTTGAGTCCGACTTCGAGCGGCTCGAAAATTCCGTTGGCTGTGAAGAGGAGGAGCACGATCGAAACCAGTTGCACCGAACCGGTTGACGGCAAATTGCGCTCCAGAAACTGTCCCAGGGCGCTGGGAAAGTAGTCCCGCAGCGCCAGATCGATCGCGCCCACCGCCGCCTGCTCGCCAAAAACCCGCCGCGACAGCGAGAGCATAACGATCAGGAAGGGAAAGAACGATAGAAGAACATTGGCGGCCACTGAAAAGGCGTAGACGTGCACCTCCGTCTGCATCCAGTAACGCAGGGTAAGTCCCAAGCCGCTGGCAAAGCGCCGCATGTTTTTCAGGTTAGTCGATACGGGCGGGGCGGCGGAATCGTTAAGATGGAGATTCGACGACGAACACTATGAATGTTTCAATCATCGGAACCGGATATGTGGGATTGACCACGGGAGCTTGCCTCGCATTTCTCGGCCACAAAGTAACCTGCATTGACGCCGACGAGCGCAAGGTAAAGGCGTTGCAAGCCGGCAAAATCCCCTTCTACGAACCGTTTTTGCCGGAACTGGTGGCTGGCGCGCGGCACAATCTTTCGTTCACCACCGAGTACAAAGAAGCCATCCCGGAGTCGCAGGTGATTTTTATTGCCGTGGGCACGCCGCCGGGGCAGAATGGCGCGCCCGATCTGAAGTACCTCGAGGCCGCGGCACGCGGTATCGGCGAATATCTGGCCGGCGATTTCGTGGTGGTGGTGAACAAATCGACCGTCCCCATAGGCAGCGGCAACTGGGTGGAATCGATCGTGCGCGATGCCTACGAAAAACGCACTCACGCCAAGGCCAAGGGCATGTTCGCGGTGGCCTCCAATCCTGAATTCCTGCGCGAAGGCTCGGCCATTTTCGATAGCCTTTATCCGGACCGTGTCGTCGTCGGCTCGGACAATCAGCGCACCGCGGAAGTTTTGTACTCGCTCTACCGGCCGCTGCTGGAACAGACTTTCACGGCGCCGTCTTATCTGCCGCGTCCCGATCGCATGGGGGCGGTGCCCCTGATTTCGGCCGACCTCGCTTCGGCCGAGCTCATCAAGTATGCCGCCAACGCTTTCCTGGCGCTGAAGATCAGCTACATCAATGAAATCGGCCAGCTCGCCGAGAAAGTCGGCGCGGATATCACGCAAGTGGCGAAAGGCATCGGCCTCGACGCCCGCATCGGCACGCGCTTCCTGCAAGCCGGCATTGGTTGGGGCGGGTCGTGCTTTGGCAAGGACACGGCGGCTCTGGTCGCTACCGCCAGCGAATACGGTCTCGACGCCCAGATTGTCAAAGCCGCGCGCGAAATAAACCGCCGCCAACGCGAGCGGGTGGTCGAAAAGCTGCTCGACGAACTGAAAATCCTGAAAGGCCGCACCGTCGCGCTGTTGGGTCTGGCTTTCAAACCCGACACCGACGATCTACGCGAAGCCCCCGCTCTCGACATCGCCCGCAAGCTGATCGAACGCGGTGCGCGGGTGAAGGCGCATGATCCGGTAGCCATGTCGCGTTTCCTGCAAGAGTACCCGGATCTCGATGTTGCCCTCTGCGCCACCGCCCCCGAGGCCGCGCAGGACGCTGACGCCGTGGTTCTGGTCACCGAATGGCAAGAATATCGCGAGCTCGACTGGGAATCCATCAAGAACACCATGCGCGGACAGGTTCTGCTTGACGGCCGCAATCACCTGGACCGCGCCCGCCTGTGCCGCGCCGGCTACCGCTACCTCAGTCTCGCCGGGTAAAACTTTCTGGCGCGCGAAATCCTCCATGCCACAATAAAAGTGCGTGCCCGCAGCAAATCATCTCCGTTATCTGCTTGAAGAAGATCCACCCAAGGGGCGGCTGGATCACGCCGCGCTGGAACTCGCGGCCATTGACACCCCTGGCCTTGAGCCCGAACCCTGGCTCGATCGCTTGAACGAACTGGCATCGCAGTTAGGCGACCGCCTGCGTAATTTCAACGACGGCCGCGACTTCGTCGAGACCGCGCAGCGCTACTTATTCGGCGAACTCGGCTTTCACGGCAATGAGGACGACTTCTTCGATCCCCGCAATAGTTGTCTGGATCAGGTGCTGGAGCGCCGCGTGGGTATCCCCATTACGCTCTCCGTGATGTACATGGAAATCGCGCGCCGCCTGGCCATGCCGGTCTTCGGCATCAGCCTACCGCGGCACTTCGTCATCCAATTCGACGACGGAAATTACTCCACTTACATTGACCCCTTCAACGGCGGCCGCCCCATCACGGCCGAAGAATGTTTTGCGCTCGCCGGCGCGAAAGTAGCCGACCCGGTGCTCCTGCGCCGCGCCACAAAAAAAGAAATCGCCATCCGCATGCTCCAAAATTTGCGCGGCGTCTATCTGCGCCGTAAAGACTGGGCGCGCGCCGTCGATACCTTGGACCTGCTGCTCGTAGGCGTGCCGGGATTATCCGGCTGGTACAAACAGCGCGGCCTGCTGGAGCTGGAGCTGCGGCGCTTTCAGGCCGCCCGCCGCGATCTGGAACAATATCTCACCCTGGAACCGGACGCCGCAGACCGCCCGGAAATCCTCAAACAAATGCAGGCCATTCATACCTGGCTGGCCAGAGTAAACTAGTTGCAGAACCGATGGCATACGAATCCCTCCCCGACAGCGAGACCGTACTGGCGCAATTCAACCGCCTGATTCAGGAATTGCTGCGCGGGAATATGCAGCGCAATACCTTCCGGCCGTGGGAGATCGAGTTGCTCCTCGATATAGAGAGTTGCAACCTGCGCGAAGTCAACAAACGCGACACGCTGCGGCGCTATCAAAAAGCGGTGCAGCGCCACATGGAAAAGGGAGCGCGCCTGCCCTTGAAGCTCTCCGAATATTTGGAAGCCGTCAAAAGCAAGCGCGCCGGCGGCACGGAACGCGCGGCCTCTTAATCCAGCCATGCGGGCAGCTATCCCCCGGCGGCGTTTCCTGGCGATGGCGGCCGCGGGAGCCGCACTGGCGGACGCTGAAACCCCGCGCGTGGCCAGACTGAACGACCTACACAGTGGTGACCTGCATATCCACTACGAGAACTACGGCGCCGGACCCGAAGCCCTGGTCTTCATCCACGGCTGGGCTTGCGATCTGACTTTCTGGCGGGGCCAGGAGCCGCTCTACACCAATCCCCTGTATCGATCCTTGTTGATCGATCTTCCCGGCCACGGCTTGAGCGACAAACCACACCGCGCCTATCCCATCGAGTTCTTCGCCCGCGCCATCGAAGCCGTCATGCGCGACGCCCAAGTCGAGCGCGCCGTTCTCATCGGCCACAGCCTGGGTGGCCCCATCGCCTACGCCTTCCTGCGCCTGTTTGCCGAAAAAGCCAAGGCGCTGGTGCTGGTCGACGCCTTCGTCTCGCGCCACATGGCCGGACCTCCCGACCGCGCCGCCACCGCCGCCTACTTCGCCAAAATCGCCCGCAGTTTCCAGGGCCCCGCCGGTGAAAAAACCTTCGAGCAGCGGGTCGAGTCCTGCTTTACGCCGCAAACGCCCGAACCCCTGCGAGCTGAAATCCGCGCCAAAATGTACGCCACCCCGAAACACGTGCGCATCGCCGCGCTGAGCAGTATTTCCTCACTCCACCCACCCCCTACGGAGGAAACCTTCGACCTCCCCGCCATCGCCATTCAGGTCGCCGAGCCACACACCCAAGAAAGATTTGATCTCATGCGCACGATTTTTACGCGTATGCAGTTAGATAGGTGGGAGGGCGCGGGTCACTTCCTGATGATGGAGGACCCCGCGCGCTTTAATCGCGAAGTGGAGCAATTTCTCGCATCGATCTAAGTGCGTCGTACATCATGGTACAAGTGCGGTCTCGCAAATTCATCCCATTATTGGCGCTAGCGTGCCTGCTGCCGCTCGGCGCCGCGGAGACCGCTCCCGCGCCCGCCTGCACCGTGCAAGGCCCCATCGCCAACTGGGACGCCGCCGCGCAGCTCATCGCCGGCATCGGCAATAGTTCCTACGCCGGCT
>CAVVZG010000072.1:0-6592 GCA_963752205.1 Bryobacterales bacterium | reverse complement strand
CCATAGTTCACGCCGGAGGGGCAGGCGGTCATGCAGGAGACGCAGCCTAAGCACGCATCCATGTGTTGAACAAATTTGGGCGTCATCGCGGTTTCGCCCTGGTTCAGCATGTCCATCAGGTAGATGCGTCCGCGCGGCGAATCCATTTCGTTGCCCCACAGCACATAGGTGGGGCAGGCTTGCAGGCAGAAGCCACAGTGCACGCACTGGCTGAGCAGATCGGGATTGATCAAATGCCCCCCACGAATACGCCGGGATTTAAAATTCCGCACGGGTCGAAGCGCTGCTTGATGGCACGCATCAGCGGCAGCGCGTCGCCGCCCGCGGCTGCGCCCCAGGCGTCCAGTGATTTACAAGGCCGCATGAGAACCAGCGATCCGCCCATGCCTTCTATCTTCTCGCGCATGGCAGCCAGGTGATGCGATTGCACCCAGCCGATGCCGGTGGCTTCGACCACTGCGTAGCCGTCCAGGCCTTCGAGCGTTTCGGCGATTCGCGCGGGTAGCACGCTGATCTTCGCGCCGGCGTCGAGGCGCTGGAATACTTTGGCGTGATTTTCACTGAGGGGAGTCATTTCGCGCAGGCGCTCCACTTGCGCGTGGATGCCCTCCTCGGTGCCTTCGAACAGCACGTCGATTTGCGGGGCTCCGGGGCCTACGCGAACTTGCACTGCGGCGGGAACTAGTTGCGCGTCCAGGATCTTGTTCAGCAGCTGCTGCATCGCGCTCAAGTCGGGCGCCCCGGCGTTTACCGTGTGGGTGTGCTTGGGCAAGGGATGCAGGCGGAACGTCGCCCTGGTGATCACGCCTAGCGTTCCGAAAGCGCCGGTCACGAGTTTCGATAAATCGTATCCGGCAACATTCTTCACTACTTTGCCGCCGCTGCGTGCGAGCGTGCCGTCGGCGAGGGCCAGCGTCACGCCGATGACCAGGTCACGAAGGCCGCCGTAGCGTAGACGAAGCGTGCCGGTATCGTTGGTGGAAAGGACTCCGCCGACGGTGGCTTCCTCGGGCCACAGCGGGTCAACGGCTAGCCGCTGGCCATGCTGCGCCAGGGTGCGCTGTAGTTCGCCGATGGTGCAGCCGGCTTCAACCGTCACGGTTAGATCGGCCCAGGCGTGTTCGATGACGCGGTTGAGATTCGCTGTGGAGAGCATCACGTCAGTGCGCCGGGGAGGATTTCCCCAATCCGATTTAGTGCCGCCGCCGCGGGGAATCACGGAGGCGCCGTCTTCGTTGGCGCAGCGCAGGATCTCAGCGAGTTCTTCTTCGGAGCGTGGTTCGACGATGCGCACGGCGCTAGAATCTCTCCGCAATACCAGCTACTTCTAATGGGTGGGGTTTGTATTCGCCGGGAGTCTCGCCGCAGAGGCGCGGCCGGGGGAACACTTTAGTCGGATTTGCTAATGCTAGCGGATCGAACGAGCAGCGCAGGCGCTGCATGGTGGCAAGGTCGGGCTCGGCGAACATTTTTCCCATCATGTGCTTTTTCTCTTCGCCTACGCCGTGTTCGCCGGTGATGGAGCCTCCCATCTCGATGCAGAGTTCGAGGATGCGCTCGGATAGTTTTTCGGCGGCGTGCTCCTGGCCTTCGATGCGGCGGTCGTACATGACTAACGGGTGCAGATTGCCGTCGCCGGCGTGGAACACGTTGGCTACGCGCAGGCCGGAGGCTTTCCCGAGGCGTTCGATCTCGTCCAGAATTCTCGGCAGCGCAGTGCGCGGGATGACGCCGTCCTGCACGATGTAGTTGGGCGAGATGCGGCCTACTGACGCGAAGGCGGCTTTGCGGCCTTTCCAGACTACGGCGCGCTCTTCTTCGGTTTGGGCAACGCGGATTTCGGTGGCGCCGTTTTCGCGGCAGATGGCGCTGACTTGCGCGATTAAGGTGTCGACTTCAGCTACGGGGCCGTCCATTTCGACGAGCAAGAGTCCGCCGCAGTTGGGATAGTTGGCGTGGACGGCGGCTTCGGCGGCTTGAATCGCGAGGTTGTCCATCATCTCCATGGCGGCAGGGAGCATGCCTGCGGCGATGATATCGCTCACGGCGGCGCCGGCTTCATTGGTGGTGTTGAACGCTGCTAGCAGGGTCTGCACACACTCGGGACGCTTCATGATACGCAGGGTGATTTTCGTGGCGACGCCGAGAGTGCCTTCGGAGCCGACGAATACACCGGCCAAATCATAACCTGGAGCGTCAAGAGTTTTCGAACCAAAGTGCGCGAGGGTGCCGTCGGGCAGCACCACTTCGAGCGCCAGCACGTGGGTGGTGGTGAAACCATACTTCAGGCAGTGTGCGCCGCCGGCATTTTCAGCTACGTTGCCGCCGATGCTGCACACGGACTGCGAGGAGGGGTCGGGCGCATAGAAATAACCTGAGGGCGCCACGCGGGCCGTGACGTTCAAGTTGATGACGCCGGGTTCGACTACGATGCGGTGGTTAACCAGGTCCACTTCGAGAATTCGGTTCATGCGGGCGAGGCTGATGACGATGCCATTGTTCACGGGCAGGGCGCCTCCGCTCAATCCGGTGCCGGAGCCGCGCGCGACGAAGGGGATGCGTTCGCGATGGCAGATGCGGATCACGGCTTGCACTTGCTCGGTGGAGGTGGGGAGCACTACTGCTAGCGGCATTACGCGGAAGTTCGTGAGTCCGTCGCATTCGTAGGTGCGGGTCTCCTCGGGGGATGAGATGAAGCCGTGCGGACCGAGGATGTTACCGAGTTCGTCGAGGAAAGCCACTACGTCTGACTTTAGCGCACCCAACTTGGGACCACATATGTATAGAACATCGCCAGCAGGCCGATCAGACAGACTAAGAAGATGCTGTGCTTCAAGGTGAAGCGCAGGAGGGCGGATTCCTCGCTGCGGGCCATGCCGGTGGCGGCGGCGGCTACGGCGATGCTTTGCAGGCTGATCATTTTTCCGAGGACTCCGCCGCTGGAATTCGCGGCGGCCATCAGCACGGGGTTCAGGCCTAGCTGATTGGCGGTGACTACTTGGAGGGTTCCGAAGAGAGCGTTGGCGGAGGTGTCGCTGCCGGTGAGGAAGACTCCCAGCCATCCGAGTAACGTGCTGAAGAACGGGAAGGCGGCGCCGGTTTTGGCGGCGACTAAGCCGAGGGTCGCGGTCTGGCCGGAGTAGTTCATGATGAAAGCTAACGCCACTACGCTGGCGATGGTTAATAATGGCAGCGCCAATTGTTTCGCGGTCAGCCAGGTCAGGCGCGCCAGACGCGGGGGGCTCACGCGCAGGACGAGCGCGGATGCGAAGACTGCGAATAAGCACGATGTCCCGGATGCGGATAAAAGGTTCAGTGTGTAGGGGGCTCCGTAGGGCGAGGGCTTGGGCGTGATAGGCGGCATGCGCGTGACCAGATTGTGCAAGCCGGGCCAGGGGATGATCACGGTGGTTTTGTCGAGAATCGCTTTGGTGGTGGCGCTGCCCCACAGCAGGACGAAGATCACCAAAAGGAGATAGGGGCTCCAGGCCAGAAAAATTTCGCCGGCGGTGTGGCGGGATTTGGTGCGCTTTTCGTCTCCTGCGGGGGTCCAGAATTTCAGCAGCAATAGCAGGGCGCCCATGGCGGAGATCGCGCCTAGAATGTCGGTCAGGTAAGGGCCCAGGTAACTCGAGACCGCGAATTGCACTCCGCCGAAAACGGCGCCGCAGACAATGGCGGCGGGGAGCGCGGCGCGCAGGCCGGGCAAGCCTCCCATGACCAACATCAAATAAGCCGGCAGGATCAGGGAGATCGGCGCGCAGAGGCGGCCCACGTCGGCGGAGAGGTCGCCCATAGGGAGGTTGGTCACGCGCTGCAACATGACGAGCGGCGTACCGATGGATCCGAATGCCACCGGCGCGGTGTTCGCCAGCAGACAAATGCTGGCGGCTAAAAACGGTGGGAAGCCCAGGCCGGCGAGCATGGCGGCGGCGATGGCTACGGGCGTACCGAAACCGGCGGCGCCTTCGATGAATGCTCCGAAGGCGAAGGCGATCAAGAGAGCCTGCACGCTGCGGTTGCTGGTGACACTGCCTAACGAATCCTTAATGATGTCGAATTTGCCGGTATCAACGGTGACGCGATAGAGCAGGATCGCGGTGAATACGATCCAGCCGATGGGCAGCATGCCATTAGCGGCTCCGTAGAGCGCCGAGCTTACGGCGAGAACGAAGGGCATGTTGTAAACGGCCACCGAGATGATTGCCGAGGCGATGAATCCGGCGATGGCCGCCACCCAAGCGGGCTTGCGGAACACTCCTAGCAACAACAGCACCACAAAGACGGGCAGCACCGCGACCAGAGCGGAGAGCTGCAAACTTCCGGCGACAGGGGCGTAGGTTTGGGGCCACATAGTATTGGATTATTGTGGCACGCGGGGGGGCTGCCTAGAAAAACGCGATGGCGCGCCCGGCCAAGCCGACGCCAAACCACAGTGTGAGGCATAGGCAGGCAGCGAACTTGGTGCTCAACGAAGGCGGCGCGTCTTTCTTCGTCAGGTAGCGATGGAAGGTGAACGTAAACAGGAGCGCCGCGGCCAGCAGTCCCATCTTTATGAAGAAGGGTGCGCTGGCATAACACTTCAGCGCTTCCGATACAAACAAGAGCGAGCCGGACGCCATGGTGGCGATCATTCCCCAGATAGTGAAGGGCAGCGCGTCAGAGGCAACTTCTGACAAGGGATGGCCGGCTAGGCCCCAGCCGAACAGACGGAGATTCACGACTACCAGCGTTCCCAGTAAGAGTGTCAGGCCGAAGAGATGGAAAACTTCGAGCAGCGCGAAGACCCAGGTGGAATCGCGAATCCACACGGCGACCGAGGTGTGATCGGCCCAGCGAAAGAATGGCAGAAACGCGTGGATCATATTTACTTCATCCCGTAGGCGGTCCAGCGTCCAAAGCCGATGACGCCGAGCCAGCAGATCAACGAGGCCCATCCTACCAGCTTGGCTCCGGTGGGAGTGATGCCGGAAGCGTCCCAGGTTCGCATGGTGGGAACGTATTTGATCTCGAAGAACAGAGCGTTGGCGCCGGCGAGAGCGAGGAAAATCAATTTAATGCGAAAGGTGGGGCTACGGTAGCATTTTTCCGCTTCGGACCAGAACAGCAGCGCGCCACTCACGAACATTGCAATGAAGCCGGTCAGGTACCAGCGCTTCAACTTATGCATGATGTCGGCGGCGGGGATGTGGCGGATGCCGGCGCCTACCAGGCGCAGGTCGAGCATCACCAGGATGCCCACCGAGACGGCCAATCCCAGGACGTGGACGGTTTCAATCGCGGGGAAAGTCCAGATGGATTCGCGGATGGAAGTGCCGAAATCGGAGTCCTGCAGGGCTTGGCAGATTTGGTAGAGGGTCATTTCTTGCTTTAGACGGGATTGAAACTTAACGAGTTTATCATACCCTCCCGGCGGCCCTCCCGAGAACATGAGGAGCGGGTGCGGTGTTGTATACTTCGACGAGACTCGGAAACTTTCATCAGGAGATCCAATCAATGAGCGATGTATTGAGTGGCGCGGAATTCAAAAAGCAACTGCGCGCGGGCATCCCCAAGCTGGGACTGTTTGTGAATTCGCACAGCCCGACGGTGGTGGAGCAATTGGCGCACAGCGGCTACGACTGGCTGCTGGTGGATTCGCAGCACGGGCCAATGAGTTATGAAACTTTGTCGACGATGCTGGCGGGCATCGCGAGTGGCGGCGCGAAATCGATGGTGCGCGTGGGCAGTTATCAGGACCGGCCGGGGATTCAACAGTCTCTCGATACGGGCGCTGACGGGATTCTGGTGCCTTACATCAACACGGCGGAGGAAGCCGTGGCGGCGATCAGTTGCATGCGCTATCCAACGGCGGGCACGCGCTCGGTATATTTTCCGCAGCGCAGTATGAATAAGGCTGGGTTGCTTGGGTTATGCGGGCGCGGCTAACGAGAACACCATCAAGGCGCTGCAGGTGGAGACCGCGGATTGCATCAAGAACATCGATGAGATCGCGGCGGTGCCGGGGCTCGACATGCTGTTCCTGGGGCAGAACGATTTGTGCATGTCGATGGGGTTGTATGAGAAGTACGAGTTCCCGCACATGTACACGTCGCCCGAGTTGGGCGAGGCCACCAACAAGCTGATCGCGGCGGCCCAGAAGAACAATGTGATTCTGGGGATCTTTTTATTCGGCACTTCGCGCGTGGGCGAGTTCCTGGAAAAGGGCTTTACGTTTATCAGCGTGGGCAACGATTTGCATCACGTGTTGACGCAGGCGGGGGCTTACGTGAACGACGTGGAGAAGATCGCGAAGGAAAAGGGCAAGTCCTGGAAGCGGCGCGATACGGCGTTGTTTTAAGCGTGTCCTAGAAGCCGAGCGCGGGCGCGCGCGGTATCATCATCACATGCAACTGGTGAAGAAGATGGCCCAGATTGGGGTCGAATCAGCCTTCGAGGTGATGGTGAAGGCGCGCGCTCTCGAGGCCACCGGCAAGAGCGTCATTCATCTGGAAATCGGCGAGCCGGATTTCCCCACGCCGCGCAATGTGATTGAGGCGGGTAAGAAGGCGCTCGACGAGGGCTGGACTAAATACGGTCCTACACAGGGGCT
>CAVVZG010000071.1:0-12489 GCA_963752205.1 Bryobacterales bacterium | reverse complement strand
CGCCGGGGTGCAGGTGGTTTCCCTGGGCATGCGGCCGAACCGTCTCAACCTTAGGGGGATTTGGAGATTTTTTTCGCATCTTCGCCGGTTCCGGCCTGACGTCATCCACGCTCACATGTTCCATGCGAGTATTCTTGCGCGGCTTGCGCGCTTTACAACCGGTATACCCGCCGTCTGCACGATCCATAGTGAAATGGAGTGTTCGCACCGCAAGAATTCCGGGTCGCCCTTGCGCGAGTGGATCTATCGCGCGACCGACGCCGCCGCCAGTAGGACCACGGCAGTGTCGGAACGCGTGCGCCAGCGCTATGTGGACAAAAAGATTGTTCCGGCGCATCGAATTGAGGTGATTGACAACGGCGTCGATACGAAACAATTCTGCCCGGATCCGATTCAACGCCGCCGAACTCGGACAAGTCTCCACTGGGACGGTTCGTTCGTCTGGCTGGCTGTTGGCCGCATGGCCCTTGCTAAGGACTACCCCAATCTGATCGAGGCATTCCGAAAAGTACACCTGGAGTTTCCCGCAACCCGGCTTGCCATCGCCGGGGACGGGCCCTTGCGGCCCCAGATCGAGGAGTTGATCGACCGCCAGGGATTGCGATCTGCCGTGTCGCTGTTGGGCTTCCGCTCTGATGTCTCACAACTCATGAATGCGTGCGACGCATTCGTGATGTCATCTGCATGGGAAGGCGGGCCCCTCGTTCTGTTGGAAGCGGCGGCCTGTGCCCGGCCATTGGTTGCCACGGAAGTTGGTGTAGCTCCCCTCATCGTGATTCCCGCCAAAACTGGAATCTTAGTTCCGCCCCGGAATCCTGCGGACTTGTCGAAGGCCATGGGACAGCTTATGAATCTCCCTGCAAGTCAACGGGAACAGATGGGCCTGATGGCTCGGCGAGAAGCAGTAGAGAGATTTGCGCTTGGGTCGGTCCATCGCCGGTACCAGAATCTTTACGAAGGAATGCTGACGACATCGTAATGATGGAGGTGCTCGCCCGCAATAAATGGATCGCATTCGGGACCGCGACGATTGTAAGCGCGGGCGTCGCGATTGCGGTGTCGCGACCTGCTTTGCAGGCGTTTATTGAGGACGCCGGGGTAAACATCCCGACGGGCGATGTCGTGGTGGATTATGCCACGGGCATGGGCTGGGCGTTTGTACTTCTTTTATCAATCCTGGTTTGGCCAGTTCCTTCGGCGCACAAACGAATGCTGGTTTCGGCATGGATCTTAAAGTGTTTTGTGGCGCTGGCCGTGATGCTCCCCTACGAGCAACGATATTACGGCCTGGATTGCTGGACCTACTTCCAGCAGGCGCATGCGGGTTTAGCCGAGATTGTGCCCCGCTTGGGACGCGGCGGAAGTGAGGTAGTGGAGGGTCTCGGAGCGCTTCATCTTATCATCGGTCCGGATTCCTACCACGCGATGAAGCTGTCCTTTGCGATGTTCGGCCTGGTCGCCGTCTATTTGCTTTACCGATCCGCCGAATTGATGGTGGGAGAATTTGCGCCCCTATTTTTTTGGGGGCTAATGCTTTATCCCAGCGTACTGTTCTGGTCTTCGATCCTTGGTAAAGACCCAGTGATCCTGGCTGGAATCGCGCTACATGTTTGGGGCCTGGTAAACGTGGTGGTCCGGGGCCGAAACGGATATTTGGTTGCAGTCCTTGCGGGCATCGGCGCAGTCAGCGCGATTCGTATCTGGATGGGGCCGATTCTCATCCTGCCCTGTCTGCTTATTCTGGGTGCGCGAATCAAGCACATTGCATGGCGCGCTACGGCGGTAATCCTGGTTGGCCTTGCCCTGCTCAGTCTCGCCCCCCTCACAGCAGATCGCTTGGAACTGGATAAAGCGTCCGATCTCTTCGAGGCGACTAGAAATGTTAGCCGGGGATGGGATCGCGCCAACTCCTCCATCCAAATGGATGGGGCGCCGGAGTCCTTGTGGGACTTGGTTCTGTTTACTCCCGAGAGCATGTTCATCGCCTACTTTCGACCGCTTCCTGGAGACGTTCCAAACCTTTTCGGGTGGTTCGCCGGTTTTGAGAACTTGGTGCTGCTGGCGGTGAGCATTTGGGCACTCCTCCGCGTCCGCCTGATCTACTTCCGGCAACCCCTGTTTCTATGGAGTCTGGCGTTACTGCTTAGCTGGGGACTCGCGTATAGCATCCTGTCTTATAAAGATCTGGGTTCCGCAGCGCGATACAAGTTGCAGATTCTGCCGATTCTGCTCGGCGTGATCGGATTTCTGCTTCGCCAACCATCGATATCGCGACGCGAGCGGTTGGCAAGCCGAGCGGGAGACTTGCCACTTCGTGAGGTCTACCGATGAAAGTATTGCTGATCTTGGAAGCGACGCTGGGCGGAACCGGCCGTCACATCCTGGACCTTGCGGGAGGGCTGATGGATCGCGGAATGGAAGTTCATTTCGTTTATTCCGTGCTTCGCGCAGATCAGCAGTTTCACGCTGGACTAGCTTCGTTGCGCGCGGGTTATCCAGGCTTCCGTTGTCATTCGATCTCGCTCACGCGGGAAGTAACTTTTTCCGACCTTCCCTCCTACATCGAACTGTCGCGGTACGTCCGTAAGCATGGTCCGTTCGACGTGATCCACGCGCATTCGACAAAGGCGGGCTTTTTGGCTCGGTTACTGCTGAACCGGGGGCGGGCGGGGATGGTCTACACTCCACATGGCTTGATGACTTTGAATCCCGAGCTCACGGGGGCGCGCCGCCAGGCTGTATGCGCCCTGGAATCGATGCTGGCACGTCGAAGCGACGTAGTGGTGGCTGTCTCAGGGGCCGAACGCCGCTGTGCCAAGCAGACCGGCATCGATGCTTCTAAGCTATTGGTGATTCCCAACGGCATCCGCCAAATACCTCCAGAAAATCAGTGGAGGGCTCGTGCATCCATTCGCGATTCCCTCAGCCTTACTCCGAGTAGCGTCTGTATAGGATTCGTCGGCCGATTCATTGTCTACAAGAAGCCCGAACGGGTGATTGAAGCGTTTGCGTCGCTGAAACGAGGGACGGCCATTGATGTCCAACTGGTCATGATTGGTGGAGGCCCGCTGGAGATGGAGCTCCGGAATGCAGCTTCCCGCCTGGGAATAGCAGACCGTGTCCATTTCCTAGGAGAAGTAGATGGAGCGCTGCATATGAGCGCCTTCGATATTTTGGCCCACGCAAGTAGTTTTGAAGCCTTCGGCTATGTGTTTGTCGAAGCTCTATCCTCGGGCGTGCCGATCGTCACCACCGCCGTGGGTGGAACCGACGAACTGATCTCACACGGCGTCACGGGGTACGTCTGCGATCCGTGGGATCCCAACACCTTTGCGGATTACCTCCGGATCCTGGCCGAAGATCCTCAGCTGCGAGCGAAGATGTCGGTGGCCGCGCGCGAGCGAGCCGCCGCCTACAGCGCCACGAAGATGGTGGACTCGGTCGCTGAACTGTATCGCCGGCTGTGTGCCCGACCGGATCCGGCTGCGTCCGTGACGGCTAATTACGAGACCCTCCCCGGTAATTCCAAATGAGCACGGCAGCGCGCGCCCCGATTGCCGCCAAACTTGCGAAGAGCGCCTCCTGGGCGCCCTTCATGGTGTTTCTGGCAGATGTGGCCGCCTTACAATTTTCCCTCTTTCTGGGTTATTCCGTTCGTCTGCTCCTCTCGTCCTGGTTCACGGCCGAAATCCGCGTAGAACAATTTCTAGGGGTCGCGGCGGGCATTCTTTTACTCCCAGCGATCAACTATCAGATCGGTTTGTATCCCGGGTATTTGCTGGGGCCGGTGGAGCGGCTGCGGCGCAGAGTGCTCGCCACGCTTGCCGTGTTCGGCGGCTTGGTCGCGTGGGATAGCATCGTCGCTCGCGGAGTGCTCTCGCGCGGCGTTCTGCTGGCCACCTTCCTCTTTGCACTGGTGTTGCCGCCGTTGGCGGAATCGGCTATGCGGGCACTGCTGGTCAAACGGGAGCGCTGGGGCATGCCGATTGTCATTTTAGGCGCGGGCGACACCGGGCGCGCTCTCGTCAAAACGTTATTGCAGCAACCGCAACTGGGGCTGAATCCCGTGGCACTTTTGGATAACCGTCCGGATTCCTGGAACCGCACCGTAGACCACGTTCCGGTGATTGGACCGCTGGGCCTCGCGCCGGATTTTGAGCAGCGCGCCGGAGCGGCCATTGTGGCTCTCGCTGACATTGGGAAGGAAGACGCTGGAACCGTATTGCAAGAGTTGAATTTTCCGCGCGTGATCGTGATCCCGGATTTGGCGGGCGTGGCCAGCCTGTGGGTGACGGCTCGCGACCTGGGCGGCTCGCTGGGGTTTGAGATCAAGAAGAATTTGATGCTCCGCCGCAATCATGCACTCAAGATGACGATGGATCGGGCGATCGCGCTTCCTCTGTTTTTGGCTAGTCTGCCAGTGATGTTGTTGGCGGCGATTTGGATCAAACTCAGCAGCAGCGGCCCCGCCTTCTACCACCAGCAACGCGAAGGCTTCGGCGGCAGAGCGTTAGTCGTCTGGAAACTGCGTACCATGCGCGTCGACGGGGATTCCCTGCTGGAAGATTGGTTCCGTATCCACCCCGACGAACGCAAATACTGGAACGAGCACTTCAAACTGCGTCGCGATCCGAGGGTTTTACCGGTGATCGGCCGGTTCTTGCGGTGCACGAGTGTCGACGAACTGCCCCAATTGTGGAGCGTTCTTAAGGGTGAGATGAGCTTGGTAGGTCCACGTCCTCTTGCCGATTATCATGCGGAACACTTTTCCCGCGAGTTCCGTACTCTACGGACGGGAGTTCTGCCGGGGCTCACCGGTTTGTGGCAGGTCTCGGCGCGCAGCGATGGCGGCCTGACGGTGCTAGAAGCGCTTGACACCTACTATATTCGCAACTGGTCGCCTTGGATGGATCTATATATCGCGGCGCGCACTGTAGCCGCCGTTGTCCGCGGGCGCGGCGCCTACTAGCGGCCAAACAATGTTGCTGGCTGCGATTCTCTGCTTCGGAATCCTCACTCTGTGGGTCCCGGCCCGCTGGGCTCTGAGCGCTTTTCAGGTTGCGTTATTCGCGCTGGCGGCGGCGAGGATCATTCAACGGCGTTTCGCCGGTTTCCATTTCGTTGGCTTTTTGCTAGCCGCGGCCGTCGCTTGGGGCGGATTGCAGGTGGCCGCGGGGTGGTCAGTGGATCGCGTCATTACCCTGGAAGCTACTCTGAACTGGATGGCGAATCTAGCTGCCTTTGTGCTCGCCGCTGATCTTTATCGAAACGCCGAAGAGCGGGAACGCTTTCTACGCAGCGCCTTGATCTTCACCAGCGTTCTCGCGGTGGTCTCAATCTTCACCTTTTTCACGTCGCCGGCCGGCAAAGCATTTTGGATCTTCGACACCGGTTCAGATGTGCCCACGCTGGGGCCTTTCGTCTACAAGAATCAGTACGCCGCATTTATCGAAACTATCTTGCCGTTAGCGATGATTGGCGTCATTCGGGACCGGCGGCGTTGGATCTTGCACGCCGCGGTTGTGGCGACGCTGTTTGCCTCGGTGGTCACCGGCGGCTCGCGCATGGGGTCGATCTTGTGCCTAACGGAGATCGTCGTCATCCCTGTGATCTCGTTCTGGCGCGGGATGATCGACGGCCGCGTGCTCGCGCGTGTGGTGCTGGGGAGTCTCGCGGCGGTGGCCCTCTTCACGGGAATTGTCGGATGGGAGGCGCTCTGGAAACGCCTGCAGGAACCTAATCCTTATTCGCTGCGCCAGGACCTGGTGCTGTCCTCCGTCAGCATGGCGCGGGCCCGCCCTCTCACTGGCTTCGGAATGGGAACGTGGGCGGATGCTTATCCCGGCTATGCGCGCTTTGACGATGGAACTTTTGTGAATCAGGCCCACAACGATTGGCTGCAATGGGCGGACGAGGGTGGGCTGCCCTTCCTGGTTCTCATGTTGGCTATCGCCGCTTGGAGCGTGAGACCGGCGTTGCGTTCGCTATGGGGCGTCGGCATTCTCTGCGTGTGGATACACGGCTTGCTGGATTATCCGATGCAACAGCGGCCCGGCGCTAGCGGCATTTTTCTTCGCCATACTGGGCGTTCTAGCGAGTCAGACTCGCTTCCCATTTCGCGAACGGACCCGCCGCGTAGACAATCTTTCCGCCCACCATAGTTAATAGGGATTCGATCCCGCCGATCTGCTCCACCGGCACCGTCATGTAATCTTTCGTGAGCACCGCGAGATCCGCAAACTTGCCGGGCTCGAGCGCCCCCCGTTTGTCGTCGTCATGCGAGAACCACGCACTGCCTTGGGTGTAAGCCCGCAATGCGTTCGCCCGGCTGGGCGTTTCTTCCGGACCGCGCACGACTTTTCCGCTGACGGTCTTCCCGTCCAGCGCCCACTGCAAGGCGGTAAACGGACTGTACGGAGCCACTCGATGCGCATCCGTACCGGCTCCCACGGGCACACCGATTTCGCGCGCGGTTTCCACCGGAGGCATCCGCCGCGCAGCCTCCACTCCGGCCCTGCGTTCGGTTTCGTCGCCCGAGAAGTACATCGCATCCTGCATGGTCCAGCCCATGCCCAGCGCTTTCATCCGCCGCAGGCTCGCGGGAGACGCATCGTTTAAATGCGCAATCGACCAGCGCAGATTCTTGATTGAAACCTCGCGATCCACCCGCTCGAAAACCGTCAGGATGGCGTCAACGGCCGCGTCCGTGCCGCAATGAAAGGTGAGCCCGTACCCGCGCCCCGCGGCCCATTTCGCAATCTGATAAAAGCGCTCGAGGTCGGCAGGCTTCGGCCTCTCGACGTTGTTAATGGCCCACACGATCTGCTCACCGATGCCGTTAAAGTGCATCATGTCGTCGCCAAAACCCATCGGCATCAGCCCCAGATACTTTTGGTATTCCTCGACCTCGTGCGGCGGATTAAATCCACAAATCGTATACGCGACGCGCACTGTAAGCTGACGGTCATGCCAGACCTTATTGATTGCGTCGTACGTTTCCGGCGTGACATTGTTGCCGCAAGGGTCGCTCACACCCGTCATACCCAGCCGGTTCAACTCCCGAAAGAACTTTTTCGTGCCTGCCACCTGTTGTTCCGGCGACGGCCTCGGCAAACGGTCAAACAGCGGCACGATACCGCCGGTAATGCCGCCCGTCGCTTTGCCGCTCGAGTCCCGGTCTAGCTTCCCTCCCCCAGGAAGATCCGTGTCGGACTTGATATTTAAAGCGTCCAGTCCGCGCTGGTTCAGCAACGCCCACGCATACAGCATTTGGACGTAAGCCGGATGATCGCCCGCGGCCTCCGTCAACTCAGCCTGCGTGGGAAGACGATTTTCCTTAAATTGCTCAGGCTTCCATCCACCACCCACGATTACCCACTCGCCCGGCGGCTTGGCTTTCGCCGATTCGCGGATTCGATTCAACGCTTCCATCAGCGTGGGCACGCCCGCCCAATTGGATTCGGTGGCGAAGAACGACGCCGCGCGGATCGCGTGCATGTGCGAATCGATCAGCCCGGGTATCACCGTGCGCCCGCCCAGATCGATCACCTGCGCCTTTGCGCCAGCCAGCTTGCGGATCTGCGCGGTGGTGCCGACGGCGGTAATCTTGCCATCGCGCACCGCCAAAGCCTGTTGCGTTGAAAACTGCGCGTCAGCTGTTAGAATCTTTCCGTTGATCAGGACCGTATCGGCGTCCTGCGCGAGCAGAGTCAAACTCAAGGCGAACGGCAGCAGGCGGAGTAGTTTCATAGGCGTTTCCACTGCACAGTATACTGCGTGGAAACGCCGAGGGAGTGCGCTGCGGCGATCAGGAAATGATGTCGTGAAGGACTTCTCCGTTGGTATCCGTCAGCCTCATCTTGCGTCCGCTGTAATCGTAGGTCAGCTTAGTATGGTCGATGCCGAGCAGGTAGAGGATGGTGGCTTGCAGATCGTGCGGGTGAACTTTCTTGTCGACGGCGGTGAAACCGAAATCGTCGGTTGCCCCATAGATCAGGCCCTTTTTGATCCCGGCACCGGCCAGCCAGATCGAGAAACCGCGGCCGTTATGATCGCGGCCATTGACCACCTTGCCGTCAGGCGAGGGGTTGGAGGTTTGGACCGCTGGCGTGCGTCCAAATTCGGTGCCACAGATCACCAGCGTGTCATCGAGAAGCCCGCGCTGCTTCAGGTCCTTGATGAGCGCGGCGTAGGCTTGATCGCCCTCGCGCGCGGGCATTACGTGCTGCATGATGTCGTTGTGCGAGTCGAAGGGGTCGCCTTTGCCTTGATACAACTGGACCATGCGCACGCCCTTTTCGATCAGACGTACCGCCATCAGGCAGCCTAATGCCGGATTGCCGGGGCCATACATTTCCAAAACGCTCTTCGATTCCTTGCTGACGTCGAATACGTCGGGAGCCTCGGTTTGCATGCGATACGCAATTTCCATGCTGCGGATGGAGGCTTCCATCTCCAGGTCCTGGCGCCGCATCTTCTCCAACTTGCCAAGGAAGTCCAACTCCACGTTCTGAAGATCGGGTTTGAGCGATGGGTTCGACAAGTTGGCAAGAGCCTTCTTGGCGTTGAACTGTTCGCCGTCAACCCACACATTGTTGACCAAAGTGCCCTGGTGGATGGCCGGCAGGAACGCCGAACTCCACATGGGAGCGCCGCCGCTGAATGGAAGCGAGGGCAGCAGGACTACAAAGCTGGGCAGATTCGCGTTTTCCGTTCCCAAGCCGTAGCTGATCCAGGACCCCATAGAGGGGCGTCCGACTACGTTCGAGCCCGTGTTGAATAGCGTGGTGGTGGGCTCATGATTGGGGATATCGACGTACATCGAACGGATCATGCAAATGTCATCGGCGACTGTAGCTACGTTGGGCCACAGCTCACTGAAATCCATTCCGCTTTCGCCGTATTTTTTGAACTTGAACGGTGACTTCATCAGATTGCCCACGCTGGCCATCCCAATCGGGGTCGAACCGGGCGTGGGATGGCCGTCATATTTATCGACCATCGGTTTCGGATCGAAAGAGTCGATGTGCGACACACCGCCGTTCATAAATAGAAAAATGACACGCTTCGCGCGCGGCTTGAAGTGGAGCTTGCCGGTCAACACACCAGGCACGCCCACGGCCTTGGGGTCAGATGCGGTCTGAGCCATCGCATTTTGCGTCATGGCGGCGAGGGCAGTCAGGCCAAAGCCCTGCCCCAGCCTCGATAGGGCTTCTCTGCGAGTCGCCGGCTTGGGATCATGGTCACAGAACATTTTTGATTCTCCTTTAAAAACCCCCAGGTTTATAAAAAACCAGGGTTAGTTGATGTAGAGGAATTCGGTTGAGCTGAGGAGTGCCCAGCATAGCGATTTCAGTGGCGAGTCCTGCGAGGTCTGCGAGGCCACCTTCGTGCCGGCCGTTTCGGGACTCGCTTCGGAACTTTCCATGGCTACGGTTTTGAATTGAGGCTGCGCGGAGACTGCTGCCGCTTTAGCTTTTTCCTGGGCGCGAAGGAGTTCAGGGCGGTGCATGAAGTCGATAGAAGCTGCCAGTTCCGCCGCGGAAGGCGGCCGCTGGAGGACGATCTCAAAAGCCTTGGTTACACGGCTCTCTTCGCTACCGTCCGTGCCGATCCGCTCAGCCAGCGCTTGCGCTTGATTGCGAACCATGGGGCTGTTCAGGAAAAATAGTCCCTGTTGCGGAATCGTAGTGCTATAACGACGCTCCACGGAAATCGTCGGCGTCACAAAGTCGAACGTCAACTGGAAGCTATTGGGGAACATGCGGCTCGACACGCCGTAGACACCTCGCCGGGTCATGCCCTCGGCGAGTTCCTGGGAAGGTCCGCCGATCTTGGTGAGATCCAACTTGCCGGAGGCTGTCAAGAGATAGTCCCACACACCTTCGGCATCGAGCCGGCGGGTATTGGCCTTCCAATAGAACCGGTTGTCAGAATCCTTCGCGGCATTGGCGGCGTTCGCTTCCGTCGTTTCCGCGCTGAGCTGATAAGTTCGCGACAGCATGATGTCCTTTTGCAGCTTCTTGATCGACATGCCGCCGGTACGGAATTGTGTGGCCAGGTAATCGAGCAATTCGGGATTCGAAGGCGTCGCGCCGGCCAAGCCGAAGTTGTTCTCGGTAAGCACAATGCCGGAGCCCATCATCCACGCCCAGACGCGATTGACGATGACGCGGGCTGCGATGGGCTGTTTCAAAATTTCGTCGGCGAGTTCCAATCTTCCGCTTCCCTTGGTGAAGGGCTTCGCCACGCCATCGGAGAGCAGAGACAGAAAGCCGCGCGGGGCTTCCTCCCCGAAGACGTCGGGGTTTCCGCGAACCAGGACACGCAAGTCGACCGGTTGATCGAGATCGCCTAGTCCATACGCGAACGGATAATGCTCGCCCATCTCCTTTTTGAAGGTTTCAATGTCTTCCTTCATGCGCGCGATTTGCGCGGACCAATCGGCCGGCAAGCGCTTCTCCAGCGCGTAGTCGGTGAACTTCAGTAATCCCGGAGGCCTTCCCTTGGCGTAGAGAACCGCGTCGAAAGCCTCGCCGACTTTGCTGGGATCCACGAGTTCGAAGTCGAATAGATCGGTCCAAAGCTGTCCTTTCTCTTGCGCGATTCCTTTTAGATCCAGGAGGATTTTGACTTTTCTCTTCTTGTCGTTGGGCAGCGGCTCGAACTGTTCCTTGGCATTGGGATCGGTGATTTTGGCCAGCAGAATTTCGTTTTCCTGCTTGATCTTGGCCTTCTCCTTGTCGATTCCGTCCGCCAACAGGTAAAATTCATGAGCCAGCTGTTTGGCCTCCACGAGCGTTCCACCCCGCTCCACCATGGCCTGCCAATCCTTCAGGTAGCTATAGTTGAGAGGAGGTTTCTTCAGGAAACGAACCCAGCGGTCAAGGAGTTCCGCATCCAGCTTGTACTGGTTCGCGACGCTTTCCACGGTCGCTTTCTTCTCCGCGCCCACGCGCCACGCCCCGACCATGTAACTCTCGGTTTGCATGAGGAGCAGCGAGCTCTCGAGTTCCGTGGCCTTTTCAATCACCTCCTTGAGAGCCTTCTCTTTTTCGCCGAGCTCCTTCTTCTTGTTGTCGTATGCCTCGGCGGCAGACTGGTCCACCAGCGGATATGCCTTGTAAGGAGAACTGGCAAACACGCTGGTGAGACGGTAGAAGTCCTTGGTCGGGATGCCGTCGTACTTGTGGTCGTGGCAGCGCGCACAAGCCACCGTGAGGCCCAGGAAGGCCTTGGTTGTAACATCAATCTTGTCGGCCCAATCGTCGGCCCGTTCAATCTGCGGCGACATATTCGTCATGTGCCACACGCCGAGGCCATTCATGCCCAAACCGGCCACCGCTTTGCCACGCACTTTCTCGTCGAGCTGGTCCCCGGCGAGTTGCGAGCGGACGAACATGTCATACGGCATGTCCTCGTTGAAGGACTTGATCAGCCAGTCGCGATAGGTGTAGGCGAATTTGTAATACTCAGTGCGGTTGGTTCCCGAAATGTTGTAGTCATCCTCGGCGAACCGGACCACGTCCATCCAGTGCCGGGCCCACTTCTCTCCGTAGCGCGGGGAGGCTTGCAAACGATCGATCACCTTCTCCCACGCTTTCGGCGATTTGTCGGCCTCGAACGCCGCGACCTCCGCGTAGGTGGGAGGAAGACCGGTGAGGTCATAAGTGGCGCGCCGTAAAAGGGCGCGCTTATCCGCCATGGGCGCGGCCTTCAGACCTTCCGCCTCCAGCTTGGCGGCGACGAACCGGTCGATGTCATTCACAGCCCAAGTTGCATCCTTCACCTTGGGAAGGTCCGATTTCCGCAGGCTTTGAATGGACCAAAGGTCGCGCTGGGCGGGCGTTATGGAATATTTCGCCGCTTTCTCTTCCGGCCAAAACGCCCCGTCTTTCACCCATTTAGTCAGATCCGCAATCTGCTGCTCGTTCATGGGCGTGCCGTTTTTAGGCATCATTAGCGCCGGGTTCGTACGGCGAACCGCTGCGATCAACAGGCTTTTGTCGGGGTCGCCGGGAACGACCGCGGGGCCCGACTTTCCACCTTTCAAGATAGCTTCCCGTGTGTCGAGACGAAGTCCACCCATCTGCGTGCTCATATGGCAGTTGAAACACTCAGCAGCGAGCAGCGGACGAATATGCTCCTCGAAAAACTTCTTATTTACTTCCGTGGAAAGAACAACTTCGGGCCAGTACGCTCCGTCTTTCACCCACTTGACGATGTTTACGACGTCGGCTTCCTTCAGCGCTGTTCCCCCGAGTGGCATACGTTTCGCCGCATCGGTCTGGCGAATCCGCAAAACCAAAGCGCTTTTCTCAGGATCGCCGGGTACCAGGGCCGGGCCCGACGCGCCTCCCTTTAAGAGGTCCTCCCGGGACATGAGGCGAAGACCTCCCGCCTTCTGGTCGTTGTGGCAGGTAGCGCAGTTTTGCGCCAGCACTGGCCGGACATTATTTTCGAAAAATTCCTTTTGGCCTTCTGTCAGCG
>CAVVZG010000070.1:0-12529 GCA_963752205.1 Bryobacterales bacterium | reverse complement strand
AGAGCCGACGGACCGGGATTGGCACAACCTGGAGTATGCGGCGACGACCATCGCGGTGGCCGGAAATATGATCCTGATTCCTGGGCCCCCCAAAGACGACCAACTCTGGACGAGTGACCCGGCCTGGCGGCAGTTCGCGCAAGACGAAACGAATGCGGCTCTGAAAGCGGTGGTCGCGGTGGATCATCACGACCAAAAGGCGCTGGAAGCCGCCGGAGATGACATTGTGGCTACCTGCGAGGCCTGCCATAAAAAGTTCAAGCCTGCGTTACCCGCTCATGTCGCCAAACCGTCTGAGCAGCCGGAGCACTATCATACGGCGGCCGACGAATAGCCCGTTTCGAACCGATCGCGGCAAGGACGCATCGCGAAGCGGTAGCCACGCGCGTCCGCGATGCGTCTATGAGCGTGGTACGCTAGACCGGAAGAAATCTAAGTAGTCGCAGCAAACGATTGAAAATGCGTCCGTAATGTTCGTCACTGACCGGTCACTGACTTTATCTTGACCAAATGTTGGGTTCGTTTAGCAATTTCACATGTTAACCTTCATGTTGATTCAATTCGTCAATCCGCTAAACTCTTCGCCGTTGGCGTTTCCTATCCTCGAGTGCATTCATATCGTGGGGTTCGCTCTTTCTATTGGAACCATTGCGATCGTCGATTTTCGCCTCCTCGACATCGGCATGCGGCGGCAGACGCCCGCCCAGCTGGCCAAGGACACTGGTCTGTGGACCTTGTTCGGTCTGGCGATCATGATTTTTTCGGGGATGGCCCTCTATTCTTCAGACCCGGACATGTATTACCTGAACTACGCTTTCCTGGGGAAGATGTTATTTCTGATCCTGGCCATTACCTTCAACTACACGATTCACCGCAAGGTGGTTGCGGCGGGGGCTTCGCCAGGGAAGACCAAACTGGTGGCGTGGATATCGATCCTGCTATGGATGGGGGTCGTGTTCGGCGGAATCTTTATCGGGTTTTTGAATCCGACTCTCAATCTGAAGAAAATTTGATCCATGCTGCTCTCCTTTGCACAATTCATTCAACAAACCGCGTTCTTCACGGCGCTGCGCGGGTCGGGCTACGTTTATCCGGTGATTTTGTCGCTGCATATGGTCGTGATTGCGTTGTTCGGCGGGATGATTCTCATGACGGACATGCGGATGCTGGGGCTGGCGATGCGCAGCTATCCGGTCTCGGATGTGATTAATCAACTGCGGACACCGAAGCGGGTTGGCTTCGTGGTGATGATTACGCTGGGCGTGCTGATGGCGTGCTGCAAAGCGGAAGAATACTACTACAACGATTGGTTCCGGCTGAAGCTGGCGCTGCTGATCGTGGTGGGGCTCCATGCGGTGATTTTCCGCAGACCTGTGTATAACCGGGCGGCTGAACTGGACGGCATGTCTTCCCTTCCCGTGGGGGCGAAGCTGGCGGCGGTTATTTCGCTAGTGTTGTGGATCGGCATCGCTTGCGCGGGACGCGGGATCGGTTACATCGAGCCGCCCCTGGATAAGATTCACGCGGGATTGCCGTCACCCCAAACAGCGGTCCCCGCGGTGTATCGTCATTAGGAGGCAAGGCATGCTGGCTTACGATCCATCCACAAATCCGCTGAACAATAACGACTGGGCATTTCCGCTACTCGAGATCATTCACATTGCCGGATTTGCTTTTTCGATCGGCACCATCGCTCTGGTGGATTTGCGGCTGCTGGGCGTCGGTTTGCGGAATCAGTCTTCGGCGGAACTCTTGAAAGACACCATGCCGTGGACGCTGGTGGGGCTGGCGGTGATGCTGATGACGGGGCCCTTGATTTTTTCATCGGACCCGAACATGTACCTTCACAACCAGTCTTTTCGCTTCAAGATGGGCGCGCTGTTGATTGCGATTTTGTATAACTACACGATTCACCGCAAGGTGGCGAAGTCGAATCCAACGGGAGCGCTGGGCGTGGTGGTGGGCGGCGTATCACTGCTGCTGTGGGTGTCGGTGGTTTTCGCGGGATTGTTTATCGCGTTCGTCTAAAGGGCCGGCTATGACTCTTCTTGCGATCTTTCAATGGCTGCAGAGCACGGAGGTGGCGACGGCGCTGCGCGAGTCGTCATGGGTTTATCCGATCGTCATGGCGACGCACCTCACGGGGATGGCGCTGTTCGGCGGCATGATTTTGATCAGCGATATGCGGCTGCTGGGGCTGGTAATGCGGGGGTCGACAGTCACGGACGTGGTGGGCGGGTTGCGGCCGTGGAAGCACTTTGGCCTGCTCTTAACCGCGACCTGCGGCATTTTCCTGGCGTTGTCGAAAGCCGAGTATTATTATCACAATCCGTTTTTCTGGTGCAAGCTGGCGCTGTTTATGCTGGTGATCATACACGCGCTGGTGTTCCGCAACAGTGTTTACCGCAACACGGCGGCGATCGATCGGGCTCCTGTCATTCCTACGAACGCGAAGGTGGCGGCCTGCCTGTCGCTGGCGTTATGGTTGGGGATTGTTTCCTTCGGACGCTTGATCGGCTACTACGAGATCAAGCCCTGAGACCACGCAGCGCCAGGTTTCGAGGGTCACCACCAAAGTTGTGGCCAAGGTAATCGCTCCCAGGACCACGTGGGTGACGGCGAATACCAACGCGGCCGTCTTACTGGTTTTGGCCGTTCCCATGGAGATCACGGTGAGACCCAGGAAGATTTGCACGAAGACGGCCACGCCCAACGTGATGGCGGCGGGACGGAGGGTGGGATGCTCCTGCATCATGGTCACGCACACGACCAGGATGAGGATGAAGATCGCCACTATCAGGGCGCCGATGATGTGGGTCATCACGCCGATCATGTCGTAGCGGAACAGCGCGCCCAAGGCGACTTGGATTACTACCAGGATCAAGGTATTTCTGGCGACGCCGCGCAGCGGGGGCCAACCTTTATCGGGTAGACAGACGGGCGGGTGTTGCCAACTTTTGGATGTGCCGACGGCAATGGCCGCTACCAAGGCGAGCAGGAGCGGCGCCACGAAAGCGTGCAGCATGCTGGCCATGGGCGATGCGGTTCTTCCGGACATTTCTCCCAAGCCGGCATCCAGCACCACACCGGCGAGAACGATCCAACCCAGGCGGCGCAGCCAAGGGCGCTTTTCCACCGCCGTCAACCAGATTGCCAGGCCGATCACGAGCACGGCGATGGCGCTGGCCACGATGCGGTGAGTGCCTATTGGAGTCCCTTCCTGGCCTGCGGCGATGGCGCCGGTCACTTCGAGGTAGACAAACCCCGCTGCCACCAGCCAAGCGTAGAGGTGCAACCAAAGGTTTCTCATCCGGGAGACTCCGGTTTAGTGTAGCGCGAACGCGGAAGGAAAAAGAGGGACGGAGCCTGATTTGCAATCCGCCGCGCGGTAGGGCACCGGGGGTGCGTTTGAAAAATCAGGCTCCGTCCCTCTTTTTCCAGTTTCATGCTAAATGGACGACAGCCGGGGGTATTAGTGTCTCTTTTTAGACACGGTCATCGCGCGTCCAAGTCTTTATTTTTCTAGGATGTAACCTTGTCGGTACGTTCGCTCGTTTGTTACTATGAGTTCAATGCGGCTCCTTGTGGAGGCACTATTTGCAGTTTGAGAAAACCATAAACCGGCCAGTCGAGGCCTCCGGGGTGGGACTGCATTCGGGCGTTCCCGTCCGCATACGGATCCTTCCGGCACCGCCTTCGACCGGCATTGTTTTCGTTCGCACCGACCTGGAGGGCTTCACCATTCCGGCGAGCTGGCGTTATGTGCAGAAGGTCAGCTACGCGACCAGCTTGATGCGGCAGGGTGTTCTCATTTCGACGACTGAGCATCTGTTGAGCACGTTCTACAGCATGGGCATCGACAATGCTTTTGTCGAGATAGACAACCTGGAAGTGCCGATCCTCGACGGCAGCGGGCAGCCGTTTGTGGATCTGATCCGTTCGGCGGGGATTCGTGAGTCGCGGCGGCGCAAGCGCTATTTGCGTATTCGCAAGCCGGTGTCGGTGGAAGGCGGCGGCAAGCGGATTACGATTCTGCCGTCGGACCGTTTCCTGCTCACTTGCGAAGTGTTTTTCCAGCACCCGTTGGTGGGACGGCAGACTTTGGAGATGGAAGTGACGCCGGAGGATTACGCGGCGCAACTGGCGCCGGCGCGAACTTTCGGTTTCGAGTACGAACTGCATCAGATGCGCAATATGGGTTTGATCCGCGGGGCTTCCCTCGATAATGCGGTGTGTTTCGATCACGACTCTATTCTCAATCCCGGGGGGCTGCGTTTTCCGGACGAATGCTGCCGGCACAAGGCGCTGGATTTGATCGGCGATCTGGCGCTGATCGGCAAGCCGCTGCTGGGGCATGTGATTGCAGAAAAGGCCGGGCACGCGATGCACTTTGCGCTGGTCAACAAAATCATGTCGGACCCCACGATTTACGAGATCATCACGCACGACCAAGTGGCTCCTAGCGTGGCTATGGTTTCCTAGTGTAAGTGAAGCACCTCCCTAACCTGCTCACGGCGGCGCGTCTGGCGCTGACTCCTTATTTGTTCTGGCTGATGGTGCGGCATGAGTACCGGACTATCATTCCGTGGTTCATTGTGATTGCCGTCACGGATGTGGTGGACGGATTCCTGGCGCGTCGGTTTCACGCGTCGTCAAGGCTGGGGGCTTATCTGGATCCGATTGCCGATAAGGTTTTGTTGAGCGGGACCTTTTTGGTGTTGGCGCTGACGGGGGCGATGGAGACATGGCTGGCGGTGGTGGTACTGGGACGCGATGTGGTGATTCTGGCGGCGGCCGGGGTGCTTTACCTGAGCACTGGGCGGCGCAACTTTCCACCATCACCTTGGGGGAAGTTGAGTACGTTTGTGCAGATTGTGTTTTTGTGTTTTCAGATTGGGTATCTGTCGGGGATCGCCGTGGCGCCGGCGGTTATTGCGCTCAAATGGCTGACGGTGGCGCTGGTGGTTGTCAGCTTGGGCGACTACGGGCGGCGTGTGGCGGCCTCGCACTAGACTTATTGGGCTAATGTTATTACAATGGTGATAACTATGGTCGAGCTTAAAGTCCGCAAATTCGGGAATTCGCTGGGAGTGATTCTGCCCAAGGAAGTGATCCGGCGGCTGGGCGCGGCGGAGGGGAAACGTATTCTGCTGCTGGAGTCACTGGATGGCGTCTTTCAATTCGCACCCAGCGATGAGGAGTTAGAGGAGCAGATGAAAATCGCACGCGAGGGCATGGCGCGCTATCGCAATACTTTGCGCGCTTTGGCCAAGTGAAGCAACCGATCTGGGTGGCGCGCAAGACCGTTGACGCCATGCACCCAATACTCCTCGCGGAACACGGCGGTGCGCCGGGTCTGCGGGACGAAGGCTTGCTCGAATCCGCACTGGCGCGTCCGCGCCAGATTTTCGCTTACTCGGAGTGCGATCTTCCGCAACTGGCCGCTTCTTATGTGGCGGGGATCGTGCGAAACCATCCGTTCGTCGACGGGAACAAGAGGACCGGCTTCATGACGGGCTATGTATTCCTGGAGCGCAACGGCTTGGAGTTTACCGCTTCGGAGGCTTTGGCGGCGCAGGCAGTACTCGAACTGGCGGCTGGCAGCATCGAGGATACCGGGTTTGCGCTGTTCCTCCGGGACCATAGTAAGCGCGTTCGCAAGCGCACGAAATAGGCGCAGGTCCTTTACTTCCAATCAAATAAGGTGTTACGCTCAAAGGATTCATGCGTACAGTCGACTTGATTCACCGCAAGCGGGACGGCGAAGAACTGTCCACGGAAGAAATCGCCTACGTCGTAGACGGTTATACCAACGGTACCATTCCCGACTATCAAGCTTCCGCGTTCCTGATGGCAGTGTTTTTCTCCGGTATGACCGACCGCGAGGTGAGCGCCCTTACCGAGCGGATGACGCAATCGGGGGAGAAAGTGGATCTTTCTTCGATTCCGGGCGTTAAAGTCGACAAGCATTCTACCGGGGGCGTGGGCGATAAAACCAGTCTGATCGCGGCTCCGCTGGCTGCCGCGGCGGGCGTGATTGTGCCGATGATTTCGGGGCGCGCGCTGGGGCATACGGGCGGGACGCTGGATAAACTGGAATCGATTCCTGGGTTCCGGACGAATCTTTCGTTGGACGAGTTTCGCGAGCAACTGGTGCAGCATGGGCTGGCTTTTATTGGGCAGACTCCCGAGGTAGCGCCGGCGGATGGGCGGTTTTACGCGCTGCGCGACGCTACGGCTACGGTCGAATCGATTCCGCTCATCGCTTCGTCGATCATGTCGAAGAAGCTGGCCATTGGGCTGGACGCGCTGGTACTCGACGTAAAAGTGGGCGCGGGCGGGTTCATGAAACGGCAGGTGGATGCGCGGCGGCTGGCGCAGATGATGGTGGGCATCGGGCGGCGCGCTGACAAGCACGTGCAGGCGCTGATTACGGATATGAATCAGCCGCTGGGGTATGCGATCGGCAACGCGCTCGAGGTGATGGAAGTTTCGCAGACCTTGCAGAACGCGGGGCCTTCGGATTTGACGCGACTTTCGCTGGAGTTGGCGGCGCGCATGATCTTCCTGGGCAAGCTCACTGCTACGCTCGACGAAGCGCGCGAGTTGGCGCAGAAGAAATTGCTGGATGGATCGGGGTATCGCAAGCTGAAAGAAGTGATCGCGGCGCAGGGCGGCAACGCGCAGGTGCTCGACCGCTTTGAGCTGCTGCCGAATGCCACTGGCGCGCGCGAGATTAGCTCTCCGCGAGCCGGATATATCAGCGCGATCGACGCCGAGTATATCGGGCAGGCTTCGGCGATGATCGGCGCGGGGCGCGATACCAAAGAAGATTCCATCGATCCGGCGGTCGGCGTGATTCTGGAAGTAAAGGTCGGGCAAAAGGTGGACGCGGGCGGCGTGCTGTGCCGCTTGTACTTCACGCGGGAAGACAACGTCGATGAAGCCGCGCAGCTGGTCGAAGACGCTTTCCGCATTTCCTCTAACGCACCTGAAAGTCGTGAGCTGATTCTCGAAGTCGTCGGCTAAGATCGGAAAGTCGGTTTGATGCAACGTTTCACGGGAATACTGGGGATTCTCGTAGTCATGGCCGTGGCGTATTTGTTTTCAAGTAATCGCCGCGCTATTCAGCCGCGCGTGATTTTCTGGGGACTGGGGCTGCAGATCGGCTTCGCAGTGCTGGTGCTGAAGACTCCCGTGGCGGATTGGTTCAAGACGCTCAGCGCCGCCATCAATAAAGTGCTGGGGTACTCGATTGAAGGCAGCAGGTTTGTGTTCGGCGATAAGCTGGGCGCGCCTAACGATCAATTCGGCGTAGTGTTTGCGTTTCAGGTGCTGCCGATTGTCATCTTCATCGCGTCACTGTTCTCGATTCTGTACTACATCGGCGTGATGCAAATCTTCGTGCGTGCGATGGCGCTGGGGATGCAGAAGGTGATGCGCACGAGCGGAGCGGAATCTGACCAGCGTTGCGGCTAGTATTTTCATGGGGCAGACGGAGGCTCCGCTGACGATTCGTCCGTTTCTGGCGGGGCTGACGCAGAGTGAATTGTTCACCATCATGACCAGCGGGATGGCGCATGTATCCGGGGCTGTGATGGCGGCGTATGTGTTGATCGCGCATGTGGAGATTCGCCATTTGCTGACGGCGGTGATCATGACTTCACCGGCTACGCTGATGCTGGCGAAGATGCTGATGCCGGAGACGGAAGAGCCGGCTACGATGGGCGGTATCAAAGTGGAAGTGGAGAGGCCGGGCGTCAACATTATCGACGCGGCGGCGCGCGGGGCGGGCGACGGGCTGCAACTGGCGCTGAATATCGGGGCGATGCTGATCGCCTTTATTGGGCTGATTGCGCTGGTGAACGGCGGGCTGCATGCGATCCATGACACGCGCTATTTCGGCTGGCTGCCGGATTCGATGCAAGGGATTCTGGCGGTTATTTTTGCTCCGATCGCCTGGCTGCTGGGCGTGCGCTGGAACGATTGCGCAGCTGTGGGGCAGTTGCTAGGGACGCGGTTGATCTTGAATGAATTTGTGGCGTTTGTGGATTTGGGCAAGATTGGGGCGACGCTCGATCCGAAGTCGTTTGTGATCGCCACCTATGCGCTGTGCGGTTTCGCTAATCTAAGTTCAGTAGCGATCCAGGTGGGCGGGATTGGGGCGCTGGCGCCCTCGCGAAAGTCGGACGTCGCGAGGCTGGGCATGAAAGCGGTGGCCGCGGGAACCATGGCCAATTTCATGTCGGCGTGCATCGCGGGTATGTTGCTATGAACCCCATCGGAGTGGTGCTCGGCAGCGGGCTGGGTGCGTTTGCGGACACCTTGCAGAATCGCTTGGAGACGCCTTACGCGGATATTGCGGGATGGCCGCCGTCGACGGCGGTCGGGCACGCCGGCAAGCTGGTCACGGGGACGCTGGGCGACGTGGAAGTGGTGGTGCTCTCGGGGCGCGCGCATTACTACGAGGGCTACAGCGGCGCCGAAGTGACGCACGGGATTCGTGAGCTGGCCAAGCGTGGAGTCGATCGGGTCATCCTTACTAATGCCGCCGGCGCGGATCGATCCGGATCTCCGTCCCGGAACCCTAGTGCTGATTTCCGATCACATCAACCTGATGGGACAGAATCCACTCACGGGCCCCAACGACGAATCCGCTGGGTCCCCGCTTCCCGGACATGTCGGAAGCCTACTCGCGCGAATATCGCGAGATCGCGCGGCAGGCCGGCGCCGAGTTGGGCATCGATCTCAGAGAAAGCGTTTATGCGGGCATGCTCGGCCCCAGCTACGAAACTCCGGCGGAGATCCATTTCCTGCGCACCATCGGGGCGGGCCTGGTGGGCATGTCCACGGTGCCCGAGGCCATCGTCGCCAATCACATGGGGATGAAGGTGCTGGCCATTTCCTCCGTCACCAATATGGCGGCCGGCCTTCGAGGCCCGCAAGCTGGTTCACCAGGAAGTGCTGGACGCTGGGACACGGGTGCGGGACACGCTGATCCGGTTGCTGGACGCGGTGATTCCTAAATTAACTTAGGGACGGTTGGGTCCGCCACCCCAGTCTTCTAGCCATTGCTCGGGCTTTTCTTCGCGAAAGCGAGTTGCCAATTCTACGCACTGGCGGGCGGCGCTGCTGGTGGCGGGGTCGAGGACGATGACTTCTATGCCGCGGGCGCGCAGGAAGCGGATGGTTTCGTCGCTGGAGGCGTTGGTGACGTCGCCGATCACTACGCGCGGGATGCCGAACTGGACGATGGCTCCGGTACACATGAAGCAGGGCTGAAGCGTGGTGTACATCGTCGTGTTGTGGCGATTCTTCATGCGGCCGGCGTTGCGCAGGGCGGCCATTTCTCCGTGGATTATGGGGTTGCCTTCCTGCACGAGCGCATTGTGGCCTTCGCCTAGCACGCGGCCGGAAGCGTTGTCGACCAGCACGGCTCCGATGGGGCAGCCGCCTTCGGCGTGACCTTTCTCAGCTAAGCGAAAGGCGCGCTGCATGTAGGATTCGTGGGAATCGTAGGGCATCACGCCGCTTGCGGGAGCAATTGGATGTCGCAGATGGGCGAGGTGACGATCAGGCCTTCGAACATGGGGTGGCGGAATTCGAGGTGCATGCCGCGGCCGAGGTACGCGGTCTTGATCATGGAGCCGCCCCAGTTGGAGCCGTGGATGCGGACGAGCACGGGCTCCGGGCAAAACTGTGGATGACCGGAGATGAGCGCGTTGCAATCGCGCTGCATGACGATGGTGTACTCGCGGTTCCGCGTTTCAACGCGCAGCATGCTCTTGGGCGGGAGCTGCCGCAAGTCGACACCACCCTCGATTTCGCTGCGGATGATGTTGCCGTTGATGTGATCGCTTAAGTTCTGGTGCTGGGCGAACATGGCCTTCTTTATTTTACAACCATGTTTTGAGGGCGCGGGTGAAAGAACGGGTAGTGCGCTAAATCTGCTTCGCTGACCGAAAGCCGCGATAGATCCAAGGAGTCACGAGAAAGATGGCGGCGTATCCAAGGAGGGGAGGCCCAAACAGGACCTCACCGAGCCACGCTGTTTTTCCAAGCCGCGATTCGGTTGTTTGTGTCGGGCGCGGATCTTCCACCGTAGCATGCGAGAAATCAATAGGTGCTTCTGGAGTCGCTTCTTTTGACTGTGCTGGTAAGACTGTTCCGTACTTCGAAAGATCCAGCGGCGTTTCTTTGACAACTGTCCAATCGTTCGGATCACCGTGAGTGTTCGCAGCCAAACCTTCTGCGGTAGACCAAAACCTCAAACGGTCAGACGGCAGTGCGAATAACACCGATCCTATCCACAGAACCACGAGCACGGCATAGACACGCTGGAAGCCACGCCGGTAGTTCATGGGCGCTAGAATATCACAAGCTGCCCATTGGCTTCTTTGCTGCCGTTCGGTGGTGCGCTAAATCTGTTTGGCCCACGCGTGGCTAGTCGGCGACCCAAACGATCCTGCCGAGCCATCCGATATAAGTTTCCAGTGCTCCAATACGTACTCGCCGAAGTTCATTTCCAGTTGGGTCCAGAATTACAACATCTGGATCTTCCCATCGGAAATTCTCCACGACGATGGGAGTATCCCAGTCCGGTTCGTCGCGCTTCCAGAATTGAACTTGTCGCGTGAGTCTCATTCACTGAGAGCCTATCACGGTTCCGTCTGACTACCTCATGTTGGCGGGCAAGTTGGCATGATATGCTCCCGCTCATGGCTACCAAAAAGTGCAAGGGCGGCTGCGGAAAAGTGCTGGATGCTCATCACGGTTCAACAAATGAACACCCACGGCATCCAGGCTATTGCTATGAGTGCGGGAAAAAACTCGAACAGACGGGGTAAGGTAGCGATCTTATGGGCCGCGTAGCTCAGGTGAGGTGCAGTGAACCGACTTGCCGGTACGCCTGCAAAGCGTAAACTTGGTGGGCGGAGCCGCCATTCAGAGCGCCGCGTTGCCAACGCGGAGGTCGCGGGTTTGACCCCCGTCGCGGCCCCCAAAACTTGTGGCCAATGCTCATGATATCCTCACCTCCATGAAGGAATTGATCGAAGCAATGGTTAGCCGCGGCGCGAGGGAAGCGTAGCTGCGCTATGCGCGATGTGCGCGACAATCTAGACTTGGCTCAACTACAAGCGGCAGGCGAAGGATTCATCGTAAACGCTCGCCTAGATCGCAGGATGGTTCATCAGTCGCGCTGCGAAGCAGTAGGAGCAATGGTCTCGACCGCGTATCCGAAAATCTTCTTTGAAGACCCCAATGATGCTAAGGTTTGGCTAAACACAGCCTTTGGCGAGCAAGGATGGCGGAACTGTGGAGTGTGCGGGGGATTAACTGGACAGTCTTTTCAGGGATGGCGGTATATCCCAGGGACAAAGAGTTAGCGCACAACCCGATAGCGCATCCGCCCTCTTTTGCTATACTGAGCTTTACGCCTATGAGTCCGCGTGTGTGGTATCGGCGTGGACCTTTCCCCGCAATTCCGTTGGCTGTCTGGCGGGAGCGCGTGGCGAGACGGACAGGTGGCCGAGTGGTTAATGGCAGCAGACTGTAAATCTGCCGCTCCTTGCGAGCTACGGAGGTTCGAATCCTCCCCTGTCCACCATTAGTTTTTGCAGTTCGGTTTGGTTTCGCCGTTGTAGCTCAGTTGGTAGAGCGCGTCCTTGGTAAGGACGAGGTCACCAGTTCAATCCTGGTCAACGGCTCCAGTTTTGGCGGAGATAGACGCCCGGCGGGGATGGGTACCTGCCGGGCGGTCCGCGCTTTAGTTAAGGAAAAGACAATATGGCGAAGGAAAAATTTGATCGCAGCAAGCCGCACGTAAACGTGGGGACGATCGGGCACATCGATCACGGCAAGACCACTTTGACGGCGGCTATCACGAAGACCTTGGCGAAGCATAATCCGAAGGTGCAGTTCCGGAGCTTCGATTCGATTGACAATGCGCCTGAGGAAAAAGCCCGCGGAATCACGATTGCGGCGGCGCACGTGGAATACGAGACGGCCAAGCGGCATTACGCGCACGTCGATTGCCCGGGTCACGCGGATTACATCAAGAACATGATTACGGGCGCGGCGCAGATGGATGGGGCGATCCTGGTTGTGGCGGCGACGGACGGTCCGATGCCGCAGACGCGCGAGCATATTCTGCTGGCTCGGCAGGTGGGCGTGCCTTACATTGTTGTCGCTCTGAACAAGGTCGACATGGTGGATGATCCGGAATTGCTCGAGTTGGTCGAGCTTGAGGTTCGCGAGCTGCTGACTAGCTATGGATTCCCGGGGAACGATCTGCCGGTCGTGAAGGTCAGTGCTTTGGGCGCTCTGAATGGCGAAGCGCAGTGGGAAAAGACGGTTGATGAGTTGATGGAAGCGGTCGACAAATACGTTCCGATGCCGGAGCGTGTGATTGATCGTCCGTTCCTGATGCCTATCGAAGACATCTTCTCGATCCAAGGGCGCGGCACTGTGGTGACGGGCCGTATCGAGCAGGGGATTTGTAAGGTCGGCGAGGAAATGGAGATCGTGG
>CAVVZG010000069.1:0-7999 GCA_963752205.1 Bryobacterales bacterium | reverse complement strand
GTGCGGGAGATTTAGCGGGGGCCTTGGATCAGGCTGTCGGCGGCTAGCGTTCCTTCTACGGGGCGGACCACAGGCGAGGACGGGGCGGAGGACTCGTGAGAGCCATAGGGTCAGGCTGGGAGCTAGCAGCACGGCTGTTAGTCCGCTGAGCAGGAAACCGGCGTAGAAGATTACGGTGTTGCGGCTGAAAAGGAGTGCGATCAGGGATGCGGCGGCGCAGGAGAGAGCGGCCCAGCGGCGCAGGCGGCTTTCTCCTTCGCCCAAGGCTTGGTTGCGGCCTTTCTGCAGGGCTTTCACGGGATCGACGGAGGCTGCGGCGCGCGCGGGGATCACGGCGGCGAACAGGCTGGTGACGATGCCCATCGCTAACGCGCCGCCTAGCAGGACGGGATCGAGTTCCAGGCCGTCGGCGCGTTGGGCGACTCCGTAGACGTCGGTCAGGATGCCTCCGATGTAGCCGGCCATGGCTTGCGCTAGCGCGATGCCGAAGAGGACTCCTAGGGCCGAGCCGAAGGTTCCGGCGATCAGGCTTTCGACTAGGAAGAGAGTCCGGATCTGGGAGCGAGTCGCGCCTAGGGCACGCAGGATTCCGATTTCGGAGCGGCGTTGGGTGACGGCGATCGCGAAGGTGTTGTAGATGATGAACATCCCTATGAACAGCGCGAAGATGCTGGTGATGTTGGAGGCGAGCGAGTAGACGCGCGAGGTTTGTTCGAACTGTTCGCCCCGGGAACTTGGGGGGGCTATTTCATAACCTGGACCCAGTAAGGCGCGGAGTTTCGCGGAGCCTTGGGCCAGCGTGACGTTGTCTTGGAGCGCTAGATCTACGCGGTCGAATTTGCGTCCGCGGCCGAAGAATTTTTGGGCGGCGTAGATGTCCATGATCGCCAGGTCGCCACCAAAGGCGCTGGCTAGGCCGCCGGGTTTCATGATGCCGCGGACGGTGAAGACCAGGTCGCCTTGCATGGTGCGCATGGGGATGCGGCTGTTGATCTGCAGTCCGTTTTTTCGGCGAAGGTTTTGGTGACGATGAGGGAGTCGGCTTGGGCCAGGAAGACTAGAGGGTCGTCGATGGCTTCGTCGGTGCCTTCTAGATCGTAGGTGCGGAGGCTGCGGTCGCCTAGCATGTCGACGCCGAGGATCAGGAGATTGCCTTTGCCGGTGGAGACTGTGGCTTCGATCACGGGGGCGGCGGCGCGGACTTCGGGGAGGCTTTGGACTTTTTCGAGGACCGCTTCTTCGAAGCCGGGTTCGCCGGCGGTGACTTGGAGTTGGGTGGTTCCGGCGACGCGGTCAATGGTTTCGCGGAAGGCGGCGGACACGCTTTGATTCGCGGTGTGCATGCCTACGAAGACGCCGACTCCGAGGACGATGCCGGCGGTGGTGAGTAGCCAGCGCAGCAGGTGTTTGCGCGCGTAGGGCCAACTGATGAGGCGCAGCAGCCTCATGCTTGCGATACTTCCTGGCGGATGTCGGCGACGATGTGGCCGTCACGCAGGCTGATCGTGCGCGGGCAGCTTTCGGCTACGGCGTGATCGTGGGTGACGATGAGAACGGTGGCGCCTAGGCGATCGTGGAGGTCGTGCATTAGCTTCAGGATTTCGGCGCCGGTGTGGGTGTCCAGGTTGCCGGTGGGTTCGTCGGCTAACAAGATCGGCGGGAAAATGCTGAGCGCGCGGGCGATGGCTACACGCTGGCGTTCGCCGCCGGAGAGTTCGTCGGGCAGGTGGTCGAGGCGGGCGTTTAGCTTTACGAGCTGGAGAAGCTCGCGGGCGCGTTCGTCGATCTTTTTGCGCGGCCAGCCGCGGAGGTGGAGCGGGAGCGAGACGTTTTCGAGGCAGGAGAGTGTCGGCAGCAGGTTAAAGAACTGGAAGATGAAACCGATTTTGTCGCGGCGGACGCGGGTGAGGCCGTCGTCGGTGAGCGTCGAGAGAGTTTCGCCGTCGATTTCGATTTCGCCTTCGCTGGGGCGGTCTAGGCCGCCGATTAGGTTGAGCAGGGTCGATTTGCCGGAGCCGGAGGGGCCGACGATGGAGACCATTTCGCCACGGGCGATGGAGAGGTCCAGGCGCTCCAGGGCGGTGACTTTTCGCTTACCGGCGAATTGTTTGGAGACTCCGCGGAGGTGGATCACTACTTATATGATGACGCACGGCAAGAGGGACAGTACACTCAGTCCCCAGAAATACATTGGGGACTGAGTGTACTGTCCCTCTTGTAGAATGGGAACCGCATGCGCATCGGGGTGGACGCTGGCGGGACTTTCACGGACTTCGTGGTGTTGCACAATGACGGGCGCATGGAGACTTTCAAGCTGCGGTCCAGCCCGCGGGAGCCGGCGAAAGTCATTCTGGCGGGGCTGCAGCGGGTGGCGGGGGCGGCGGATGTTGTGCATGGTTCGACGGTGGCTACTAACGCTCTGCTGGAACGCAAAGGCGCGCGGACGGCGTTTGTCACTACGGCGGGGTTCGAGGATCTGCTGGAGATTGGGCGGCAGAATCGCGCTGAACTTTACAACTTGACGCCCGGGCCGCGGCAGTTGTTGGCGGATCGGGAATTGTGTTTTGGGGTGCGCGAGCGGACTTATCACGACGGGACTGTGGCGGTGCGTCCGGCGATTGCGGGGTTGGTTGGGAAGCTGCGGCGCGCGCGGGTGAAGGCGGTGGCAATTTGTTTTTTGCACTCGTATCGTAATCCTGCGAATGAGCGGGCGGTGGCTAAGGCGTTGAGCGGGGGCGATTGGTATTTGTGTACTTCGCATGAGATTAGTCCGGAGTTTCGGGAGTACGAGCGGGGGTCCACTACGTTCATCAACGCTTATGTCGGGCCGTTGATGGAAACATATTTGACGGAGCTGTCGCGAGCGCGGCGGTATCGAATCGCGATTATGCAATCGAATGGCGGGTTTTTATCGGCTCAGCAGGCTGCTAAACATGCGGTGCGGACGGTGCTTTCGGGTCCGGCGGGCGGGGTGGTGGGAGCGCTGGAGACGGCTCGGCTCAGCGGATACCGGCGGGTGTTGGGCTTCGACATGGGTGGGACTTCCACCGATGTCAGTCTGGCGGATGGGGCTCCTCGGGAGAGTACGGAATCGATGGTGGCGGGGTTTCCGATTCGCGTGCCGATGCTGGACATTCACACTGTAGGGGCGGGCGGTGGATCGATTGCGCGCGTCGACGCGGGCGGGTTGCTGCGGGTGGGGCCGGAGAGTGCGGGGGCGGATCCGGGGCCGGCTTGTTACGGAGTGGGGACAGAGGCGACGGTCACGGACGCGCACGTGGTGTTGGGGCGCATCAGTGCGGCGCAATTGCTGGGCGGGGCGATGGCGATCGATGTCGAACGCGCGGGGGCGGCGGTGGATCGCGTTGCTCGCAAAATGAAACTGGACCGCATCGCGGCGGCAGCTGGTATTTTGCGGGTTACAAACGCCAATATGGAGCGGGCGATTCGCGTGGTGTCGGTGGAACGCGGGTACGACCCGCGCGATTTTGCGCTGGTGGCGTTTGGGGGGTCGGGCGGGTTGCACGCTTGCGATATCGCGCGGGAGTTGGGTATCGAGACTGTGCTTGTTCCCGAATATGCGGGGGCGCTGTCGGCGCTGGGAATGCTGATGGCGGATGCGGTGCGCGACTACGCGGCGGGGGTTTTGGGACGAGAGGATCTCGAGAAACAATTCGCTGCGCTGGAGCGGCGGGCGAGGCGGGAATCGCCGGCGGCTGAGATCGAACGCTCGGCCGATCTGCGGTATCGCGGGCAGAGTTATGAGTTGAACGTTCCTTGGCCGGGGGCGGCGAGGGCGTTTCATCGGGAGCATGCGCGAGTTTATGGGTACGCTACGCCGGAGCGTGAGATTGAAGTAGTCACGATTCGGGTGCGGGCGCGGCAGCGGGTGGCGAAGCCGAAACTGACTCGAGAACCGTTCCGCAAGGGGCGCACGGAGACGCGGCGGGTTTGGGTGGAGGGTGGCTGGCGGGATATTCCGGCGCTGCCGCGCGCGCAGGTGGGCTCGCGGCGGATCGCGGGGCCGGCTTTGATTCTCGACTATGGGTCCACTACTTTGGTGACGCCGGGGTGGTGGTATCGAAACGACCGCTCCGGAAATCTTATAATCAGCGCATGATCGAACTCGGCGTCGAGCCTCGGCGGAAGTCCATTGTGATCGCCGAAGAGGAGCCTGCGCATTACTTGATTCTGGGCGATTTCGGAGGGCGCGCTACGGAGCCGCTGGCGGTTGATCGCGACAACTTTGCCGCTGTCATGGGGAAACTACAGGTCACTTTGGCGGGCGCGGCATTTCGCGAGCTGGATGATTTTCACCCGGACAGTCTGTATCGCAAGTTGAATTTGTTTCGCGAGTTCGACGCTGCGCCGCGGGCGGAGCAGCCGGAGACGCACGCGCCGAAGGCGGACATCGGCGAGTTGCTGCGGTCGGCCAGTCTGCTGGAACAGATTACCGAGGGCGGCGATCCGTTTGAGCGTTACTTGAGAGAGCTGGCTGCCGCGGACGCTGCCGCGCCCGAAGCGGCGGACCCGCAACGCGAAGCGGCGCTCGGGGAGCGCATGCGCGGGCTGCTGCATCATCCGCGCTTTCAGGCGGTAGAAGCTTCGTGGCGCGGGCTCGACTTTGTGATACGCGGGGATGCGGACGACTCGGCGCGTTTTCGCATCGCACATTTTACGAAAGAAGAAGCCGCGCGCGATTTACTCGAAGCGAAGAGCCTGGGCGAGACTCGCATGTATGCGCTGCTGGGCGCGCGGAAGTGGCGGGCGGTGATCGGGCTTTACTCGTTTGGCGCGGATGCGGCCGATATCGAATTCCTGGGGCGCGTGGCGCTGCTGGCGTCGCATATTGGGGCGCCGTTTATCGCGGAGGGGTCGGCGGGAATGGGTGATCACTGGGATGAGTTGCGTTCCATCCCGGAGGCGGCCTACTTGGGTTTGGCGCTGCCGCGCTTCTTGTTGCGTTTGCCTTATGGAGCGCGGACCAGTTCGATCGAATCGTTTCCGTTCGAGGAGATGCCGGGGCCGCCGGTGCACTCGGAATATTTGTGGGGGAATCCGGGGCTGGCGTTTTTGACGCTGCTGACGGCGGGTGGGGCGCTCAACATCGAAGGGCTGCCGCTGCATACTTATCAGCACGACGGGGAGTGGCACATGACTCCGTGCGCTGAAGTTTGGATGACGGAGACGCAGGTGCTGGGGCTGATCGATATGGGGCTGATGCCGCTGGTTTCGTTCAAGGAGAGCGATCGTGTGCGGCTGGCCGGATTCCGCGCGATTAATGGTGACGAGCTGGCGCTGGCTTAAACGTTGCTCGCGGCGCGGGCGGACGGAACTTTTAATTGCGCTTCTTCCAGGCGCTTGGCTTCCTGCCAGGTGAAGATCATGCGGTGGACTACGGTCAGGTTGCCGAGCACGGCGATCACCCAGAGCACGGGAGCCATGTGGTCGAAGAGGGCGCCGATGATCACCAGGACTACACGTTCGGGGCGTTCCATGAAGCCAACCTTGCACGTGGGAATGGAATTTTCGGCGCGCGCGCGGGTGTAGCTGATCATCACGGACGCGGCCATCGCTACGGCTGTCAGGACCACATAGAACGGGCGGTTGATGGAACCGTACCAGACCAGCAGGCCGACCAGCAGAGCGCAATCGGAGTAGCGGTCCAGCACGGAATCGAAGAAGCCGCCGAAGCGGGTGACGCGGTTGGTTTCGCGGGCTACGCGGCCATCCACCATGTCGAAGAGGCCGGCGCCGATGATCACGGCCGCGGCCCAACGGAACTGTCCCACGGCCAGCATGTAGGCGGCGACCATGTTGATCACCAGGCCCAGGAAGGTGAGCACGTTGGGGTGGATTCGCGACAAAGCCAGACCGCGCACGATCAGGCGGATGACTTTGTTGCTGCCGTAGCCGATGGCGTGGGTGATGGTCATTTATCGGCCTCGGCGATCTGATGGATGGTCAGGAGTTCGACAATTTCCATCTCGCGCACGCCGCCTGGAATCGTGATCTTCACGGTATCGCCCACCTGCTTACCTAGCAATCCGCGGCCGATCGGCGAGACCGTGGAAATCAAACCTTTGGCGACGTCGACATCTTCGCTGGTCACGAGTTTGTAATTGACCTTTTCGTCTTTATCGACATCCAGGACCACCACCTTCGAGCCCAAGCCGACGCGGTCGTGGGGGATCTTGGACATGTCGATCATGGAAATGTCACGCAAGCGGGCGTGGAGCTGGCCCAGGCGTGCGTTGACGAAAGCCTGGCGCTCCTTGGCGGCGTGATATTCAGCGTTTTCACTGAGGTCGCCGTGGGCGCGGGCTCTGAGGATCTCGCGTGGAAGTTCGATGCGGAACTCGTTCTCGAGCACCGCGATCTCTTCCTGGAGTTTCTTGATGAGATCCAGCATCTTTCAGAGGAATTATACCGCGCCAGGGATCATTAAAGTAACTTAATATTCATTCCCGTCGTCTTGGCTGGTAATGGCTCCTACGGCTTCGTTTAAGACGGCGGAACGCTCACATAGTAGTTTTCTGGCGGTGCGGGAGAAGCAAGCGCTGCTGTGGATCGCGGCCAGGCTGCCGGAGTGGGTGAACTCGGACCATCTCGACGGGGCTGGGGTTCGTTTCGCTGGTGGCGGCGGGGGGAGCCTATTGGTACTCGAAATGGCATCCGCTGGCGCTGCTGGCGGTGATCGGGTTCCTGGCGCTGAATTGGTTTGGGGATTCGCTGGATGGGACGCTGGCGCGGGTGCGCAACCGGCTGCGGCCGCGGTATGGGTTTTACATTGACCACATTCTGGACGCGATCGGGACGTTTTTTCTGATGACGGGGCTGGCGCTTTCCGGGTTGATGACGCCGATGGTGGCTTTGGTGTTCTTGATCGCTTACCTGCTGCTGTCGATCGAGATTTATCTGGCGACTTACACGGTGGGGACGTTCCATTTGTCCTATTGGAACTTTGGGCCGACGGAGCTGCGGATTCTGCTTTCGATTGGGAATCTGTATGCGCTTTACCGGGCGGATGCTCAGTTGGGTCCTTATACGTTCCTGGTGTTCGATGCGGGGTTCGTGATTGGGACGGCAGCGCTGGCGGTGATTCTGGTTCAGGCTACGGTGCGGCACACGGTGGAGTTGTACCGGCAGGAGACCAAGTGACGCGGCGGTGGCTGAGGTTCAGCGCGGTGGGGTTGGTAGGCGTGGGCGTACAGTTGGCGGTTTTGGCGGCTGCTGACGAAGTTCCGCGTGAACTATTTGGTGGCTACAGCGGTGGCGGTGGAGATTGCGCTGCTGCATAACTACGCTTGGCACCGGCGCTGGACTTGGGCGGAGCGCGAGGCTCGCGCGGGGCGCTTGCTGCGCTTTCATTTGGCTAACGGTGTGGTGTCGCTGGTTTCGAATCTGATGTGGATGCGGGTGCTGACGGGCGGGTTGGGCGTTCCGGCGGTGCCGGCTAACCTAGCTGCAATCACAGTGACAGCGCTGTTGAATTTCGCGCTGGGCGAGCGTTGGGTTTTCGCGAGGTCAGCGGAGGGCGCGCGCGGTCGCGTCGAGGGTTTGTTGTAGGGAATCGCGCGGCAGGCTGACGATCATGGGCTTGATGGCCCAGGCGAGGCCTAGCGGGATGTCGCGTGACATCGAGATCGCGCGGCATTCGAGGTAGACGCCTTGGGGACGCTGCTCCAGCAGCCAGTAGGCGTTCAAGCGCCACAGGTAGCCGTGTCCGGTTCCCACGGGGAGCACTTGGCCGCCGTCGATCTCGGCTACTTTCGTGGAGCGCGAGAGCACGGCCCAGCGGGTGCGGTCCAGTTCGCGATATTCGACGTCGTATTCGGTGTCGAAGATCGCGGGCAGGAGGGCGCGTTTGTACAGTTTTAAATAAGAGCGCCAGTGATTGCCTTGGTGGCTGTAGAGTTTCGACTCGGTTACTTGCGGGGCGTAAATCTTTTTGTAATCGTCGTAGGACTGCAAGACGGTCAAGGCTTTTTCTAGCGAC
>CAVVZG010000068.1:0-37996 GCA_963752205.1 Bryobacterales bacterium | reverse complement strand
GATTTCATAGAACGTCACCCGCGGATTGTTGCCGAAGTCTTTGCGGAAGCGGCCGACCCATGCCTCAACCGGGAATCTCGGGCGCCTTTGGCGCTCCACTACATGACCGCGATATGTGGCGAAAACGCAGCCTTGCGGCGTTATTTGGCTGCTATAAGGTGCCAACGGAAAGCCGCCGTTACTGGTGCCGAAAAGGAAAAGTCTTCGACAACTTCGGCATACCGGACCTTGACGAGTTGCTGGACCTGCGTCGCTCAGGGCCGCTTTGGAACGATCCGCTATCGTCCGACCTTGAACAGGCGTATGAACGATCGCTGCAAACACATCCTGAATTTGCCGAGGTGTGCCGGAGCGCGCTCAGCGGCAGCGATCCTGATCGACTCGCGGAGGCACTGGATCGACTGACGCGGTACGCCCTAACTTCCGACTGGCCACAAATACCTCTGGTCGTATTCGATGAGATCCACGGGCTCAAGAACGAATACGTGATGCCTCGTCGCAATTTTGAAACTTTCGCAGTGGGTCGGGCGTGCCGTATCCTCGGCCTCTCGGCCACACCGTTTCAATTGCGCCACGATGAACTTCTGAGCCTCTTGAAGATGCGCAACGCACTATCAATTCCGAGAACCCGCCGCGAGGCACTTGATCATGCGGTATCAATTCTCGGAAGAAGCATGAAAGAAGCCCGCGAAGCGGGCGAAGTTTTTCGTCGGCGATGGAAGGACCTCCAGTCTGTAGATCAGGAAGGAATCGCAGATGGCTGGACAAGTCTGACAAACGCGGACCTGACAGAGCGGAGCCAGTTGGCCGCTCAGATCCGACCGCCCCGTGTCTCTCACGCCCTAGCGGTTGCCCTCGACCTTGAGCGAAGAAATGCAGAATTGAGCCGCCACCTTCGCCCATTTGTTATCCGCCACAGACATCTTCGGGGATATCGAGAACATTTTGTCGGCAGTCAAGCCGCCGTTTCTGGCGGACACGGAAGCCCGAGTTTCAGTTGGCATCCCGGCATGGAAGTTCGCGGAGACAACGAGCTTGCGCAGTACTTGATGATGCGGGCTGTCGGGCTCGCGAAGGAGGAGCGCGGACTGCCCGGTCTCGGTGCTGAACTCACCGGAAGCTATCGCCACCTAACCGAAACGTCGGCCGTGTGGAAGAAACTCGCCAACGCTCAGAATCCTCAACTCCGCACGTATCGAGAGATTCTCGAACGGATGATCGGGACGCGCACTTCGGCGCGTGATCCGGCCGGCACCCCCGGCGGCGAGCGCGAAAAGCAGCGCCAGGAACTCGACACCCTCACAGCCGAACTAGTCGCGCTCCAGGGCGAGAACCCATTGATGCGCGTCTGCGTCGACGGCCAAACCATCAGCGAAGTGATCTCCGCCTGGACCGGAATCCCCGCCGGCAAAATGTTGAAGGACGAAATCGCCACCGTGCTCACGCTCGAAGGCGTCCTCGGCAGCCGCGTCATCGGCCAGGGTCACGCGCTGGAGCAAATCTCCGAGCGCATCCGCACGTCGAAAGCCAGCCTCGAAGATCCCAGCAAACCCATCGGCGTTTTCATGCTGGTCGGCCCCAGCGGCGTCGGCAAGACCGAGACCGCGCTCACGCTAGCCGACCTCATGTACGGCGGCGAGCGCAACCTCATCACCATCAACATGAGCGAATTCCAGGAAGCTCACACGGTTTCCACGCTGAAAGGCTCGCCTCCCGGATACGTCGGCTATGGCGAGGGCGGCGTGCTCACCGAAGCAGTCCGCCGCCGGCCCTATTCGGTGGTGCTGCTCGATGAAGTCGAGAAGGCCCATCCCGACGTGCTGGAGCTGTTCTTCCAGGTCTTCGACAAAGGCAAGATGGAAGACGGCGAAGGCCGCGAGATCGACTTCAAGAACACCATCATCATTCTGACCTCCAACGCCGGAACCGACACGCTGATGAAGCTGGCGGCCGACCCCGAAACCATGCCCAGCGCCGACGGGCTTGGTCAAAGCTCTCAAGCCGGAGCTAGACAAGATCTTCAAGCCCGCGTTCCTGGGCCGCATGGTGATCATTCCGTACTTCCCCATCCGCGACGAAGCGCTGAAGAAGATCATCACGCTGAAGCTCGGAAAGATCCAGCGCCGGCTGATGGAAAATCATAAAATCGCTCTGAATTACAGCGATTCGCTGGTCGATGAGGTCGCCCGCCGCTGCACGGAAGTGGAAAGCGGCGCCCGCAACGTCGACAACATTCTGACCAATACGCTGCTGCCCCAAGTCTCGCGGCGAATTCTGTCCGGGATGGCCGAAGGCCAAAAGCTTTCCGCGATCCACGTGAGCGTGGGACCCGATTCGGCCTTTGTTTACGCGTAAGAAATTGAAGGGACTGGCATGGCCTTCCTCGAAGCGAACCGGTATCTCTACCTGACCACGCCGCTTGGCGACGACAAGCTGCTGCTGCATAGCTTCGAGGGCGAAGAAGCCATCAGCCGCCTGTTCAACTTCGAGCTGGAGTTACTGGCGGAGAATACCACCAGCGTCGATTTCGACAAGCTGATCGGCCAACGGGTGAGCTTCGGTATTCAGGGCATAGACCCCGCGCAGACTCCGCGCCACTTCCACGGCACCGTGATCGAGCTGTCGCAGGCGGCCCGCGATCCGCGCCTGACCTCCTATTCGATGACCGTGGTTCCCGATATCTGGAGGCTCACACAAATCTTCCGCAGCCGCATCTTCCAGCACGTGAATATCCCCGACATCCTGAAGAAATTGTTCACCGGCTTCGATGTCGCCTACGAGTTGCAAGGGACCTTCGAGCCGCGCGAATACGTGGTGCAGTACCAGGAAAGCGACTTGGACTTCGCCTGCCGCCTGATGGAGGAAGAAGGCATCTACTACTTCTTCAAGTTCACCAAGGGCGCGCACAAGCTCGTGCTGGCTAACACCCCGCAATCGCATCCCGATCTGCCGGGAGGCTCGCAGATCATTTTCGAAGCCATGGAAGGCGGCGAAAGAGCGGACGAGCGTATCTCCACCTGGACCAAGGAACAGACCTGGGGCTCCGGTAAATATACGCTGTGGGATCATCATTTCCAATTGCCGCATAAGAAGCTCGACGCCGAGCAGATTGTGATGGACTCGGTGCAAGCCGGAAAGATCACGCACAAGTTGAAGCTCGCCGGCAATGAGCAGATGGAGGTCTACGAAAATCCCGGACGCTACGCGCAGCGCTTCGATGGGATCGACCGCTCGGGCGGCGAAAAAGCAGCTGACCTGCAGAAGATCTTCGTGGATAACAAGCGCACCACCGGCATTCGCATGGAGCAAGTGGAGACCGCCACCATCCTGATTCACGGCGACAGCAACCACTGGCAGCTTACGCCCGGCATCAAATTCACCCTGCAGCGCCACTTCAACGCGGACGGGCAATATGTCGTCACGTCCGTCAGCCATGAGGCGGCCGAAGGTTCGTTTCACTCTTTGGGGATCAGGCATGACGAGGAGGAGGAAGACGAAGAAGAGGACGAGGACGAAGAGGGCATCGATCAATACGGAAATTCCTTCGAATGCATTCCCTACGCGCTGAAGTTTTCCCCGCCGCGGGTGACGCGCCGTCCCGTGGTATCCGGTCCGCAGAGCGCCGTGGTCGTGGGCCCGCCGGGCGAGGAAATCTTCACGGATAAATATGGCCGCATAAAAGTGCAGTTTCATTGGGACCGCGAAGGCAAGAACGACGCCGATTCCTCCTGCTGGCTGCGCGTCGCCACCTCCTGGGCGGGGCAAAAATGGGGCTCGGTCCACATCCCGCGCATCGGGCAGGAAGTGATCGTTGGGTTCCTCGAAGGCGATCCTGACCGGCCTCTCGTCACCGGTAGCGTTTATAACGCGGACATGATGCCGCCTTACGATCTGCCGGCGAATAAAACCCAGAGCGGGATCAAGTCGCGCAGCTCCAAGGGCGGTGGTTCGGCGAACTACAACGAGATCATGTTCGAAGATCTCAAGGGCAGCGAGCTGATCCGCACCCACGCGGAAAAAGATCAACTGCTGGAAGTGGAAAACGACCGCACCGTGATTGTGGGCCATGATGAATCGATCAAAATCGAACATGACCGCACCGAAAACGTGAAGAACAACGAAACCGTCACGGTGGAGGGCGCGCGCAAACACTACGTCGTGGGCGAAGAACAGTTGCAAGCGGATGGCGATCTGCATCTGACCGCCAGCCAAAATCAAAATGAAAAAGTGGGCATGAGCTACAGCCGTCAAGTAGGCATGAACACTTACGATAAGACCGGCATGAACTACGCCATGGACGCCGGCATGATGATCCATCTCAAAGCCGGCATGACGGCGGTTATCGAAGCGGGCATGGGCTTGACGATCAAATCGTCGGGCGGTTCGATCGACATCAATCCCATGGGCGTGTTCATCCAAGGCAATCTGGTTTTCATCAACAGCGGCGCGGCGAATTTGAGCGGCTGCGGATCGTCGCCCACTTCCCCGACTTCTCCCGGCGAGAAGAAGCTTGATGGAATGAAGAGTCCGGACAATTCCTCAGCGGCAGCGGCCGCGGCTTCGAGCATCTCTCAGCAAGTGCAGCAGCAGTCGCAGCAGGCCGCTGCCATGGCCACGAATCTGGTGCAGAGTGTGGGCCAGCAAGCCTTCGGAGCGGTTTCGCAGGCTGCTGCCCAGGCAGTCGGAGCCGCCGAGCAGACCGGACAAGCCACAGCGGCCGGGGCCCAGCAGGTATTGGGGCAAATCAACTCGGCAGTGGCGCAAGCGCAGAGTGCCGTGGCCAATGCGGCCGATCAGGCGCAGGCCATGGTCAATACCGGAATGAACGCGGTGCGCACCGGCGTCCAGCAAGCTGTCGATCAGGCCAGCGCAGCGGTGGCCCAAGCCGAAGCGCAAGCGGCGCAGGCCGCGCAAGCCGCGCAACAACAATTGCAGGATGCCGCGCAGCAGGCGCAGGCGGCGGCGCAGCAAGCCGCGGCGGCGGGACAGCAAGCCTTGAATCAAGCCTTGCAGCAAGGCCAGCAGATGCTGAACCAGGCGCAGGCCATGGAACAACAGGCCCAGCAGCAATTGCAGGGCGCCGCGAATCAGGCGCAGGCACTGGCGAATCAAGCCCAGCAGGCTGGTCAGCAGGCGTTGAATCAGGCATCCCAACAACTAAGTCAGGCCGCCAACCAGGCTCAGCAGACAGCACAGGCCGCCGCGAGTCAGGCGCAGGCCGCCGCGAACCAACTCCAGCAAACCGCCTCGCAAGCCGCCGCGCAAGGGCAGCAGCAGGTCGCCGCTGCCGCGTCGCAAGCCCAGCAGGCCGCGCAACAAGCGCAGCAAGCCGCGCAGCAGACCGCCGCGCAAGCCCAGCAAGCCGCGCAGCAAGCAGGACAGCAAGCGCAGCAGATGGAGCAGCAAACCCAGCAGCAAATGCAGCAGGCGACGCAAGCCGCCGGGCAACAGGTGGGGCAAGCAGCCAACCAGGCCAGCCAGCAAGTGAATCAGGCCGCCCAGCAAGCCACGTCGCAGGCGCAGCAGGCGGGACAGATGTCGCAGCAAGCGGCGCAGCAGGTCCAGAATCAGGTGGGGCAAGCTTCGCAGCAAGCCGCGCAAACCGTCGGCAACACTGCCAGCAGTGCCTACTCCCAGGCAGGCAGTTCCGTGAATCAGGCGTCGCAGAATATGTCGCAGGGCCTGAAAGGATTGGGAATTTAATGCCCCCCGCCGCGCGCGTTACCGACATGCATGTGTGCCCCGTGGTCACCGTCCTCGTCCCCCATGTGGGCGGACCGATCCTGCCGCCGTGCGCATCCACGGTGCTGATCGGCTTCTTGCCAGCCGCGCGCCTCACCGACCTGCTCACCTGTGTCGGCCCACCGGATATGATCGTCATGGGGTCGACAACCGTATTTATCGAATACCTGCCGGCCGCGCGTATCGGAGACCCAACCGTCCACGGCGGCGTCATCGTATTAGGTTGTTTCACGGTAATCATCGGGGGCTAGGAACACAATGCTGGTGATTCTAGAAGCCACGGCGGGGCCTGCCACGGGCCGCAAAATTCAAGTGGCCGCCGGTTCCTTGTTGCGCGTCGGCCGCACCGCCAAGTCAGATTACGCGCTGGGCGAAGATTCCTACCTCTCCGGCCAGCACTTCGCCATCGAGTGCGACGGCAAGCAGTGCACCATTCGCGATCTAGGTTCGAGCAACGGCACCTTCGTCAACGGCGACCGTATCACCGAACAGGTCGTCAAAGACGGCGATTCTGTAGCAGCGGGCGGCAGCACTTTTAGCGTGAGTATCGATCTTTCCGGCAACGCGCCGCAACCGGTGCGCCCTCCCGCGGCGCGTACGCTCAAGTTACCCGAATTCGGTCCAGTAGACAGCACCGGCCCCACGCCGATGCCCGACGATTCGCCTACTTGGCCGGGCTTCTCGCGCGGCCAGTCCGTCCTGCTCAACACGCTCTATCGCGAAGGCGAGCCGGTCTACGCGGTGCTCGATGCCATTCGCGATGCGCGCATCCCCGCCTTCCTCGACGCCTCCGGTGAAAAATACGCGCGGGTCGACGACGAGAATCCCGCCTCGCCCTATCTGGTTTTGGTTCCCGGCCGCTCGCGCCTGCTGGATGTACTGGTCAAGGACGGCTGGAATCACGGCTGGGGTTTCTACTTCTCGGCGTCTCTCGAATTCGAAAACGCCCTGTGGCATTGGCGGACTTTCGTCACGCTCCACAACCGCAACGGCCAGCCCGTGACTTTCCGTTTCTGGGATCCCCGCGTGCTGCGCGCCGTTGTGCCCGCCATGACTGCCGGTGAAGCTGCCGGGTTCTTCGGCCTGATTTCGCGCTTCGTCGTCGAAGGCGACAAGCCTGGACTGGCGGTGGAGTTCACGCCCGGCCCTGGCGGAATCCAACAACAGGCCCTGGTCTTGGTGTAATGGTATCGTTAAACTTCGCATGAAGCGCTTACAGCCGGTCATCTGGATGAAGGGCACGCTGCTGAGCCCGCAGTACCTGCAGACGCAGGATCGTTTCCTCGAAAACTCGCTCAAGTTTCAGTTAGACGGCTTGAGTTTCGCGCCCTGGGGCTTCCGCCGTTTGCAAGTGAATCAGGAAGCGTTGGCGTCCGGCTACCTGGCCATCGCCGACGCCGCCGGCATTTTCCCCGACGGTCTGCTGTTCGACATTCCCGATGCCGACGCCGCGCCGTCCCCCAAGCCACTGGCCGATTGCTTTGACGCCGACCAAAAGACGCTGGATGTCTTTCTAGCCATTCCCCACTTCCGCGACCGCGGCCTGAACGTTTCGATGCCGCAGACCAAAGCGGATACGCGTTACCTCTCGGAGATCGCGATGCTGCGCGATGAGAACTCAGGCTTGGGCGAGCGCCCCGTGCAGGTCGCGCGCAAGAATTTCAAGATTTTAGTGGAGGGCGAATCGCAGGAGCATTCTTCCGTGCTGCGCGTGGCGCGCATCGAACGAACGGCGGCCGGATTGTATCAGTTAGACGCGAAATTCGTTCCACCGCTGCTCGACATCACCGCCAGCGATTTTCTGGTGTCGATTCTCCGCCGCCTGGTAGAGATCCTAGCCGCGAAAAGCAGCCAGTTAGCCGGCACCCGCCGCCAGAAGAATTTGAGCTTGGCGGACTTCGGCACCTCCGACATCGCCAATTTCTGGCTGCTCTACACCATCAATTCGCACTTCCCGTTGCTACAGCATTTGTTCGAAACGCGGCGCGGGCATCCCGTCGAGTTGTACGAAACCATGCTCTCGCTCGCCGGCAGCCTGACCACTTTTTCCAGCACGATTCATCCGCGCGATCTGCCCAAATACGAGCACGACGAGCTCAGCTTCTGCTTCGAAGATCTGGACGAGAAGATTCGCCTGCTGCTCGACACCGTTGTCCCCAGCAATTTCGTCTCGCTCCCGCTGAAGTTAACGCAGTCGTCCATTTACGCCACCGCGCTCGCCGACGACAAATATCTGCGCAACACCAAAATGTATCTGGCCGTGCGCGCGGAGATGAATGAGGCGGATCTGATCGGCAAGGCGCCGTATTTGATCAAGGTCTGTTCGGCGAATCACATCGAGCACTTGGTGCGGCAAGCGCTGCCCGGCGTGCCCCTGACGCATTCCCCGCGTCCGCCCACCGCAATCCCCGTGAAGTTGAACTATCAGTATTTCAGCGTGAGCCAAACCGGCGTAGCCTGGGAGGCCGTAACTCGCGCCCGTAACCTGGCCGCGTATGTGCCCGGCGATTTCCCGAATCCGCAGCTCGAGCTGATTATTCTTCTGCCGGAAGCCTAACGGGTTTTCCTACCGGTCGATGTGAATAATCCCGCGCCGTATCGCGAGCGTCACCGCGTGCGTGCGGTCCGATGCCCCTAGCTTCGACAAAATATTCTGCAGGTGCATCTTCACCGTGCCCGCGGCAGTGCCTAGACGCACTCCAATTTCCTTGTTCCCGAAGCCCTTCGCCACGTACTGCAGCACCTCGATTTCACGAGGCGTCAGCGCCACCTGCGGGAAGTGCTCACTCAAGCGCTCCGCAACCTCCGGCGGCATCAAGCGCTTCCCCGAATGCACCACCCGAATCGCCCGCACGATCTCCGTGTGCACCGACTCCTTTAAAATATACCCGCGCACCCCCGCCTCAAGCGCCCGATAAATTTCCTGATCGCCGTCGTAACTGGTCAGCGCGATGATCTTGGCCTCGGGATCAATCTGTCGAATTTGTTTGGTCGCCTCGATGCCATCCATCCCGGGCATGCGCAGGTCCATCAGCGTGATATCGGGATGAAACTGGCGGAACGCATTCACCGCCTCGGCGCCGCTCCCGGCTTCGGCCACCAGCTTCATATCAGTTTCGTTGGCCAGGATGGCCGCGATCCCTTTACGCACCAGAGGATGGTCGTCCACGCACAGAATTCCAAGTGTCTGCGTTACCGCACCCATCAAACCGCCTCCAACCTTCCCTCATGCGAAGCTAGCGGAGCCCGCGGATTCACCGGCATGCGCACTGAAACTTTCGTCCCCTGCCCCGGCGCGCTGGACAAATCCAGCTCCGCCCCAATTTGGCTGGCCCGCTCCTTCATGCCAATCATCCCGTAGTGCCCTGCCCGCCCATTGCCCTCGCCACGCTCCATGCCGCGGCCGTCGTCGCGAACCGAGAGCCGCAGATCGTTCGCCGAACACGCCAGCGTCACCTCAATGGTGCGCGCCCCCGAGTGCTTGATCGAATTCGTAATGGCCTCCTGCACGATGCACAGCAAATTATATTTCACTTCCGCTGGCAGTTCCTGCTGCCGGTCGTCCAGGTTCAATTTTAAGCGGATATCGCGTTCCTGTGTGAGCTGGCGCGCCGCATCGGAGATAGCCACCGCCAATCCCGAGCTCGATCCCGTGCCGCCGCGAAGCCCTGCCACCGAGCGCCGCGTCTCCTGCAGGCAAATGCCCGCGTCACGAATGATCTCGCCGAGCGCCTGCTGATCTTCCCTAGCCGTAAGGCGATTCGTGAAAGCATGCATCTGCATCGTGATCCCCGAGAAGCCCTGGATCAGCGTATCGTGCAGCTCGCGAGCGATGCGGCTGCGCTCGGCCAACACCAAAACAAATTGTTCGCGCAACTGCTGCACGCGGAAGCGGTAAGCCAGCCATGCCAGCAACGCGGCCACCACCATACAGAGCGGAATGAACCACCCCCGCTGATAGAACTGCGGCGCGACTTCGAAATCAAGCGCCGTGCCGGTGTCGTTGCAACTGACAAACGCGCCGCAAGCCACCACGCGGAAGCGGAATTTCCCCGGTGGCAAGTTGGTGTAAAACGCCTCGCGCCGCGTACCCGCGTTGGTCCAATCGCGATCGTAGCCCTCCAACAGATAGCGGAAATTCATGCGCCCCGGCGCCAGATATGTGAGCGCCGTGTATTGGAAAGCCACATTGGCCCGTCCCGGGCCCAGCGTTTTAACGCTACCCGGTTCTACGTCTTTCCCGTCAATGGTCATGTTTTCGATCACCACCGGCGGAACCTCACCTGGACGAATGCCCTGATCGGAAGCAAACGCCAGCAACCATCCGGTGGCCGAAAACCACAGCCGTCCATCTTTGGTGCGCACGCCCACCGGCTCCACGCTTGGCGTTCCCTGGATCGTCCGCAAGCCGTCCAGCGGACTGTAAGGCGTACTCGAAATCTTAGAAACCCGCCCTTCGGCGAACTTCAGCAGCTCCTTGCGATCCACCCAGAAGAAGCCCTTGCCGCACGCCATCCACAAGCGGTCTTGCGCGTCCGTCACGAAGCCATAGATTTCGCCGTCGTACAAACCATCCCGCACCAGAAAGCGCGTGAGCTTCCCGTCGCGCAGCATCCCCAGCCCGGCGCCGTTCGCGCCCATCCACACGATGCCGTCGCGATCGGTATAAATCGCATTGATGTCCTGAAACAGCGGCAGCGCGCCGGGAGGGCTTTCAAGCTTGCGCACCCCGCCCTCGGCAAAAGCGTAGACGTTGCCGCGTTCCGCCGCGAACAACATGCCGCCATCGCGCGTCTCGCCAATGGACACGATGGGGAACGGCAGCTCCTTCGCCAAAAACGGCACCTGGATGAAGCGCCCGCCCTGAAATACCGCCGGACCATTTTCCGTGCCCGCCCATAAGTTTCCCGCGTGATCACGGAACAGAGAACGAATTTGATTCGCCGGCAAACCTTGCGCGGTGGTAAACACCTCCTTGACCCGTCCGTCCTGCAGATGGATCGCGCCCTGGCTGGTCCCGGCCCACAAGTCCCCGGCGGAATCGTCAGCCAGGACGTTGATGCGCACCCGCGGAAAATTCGGCAGCGCCGTGAAATAGCTCCCGTTGAAGCGGCTGAGGACGCCGTCGAGCGAACCCGTCCACAGCGTTCCGCGCCGGTCCTGAAACACCGGTCCCATGTTGTCGTTGGGCAGGCCCTCGCTGCGGTCATAGCGCGAGGCGGCGCCGTCCAGGAATTGGTTAAGACCATTCTTAGTCGCGACCCACAGCGATCCCTTCGCGGTCTTCGTAAACTGCAAACACGGTATTCTGCGAGAGGCCGTCACGGTACCCGTAGCTGTCGATCGCGCCCTTGCGCACGCGGCTGAAACCATCTCGTGTGCCCACCCAGACCGAGCCATCCTGCCCTTGCGCCAGCGATAGAATGACGTCATCCGCCAAGCCGTCTTTTTCGGTGTAGAGCGTTTCGACCCCGGCGTTGTAGCGGACCAGTCCCTTGCCGGTGCCCACCCAAACGCCGTCGTCGCGGCACAGCAGGCTGCGCATTTCGCGATTGCCGCTTACCGATTTAAGCGTCACCCGCGTGAACGCCGAGCCGTCCCACGCCGCCAGCACCTCACCGCCAGCGACCCAGATTTTTCCATCGTTCGCCCGGCAGCCAATGATCGGCCGATTGACAATCTGCCCTGGCGATTCGTGCACCTCGACGGTGTCTCCCGCTATGTGAACCAGGCCCGTCGCGCTGCAGGCCCACATATCGCCGTTGGAGCCGGGCACCAGGCAAGAGAAGTCCCGCGTAGGCAAGCCGTCTTTTTCGGTGAACACCTTGACGTCGCTGCCGCTGATGCGGATCAGTTGGAAATCGTTAGTGGTCATCCACAAGCGCCCGACGCTATCTTCCACCATGGCGCGCGCCCAAGCCTCGCCCAGGGAATTCGCCTGCAGCGCCCGCACGGGTTGAAATTCCACGCCATCGAAGCGCACCACGCCGCTCTGCGTTCCTACCCATAGGTAGCCGTCATGGGTTTGCGTGACGACGTAGATCGAAGCCTGCGCCAGCCCCGCCTGCGTCTGCCAGGTGCGATGCAGGTATTGCGTCAGCTTGTGGTTAGGATCGAGCCCCAGCGCCGTGCCAGCACACCCCAGCGCCAGCACCAGCCAGGCACAAGCACGCGACCGCGTCATATTCATCCCGCTTATTATTGTAGCTCCGCACCCCCGGCGTTAATGCAGAAGCAAAGCCGTAGCCGCGATCCCCGCCCCCACCAGCCCGCTCAGCATGGACAAGAGCCACATGGGCCGCCGCTTGGTAAGAATCGCCAGCGAAGCCAAGACGATCGCGATCTCCAAAAACACTTCTCCGAGATGCGCCCGCAGCGCCCGCGCCCCGTGCAAATGGCTCTCCTCTTCCAGCTTTTTCGCTTCCGCCTGAATCTCGCCGCGGTCTTTGTCGTAGCGCTCCATATTCGCCGCATATTTATTGATCGCCGCCGGCCCCGCCGAAAGCGCCGCCATCATGTCGCGCGCGATATCCGATTCATAGCGGCGAATGTCCTTGGCCTGATAGAACGACCATTGGTCCGACGCCTTTTGCTGGTTCAACAATTCCTCAGTGGTCAGCACCTGCCCCGCCACCGACACGATCGCCATCACCGCCGCCATCACCGCCATGGTCAGCGCGACCTTGCGATCAAACGGCTCCTTGGCTTTTTCCGCGTTCTCTTGCAGCTCTTCATCGACAGACATGGTCCATTCTCCCCGTTGGCTCTCTTAATACCGTTCCGCATCGCTCGTCGGAGACAGCGGATTCAGCGGCGCCGTCACCCCGTTCACCGTCGCCCCGCTATAACCGAATCCCGCCGCGTTACGCACAAAATCGTACGGGAAGTTCAGCTTCGGCTGCGACACTTCATCGAGCGCCTTCAGATGCTCCGGCGCCAGATGCACGTCGAGCCCACCCAGGTTGTCATCCAGCTGTTCCACCGTGCGCGCCCCAATGATGGTCGAAGCCACTCCCGGCTGCGATTGCACCCAGGCCAGCGCCGCGCGAGCCGGCGTTGTCCCCAGCTTTTTCGCCACGTCCAGCAAAACATCCACCACCCGGAAAGCCTCTTCCGTAAACGCCCGGCTCACGAACGCCCCCCGCGTAGGCTTCGCGGTGGCGGCGTTTTCGCGCGTGTATTTGCCCGTCAGCATCCCCGACATCAGCGGCGACCACGGCGTGATTCCCAGCCCCAATTCCAACGCCGCCGGAACCAACTCGCCTTCAATGGTGCGCTCCAGCAGCGAATATTCCAGCTGCAAAGCGATCAGCGGACGTCCATCCGCGCATCTTGGCCGTCACTTGCGCCTGCGTGACTTTCCAGGCCGGCGTGTCGGAGAACCCGATGTAGCGCACCTTGCCCGCCGCCACCAGATCGTCCAGCGCACGCATGGTTTCTTCGATGGGCGTAAAGCGGTCCCAACAATGCATCCAGTAAAGGTCGATGTAATCCGTCTGCAGGCGCCGCAGCGATTGCTCGCACGCCGACGTCAGCGACTTACGGCTAGCGCCGCCCCCATTGGGATCGCCCGAATACATGTTGCCGAAAAACTTCGTCGCGATCACCACCCGGTCGCGGCGCGCTGGAGTCCGCCCGATGTGATCGCCAATAATTTTCTCCGAGTGCCCTTTCGTGTATACATTGGCGGTGTCAATAAAGTTGCCGCCCTGATCGAGATACCGGTCGAGCACCTGTTTCGATTCAGCCTCGCCGGACCCGAAGCTCCAGTCCTCGCCGAACGTCATCGCGCCCAAGCAGAAAGGGCTCACGCGGAGCCCGCTGTTCCCGAGAGAAACATAATGATTAAGAGGCATACGTATTATCTGTTACCACCTTACAGGAATCGCCGCTAGCCAGTATGGCAGTGTTTCGGCCGCGCGCGAATTGTTACAATATAGCGTTTGCACCCCAGTACCGCTGCATCGGAGGCTGAGTGAGACCTACCAACACGGACGACCCGAGTTACTTCCACAAGGTCGTCGATTGCCAGTGGGCGTGTCCGGCGCACACCAACGTTCCCGAATACATCCGACTGATCGCGCAAGGCCGCTTCACGGACGCCTATATGTTGAACCGGGAATCCAATGTCTTTCCCGGAATTCTCGGCCGCACTTGCGACCGCCCCTGCGAACCCGCTTGCCGCCGCACTCGCCTGGATACCAAGCCGGTAGCGATCTGCCGTCTGAAGCGCGTCGCTGCCGATCAGAAAGGCGATATTAGCGATTTGCTGCCGCGCGCCCCCGAGCGCAAAAACGGCAAGCGCGTCGCCTGCGTGGGAGCCGGACCCGCGTCCCTCACCGTCGCCAATGACCTGATGCCGCTGGGCTACGACGTCACCATTTTCGAAAAGTATGATAAGCCCGGCGGCCTGATGCGCACCAACATCCCGTCGTTCCGCCTGCCCGAAAGCGTGCTGCAATTCGAGACCGACGCGATTCTCGATATGGGCGTCGACATCCGCTACAACTCGCCGGTCAACAGCATGAAGGATCTGCTGGGCCAAGGCTTCGACGCCATTTTCGTCGGCAGCGGCGCCCCGCGCGGCAAGGATCTCGAAATCCCCGGCCGCCACGACACCGATCGCATTCACATCGGCATCGATTGGCTGGAGTCGATTACCTTCGGCCACATCGATTCCATCGGCGAAAAGGTTCTGATCATCGGCGTCGGCAACACCGCGATGGATTGCTGCCGGTCTTCGCGACGCCTCGGCGGCAAAGACATCAAAGTGATGGCGCGCCGCCCGCGCGGTTACTTCAAAGCGTCGCCCTGGGAGCTCGAAGACGCCGAGGAAGAGGGCATCGAGATCGTCATCAATCACGCGCCCAAGCGCTTCGTGATCGAAAACGGCGTGCTCAAAGGAATGGAGTTTGAGCGCCTGGAATGGGACGAGAAAGCCGCGAAATCCAAGGTTGTCGAGACGATCTTCCTCCCCGCCGACGACGTGATCCTGGCCATCGGCCAAGAAAATTCCTTCCCCTGGATCGAGCGCGACCTGGGCATCGAGTTCGATAAATGGGAAATGCCGGTGGTCGACGAGAAGACCATGCAATGCTCGCGCCCCGGCGTTTTCTTCGGCGGCGACGCGGCCTGGGGGCCCAAGAACATCATCTGGGCTGTCGCCCACGGCCACGAAGCCGCCATTTCGATGCACGCCCATTGTCACCGCCAAAGCGTGACAGAGCGCCCGCCCGACCACATGAACCTGATCAGCCAGAAGATGGGGATCAGCGAGTGGAGCTATCACAACGACTACAATCCGGCGTCGCGCCAGAAGATGAAGCACGTCGATCTGGTGCACCGCTTCGAACAGCTAAACGTCGAAGTCGAACTGGGCTTCAACGCCGAGCAAACCGCGCGCGAAGTGCAGCGCTGCCTCAACTGCGACGTTGAGACGGTCTTCACCGCTGCTAAGTGCATCGAGTGCGATGCCTGCGTGGACATCTGCCCGCTGCTTTGCCTCACCATTACGCGCGATGGCGAGGAAACTGACGTTCGCGAGCGCCTCTCCGCGCCCGCCGTGAATCCCGAGCAGGCCCTCTACGCCTCCGCACCGCTGCCCCAAACCGGACGGCTGATGCTAAAGGACGAAGACCTGTGCGTCCACTGCGGACTCTGCGCCGAGCGTTGTCCCACGGCGGCTTGGGACATGCAAAAGTTCGAACTGCAAATTGCCTACGCAGGCAGCACGGCGGCGGAGCCTGAATTGTCGCACGCGTGATAATTGAAAATAGAGATAAAGGATAGAAACGTGCATCAGCTCCTTCGCACCCGCGTGAACGACTTCGCTCTCAAGCTAGCGAACGTAAACGGCACCGGCTCCGCCAGCGCCAACAGCCTGCTCATGCAAGCGATTTTCCGCATGGGAATTCCGGTCTCCGGCAAGAATCTTTTCCCCTCGAACATTCAAGGCCTGCCCACCTGGTATGAGATCCGCGTCAATAAAGATGGCTACACGGCGCGCGCGCTCGATTACGATCTGATGGTCGCCATGAATTCGCAGACCTACGCGCAGGACGTGGCCGAGGTTCGCGAGGGCGGCTACCTGCTGTACGATTCCACCTGGCCGCTCGACGCCAACCTGATCCGCGAAGACGTGAATTATCTCGGTGTGCCGTTCTCAAAAATGTGCAACGAGGCCTTCAAGGATGCGCGCGAGCGCATCCTGATGAAGAACATCGCGTACGCCGGCACGCTAGTGGCGCTGCTCGATGTCGACATGGGCGTGGTTGAGCAGCTTCTCGATGAGAAGTTCTCCGCGAAGAAAGCCATGCGCGAATCGAATACGAAGGCCCTGCGTCTGGGCTACGATTTTGCCAAAGAGCATCTGCAATGCCCGCTGCCGTTTCATCTGGAGAAGATGAATGCCAACGACGACAAGATTCTGATCGACGGCAATACTGCGGCGGCGCTCGGCTGCGTCTACGCCGGAGCGACAGTGGCCGCGTGGTATCCCATCACGCCTTCCACGTCCGTGCATGGACGCTTTCAAAGAGTTCTGCGAGAAGTATCGTAAAGATCCCGAAACCGGCGACAACAACTTTTGCATTCTCCAAGCCGAAGACGAACTGGGCGCCATCGGCATGGTGATCGGCGCGTCCTGGAACGGAGCGCGTGCCTTCACGTCTACCTCTGGCCCCGGCATTTCGCTGATGAACGAACTGCTGGGTCTCGCCTACTACGCCGAGATCCCCGCGGTCATTGTGGACGTCCAGCGCGTTGGCCCGTCCACCGGAATGCCCACGCGCACACAGCAGGGCGATCTGATGGAAGCCGCCTACGCCTCGCATGGCGACACCAAACATATTCTGCTATTTCCGTCGAATCCCGCGGAGTGTTTCGAGTTCGCCCCCAAAGCCTTCGATCTGGCCGAGCGCTTTCAGACCCCCGTGTTTCTGATGACCGATCTCGACATCGGCATGAACGATTGGGTCGTGCCGCGCCTCACTTGGGACGGCAGCTACCGCCCGATCGCGGCCGCGTGTTGAATCAGGAGCAGGTCAGCCAGCTCGCCAAATTCCAGCGCTATCATCCGGAAGACGAAAACTTTGTCGCCGCGCGGACTCTTCCCGGAGTGCATGCGAAAGGCGCGTTCTTCACCCGCGGCTCCGGCCACAACAAATTCGGCGGCTACACCGAAACGCCGGACGAGTATCAAGAGGTAGTCGACCGCCTGCTCAAGAAACACAAAGCAGCCGCGAAATTCGTCCCCGCGCCGGTAATCGTGAAAAAGCCCGGCGCGCGCGTCGGCATCATCACCATCGGCGGCTGCGATCCGGCGGTACGAGAAGCTGTGGATCTGCTCGCCGCCCGCGGAATTGCCGCCGACTACATGCGCATCCGCGGCTTCCCCTTCGACTCGAGCGTCGAGGATTTCATCATGCATCACAACTTCTGCTTCGTCGTCGAGCAGAATCGCGACGCTCAACTGCGCTCGCTGCTGGTTCTAGAAACCGCGGTGCCCAAAGACCGCTTGCGCTCCGTGCTCAGCTACGGCGGTTTCCCGCTGAGCGCCCGCCACGTGGTCGAGCCCATCCTCAGCCAAGTGCCGCCGGAATTACAAACCATCGCGCCGAAAACCGATTCCACTTTGCGGACCGTTACGTCCGATTCCTGGGAGTAATCCACCATGCCATCCATTGCCAAACCGATAGCCGTCCACCCCAGCCTGCATCGCAACGCGATCGGCCTGACCCTTCGCGACTACGAAGGCGCCATGTCCACGCTGTGCGCCGGCTGCGGCCACGATTCGATCACCGCCGCCATCATCCGCGCGCTGTGGGAGCTCTCGATCGCGCCGCACATGCTCGCGAAGATGAGCGGCATCGGCTGTTCCTCGAAGACGCCGACCTATTTCGTCAGCGGCGCGCACGGCTTCAACTCCGCGCACGGACGCATGGCCGCCATCGCCACCGGCGCCAACGCCGCCAACCGCGAGCTGACCTACATCGGCATCTCCGGCGACGGCGATTCGCTCTCCATCGGCCTCGGGCCACTTGTGCCACGCCATCCGCCGCAATGTGAAGATGCTGTACGTCATCGAAAACAACGGCGTGTACGGATTGACCAAGGGCCAATTCTCCGCCTCCGCCGACGTCGGCTCGAAGAGCAAGCGCGGCGAGGCGAATCGCATGGCGCCCATCGATCCCGCCATGCTCGGCCTCAGCCTCGGCGCGACTTTCGTCGCGCGCAGTTTCTCCGGCGACAAGGAACAACTGGTGCCGATCCTCAAAGCCGGCCTCGCGCATCGCGGCTTCGCCCTCGTCGACGTGATTTCGCCCTGCGTGACCTTCAACGATCATGACGGTTCCACCAAGAGCTACCTGTACACTCGCAAGCACATGCAGAAAAGCCACGGAGAGCGATTTCGTTCCGCCGGCCACCGAAATTCTGGCCACCATCGGCGCAGAGCGGCACCACCACCGTCACCATGCATGACGGCAGCGTGGTGCGCTTCACCGGCGTGCCCAAGGATTACGATCCGACCAACCGCCAACAAGTGCTAAATTATTTACAACAGAAGCACGACGCCATGGCGACCGGGTTGCTGTATGTCGACGAAAGCGTCCCCGACCTGCATGAAATGAACCGCACTCCAGCCGCGTCGCTTTCGCGAGTGCCGTAAGAAAAGCTCTGCCCCGGCGCAGCCGACTCAACGAATTGCAAGAAGATTTCCGCTAGGAGGATGGTGAACGTCTTGGGTCTGTCGATTGGTGTTTTAAAGGAGACTTTCCCGGGCGAGCGCCGCGTTGCCATCACGCCTAAAGTTATCGACGTGCTGAAGAAAACGGGCGCGGAAGTGTGGGTCGAAGCCGGAGCCGGCGTCGAAGCGGGTTTTCCCGACGAAGAATACGCCGCAAAGGGCGCTAAGATCGCGCCCACTGCCGCGGCCGTCGCCGATGCCGCGCAAATCTTGCTGACAGTGCGCGTCCCCGCGCCGGGCGGCCTCGTCAAGAAAGGCCAGATCGTCATCGGATTGGCCGATCCGCTCAGCGATCCGCAGTTGGCCGCGCAATACGCGCAAGCCGGCGCGACGCTGTTTTCCATGGAATTAGTCCCGCGCATCACGCGCGCGCAGAGTATGGACGTGCTTTCGTCCATGGCCTCGATCGCCGGATATAAAGCCGTCCTGCTGGCCGCCAGCGCGCTGCCGCGCTTGTTCCCGATGATGACCACCGCCGCCGGCACCATTCCTCCCGCCCGCGTTCTCGTCATCGGCGCCGGCGTCGCGGGATTGCAAGCCATCGCCACCGCGCGCCGCCTGGGCGCCGTGGTCAGCGGCTACGACGTCCGCGCCGCCGTCAAGGAACAAATCGAGAGTCTTGGGCGCGAAGTTCGTCAACATCACCCTCGGAGCGCAGCGGTGAAGGCCAAGGCGGCTACGCGCGCGCGCTTGACGAAGAAGAAATTCGCAGCCAGCGCGAGCAGATGTCCGCGGTTTTGAAAGAACAGGACGTAGTGATCACCACTGCCGCCGTCCCCGGCCGAAAAGCTCCCATACTAGTCACGCGCGAGATGGTGCATGCGATGAATCGCGGTTCCGTCATCGTCGATCTCGCAGCCGAGCGCGGCGGCAACTGTCGAATCGACCAAGGCCGGCGAAACCGTCGTCGACCACGGCGTTACCATCATCGGCCCCGTCAACCTTCCCGCCACGCGTGCCCAATCACGCCAGCCAGATGTATGGCCGCAACATCGTCACGTTTCTCAAAAACATGATGACTAAAGAAGGCGCGCTGAACATCGATGTCAACGACGAAATCACGCGCGATAGTCTGGTGGTCCGTGATGGCGCGATCCTGAATACGCGAGTCCAGGAATTGCTCGGCGCCCCCGTGCAAGCCAGCTCCTGAAGCCAGATCCGAAACCCAACCTTGAGAGATAACCTATGAGTAACGAGATTGAGATTAGTCTGTACGTTCTGGTGCTGGCCGTCCCCTTGGGCCTGGAGCTGGTGCGCAGCGTTTCGCCGCTGTTGCACACGCCTCTGATGTCGCTGACCAACGCGATCTCGGCGATCTCCGTGGTCGGCGCGATTCTGGTTGTCGGGCAACGGCAACGCTCCGCTGCTGAGCAAAGTGCTGGGCACGCATCGCCGTGATGTTCGCCACCATCAATATCGTCGCGGATTCCTGATCACGGACCGCATGCTGAAAATGTTCAAGAAGAAGGAGACGCCGTCGAAATGAACGACTCCTTCTGGCAGGCAGCGTATATCATCGCCGCGCTGTGCGTGGTGTTTTCCATTAAGTGGTTGAGCTCTCCCGTGACCGCGCGCAAAGGCGTCCTGGCGGGCGAGTTCGGCATGCTGTTGGCCGTGGTCGGCACGCTGCTGCGTCACGAAGTCGTCAACTACGAATGGATCGCCGATCAGCTTTTGTCGCCGGCGCCGCCATCGGCGCGCCGCTCGCGTATCTGATGCCGATGACCTCGGTACCGCAGTTGACCGCTCTCTCGCACGCCTTCGGCGCACTGGCCGCCGCGCTGGTTGGGTCAGCGGAATACTATACGGACGTCGCCGCCGGACATCCCACCGTTGGCTTCAAGATGGTCGCGCTGGTGATCGAAAGCCTGCTCGGCTATCTCACGACCACGGCCAGCATCATGGCGTTCGGAAAGTTGCAGGAGATCGTGCCCACGCGGCCGATCACCTACAAGGGCCAGAACTTCGTCAACTTGCTTTTGTTCGCCATCGCCGGAGTATCTGGGCGTGTGGATGATCGTCGCGCCCGCGCCGCCCTGGGTCTTCCCGGTCTTCACCGGCCTTTCGCTGCTGTTCGGAGTCCTGCTGATCATGCCTATCGGCGGCGGCGACATGCCCACCGTGATCGCCCTGTTGAACTCCTACGCCGGAGCCGCCTGCGCCGCCATGGGCTTCGCGCTAGAGAACCGTCTGCTGATCATTGCCGGCGCGTTGAACGCGTCCTCCGGCTTCATTCTTTCCGTGATCATGTGCAAGGCCATGAACCGCTCGTTCGCGAACGTGCTGTTCGGCGCGTTCGGCGCAGGCGCACCACGACGGCCGCCGCGGCGGCGTCCACCAAACCCGTGCGTTCGGCCACCGCCGAAGACGCCGCGTCGATTCTTGAAAGCGCGCGCCGCGTGATCGTCGTTCCCGGTTACGGCATGGCCGTCGCGCAGGCCCAGCACAAGCTGCGCGAGCTGACGGACATCGCTGAACAAGCGCGGCGTGCAGGTGGATTTCGCCATCCATCCCGTCGCCGGACGCATGCCCGGGCACATGAACGTGCTGCTGGCCGAAGCCGACATTCCCTACGACAAGCTGCATGAGATGGAAGACATCAATCCCGATTTCGCCGAGGCCGATGTGGCGCTGGTGATCGGCGCCAACGACGTCGTCAATCCCGCCGCGCGCCACGACACGACCAGCCCCATCTACGGCATGCCGATTCTCGACGTCGACAAAGCGCACACCGTGATGGTGATCAAGCGCAGCATGAACCCGGGCTTCGCCGGCATCGACAACGAGCTGTACTACATGGACAACACGCTGATGCTCTTCGGCGACGCCAAAGGCTTCGTCGGCGAGATCGTGAAGGCGCTGAGCGCGAACAAATAGTTACTGTTCGCGAAGCTTCTTCGCGGCTTCAGCGTAAGCTTTTGCTGCCGGATAACTTTCGTTCCAATGCGGAGCGGTGAGGGCCTGCGCTAATCGCAAAACCGCGATGCCGACGGCCTGATCCACCTTCGCCATATTGTCGTAATCGATCTTCTGCCACTCGTCGCCCACCGCGTGATAATCCGGAAACTCGTAGGTCACGCTCAAGGTGTGCGCTGGAACTCCGGCCTTCGCGAGCGGCCCGTTATCGCTGCGATTGAAGTATTTATCGCTAGCCTCGGCGACTTTCGTGACCGCAATTCCCGCGCGCTTCCCGGCATCGACCAGAACCGGAACCATGTCGGAGAAATCGAATCCCGTGACGTTCGCGCCATTGAGGTGCGGACCCTCCGGCGCATCGGTGCGTCCCAGTTGTTCCAGATTCAACTGGGCGACAGTCTTAGTAAGCGGGACGAGTGGATGCGCCACGTAGTAGCGCGATCCGCGCAGCCCCTTCTCCTCGCCGCAAAACAGAAGGAACAAGATGCTGCGCTTCGGGCGTGGATGCAGAGAAGCCAGCGCGTTGGCCACTTCGAGCACCGACGCCGTCCCGCTCGCGTCGTCGTTCGCACCGTTGAAGATCCGATCCTCACCGGATTGCGCCAGCCCCACGTGATCGTAATGCGCACTCAGGATCACGTAGGTCTCTTTAAGCTGCGGATCAGAACCGCGCAAAATCCCCGCTACGTTGCGCGACTTCGGCGAATCCGCATCCTCAGGCCGCAGCACTACGCTTTGAAAGTAGCCATCGTCGCCCGCCGGTTCCAACCCCAATCGACGGAATTGCGACGCGATGTACTCGCCCGCGATGTCGAGCCCGCGCGATGGCGTGTCACGGCCCTCAAGCAAATCGGAAGCGAGAAACGACACGTCTCCGCGCAGCGAATTCGCCGTGATATGGCCCGCGACGATGCGCATCTCGGGAGTCAGTTGCGCCCAACCGGCCGAGCAAAACGCCGCGAGCAACGCGGCTACGCGCCAACTAGTCATCGTTGAATTCTTCCAGCCATGCCATTTGAATTGCCTCGAGTTTAGCTTCGTTCGATTTCTTGGGATCGTCGTCGAAACCGTCAAGCTCGGTGATCCATTTGTGGAGGTCCGTGAAGCGGATGAACGCCGGGTCTTGATCCGGATACTTGTCACGCAACGCCAGTGCGATGTCTTCGATGTCAGTCCAACTCAGCTTGGGCATTAGATCTTGGTCCCCTTCAAGGCGCCGCGCACGGCCGTGTTCATCATGTTTTCCGCCAGCGTATGCGTCGAAGCATTCAATTGGTCGATCTTTTCGCGGATCAGCAGGTGATCGTCTTGGCTATAAACCGTCAGCAGTTCCGTCGACATCGCGGTCGATCGCCGCGCGCTGCTCGGCCGGCAGTTCGCTGAAGGCCTCGTCATTGCGAGCCTTTTCGACGGCAGCCAGAATCGAGTCGGCCTCGACGCGCGCTTCACGCACCTGGCGTTCCTTGAAATCGTCCTGCGCCTTCTCGAAGGATTCGAGAATCATCGCTTCCACTTGCTCGTCCGATCAATCCGTAGGACGGCTTCACGTCCATGCTCTGCTCTTTGCCGGTGCGGACGTCGCGCGCCGTGACGTTGAGGATGCCGTTGGCGTCGATCAGAAAGCGCACTTCGATCCGCGCCAGCCCTGCCGGCATCGGCGGCAGATCTTTCAGATCGAAGCGAGCCAGGCTGCGGCAGTCCTTGACGAGTTCCCGCTCGCCTTGGACGACGTGAATCAGAACATTCTTCTGTCCATCCACAGCGGTGGTGAATTGCTCGGTCGCCGACGCCGGGATGGTCGAGTTGCGATGAATCAGCTTCGAGACCAGGCCGCCCATGGTCTCGATGCCCAACGATAACGGCGTTACGTCGAGCAGCAACTGATCCTGGACATCGCCCGAGAGAATCCCGGCCTGCACCGCCGCCCCGAGCGCCACCACCTCATCGGGATTCAATTCCGTGTGCGGCCGCGCACGGAACAGCTTCTCGACCTCCGCCCGCACCAGCGGAATGCGCGTCGATCCGCCCACCATTACGACCTCATTGATATCTTCAACGCTCACCTTCGCGTCGGCGATGCATGCCCGGCAAGGTGCTAAGGTGCGTTCGACGATCGGCTTGAATCAGCCGATTAAACACATCGACGCCGATGTCGCGTACATACCGCTTGCCACCGTATTCGAACTCGATCACCGTCGAGGGAACGAACGACAGTTTTTCCTTGGTCTGAATCACCGCACGCCGCAGGAGCTGCACGGCGTCGCTCTTGGTGGAGACATCCTCGCCCCATTCCGCCTGAATGTCTTCGAAGGCGATGCGCAGCAGCAGATTGTCGATATCGTCACCGCCCAGGTGCGTGTCGCCGTTGGTCGCCAGCACTTCGAAAATGCCTTCGTGCAGACGCAGGATCGAGATGTCGAAAGTGCCGCCGCCGAAATCGTAAACCGCGACTATGCCTTCTTTGCGCTTGTCGAGCCCGTAGGCCAGCGCCGCCGCCGTCGGTTCATTTACCAGGCGCAGCACTTCGAGCCCCGCGATGCGCCCGGCGTCTTTGGTCGCCTGCCGCTGCGCGTCGTTGAAATACGCGGGAACCGTGATCACGGCCTGCGTGATTGTGGTCCCCAACTCTTCTTCTGCGTCCAGTTTGAGCTTGCGCAGAATGTGCGCCGAGACTTCGGGCGGCGTCATTACCTTGTCGCCCAATTGCAGCTTCAACACGGACCCGCTCGCCTCCGCCAAGTGGAACGGGAATAGCTTCAGCTCTTCCTGGATGTCTTCGGCGCCGCGTCCCATCAGGCGCTTTACCGAATAAACAGACCGCTCGGGATGCGTGATCAGCATTTCGCGCGCCTCGGCGCCGACGATTACTTCGCCCGCTCGGGTGACCGACACCACGCTGGGCACGATGCCGCTGAGGATGCGCGGGCCGGTGGGCTCCATCACGGCAACCAGGCTGTTGGTGGTGCCGAGATCGATCCCTACGATCGGCGATTGCTCCTTGCCAAAATCAATTTGAAACGTGGACATTCAATTCCTTTTCGACGTCGCGGATCAGGTTGGCGATGTATTGGCGGCGGTCGAGCACGCTGCGGATCGCCAGCAAGTGGGATTCGTCATGGCCTTCATCGTAGCGTCCGAACAGTACACCCAAGCTATGATCGATCTCGTCGCGCATGTGGTGAAAACGCTCGCCCGCTTCTGCCAATTGAGGACGCGCCGATTCGTCGCCCTCGCGCAGCTCTTCGAGCGCCATGTTCATTTCGAAAACTTCTTCGAGCAATTCCGGCGGAACGTGCTTTCGAAGGCACGATCGCCTTTTGCTCCAGAAAATATTCGGCGCGCGCGATGGGATCGCGCAGCGTGCGAAAAGCGTCGTTGAGTACGGACGTCATTTCCAGAGACTTCTCTGTTCCGCGGCGCTAGCCCGGCTGAAGCGGTCCGGATGCCACTGGCGGCTGCGCTCGTAGAAGTGCTTCTTCAGTTCTTCCGGATCGAGCGCGAGCTTAGGCGCGAGCCCCAGCGCATCGTAGAACTGCATCAGGCAGAAAAAGACGTCCCGCAGCCGCAGCTTTTCTTGGCGTTCGGATTCTCAAACACGAATCCCGAGTGAATCAGCGAATCTTTCCAATCGAGCGTCATGCCGTCGAGGAACACCAGGCTCTTGGGATCGATGAAAACCTTCACGTCGTCGAAATTCAGGATCTGATCCGTCGGCGCGCGGCTTCACGTCGAACTTGAACTGGTAGCTCAGGCCGGAACAGCCGCCGCCCAGCACGCCCAGGCGCAGTCCTCCCGTGACTCCTTCGCGCTCGAATGCTTCGCGAATTTTACCCGACCGCTTTTGGAGTAACGGTGACCATACGAAATTAACCCGCGCCGCCGTCTCGGCCGCAACCGGCTTGGCCTTGGCCTTGTAATCGCTGATGGCCGCCTTGATCGCGTCCTCCGCCAGCACCGAGCAGTGAATCTTCACCGGAGGCAAGCTCAGCTCGTTGACGATGTCGGTGTTCTTGATCGCCAGCGCTTCGTCGACGGTCTTCCCGCGCAGCCATTCGGTCGCCAGCGAGGAACTGGCGATAGCGCTGCCGCAGCCGAACGTCTTGAACTTGGCGTCTTCGATGACGCCAGTCGCCGGGTTCACCTTCACTTGCAGCTTCATCACGTCGCCGCATTCCGGTGCGCCCACCATGCCGGTGCCGACGTTGGGATCGCTCTTGTCCATCGAACCCACGTTCCGCGGATTATTGTAATGGTCAACGACTTTGTCTGAATATGCCATGATATTTTCCTTTGAGCCTGTTTAGTGCGCCGTCCACTGCACTTTGGTCAAATCGATTCCTTCTTTGAACATTTCGTAGAGCGGTGACAGCTCGCGCAGCTTCTTCACCACTTCGATCACTTTGCCGGCGACGTAATCGACTTCTTCTTCGGTGTTGAAGCGGCCGAGTCCGAAGCGAATGGACGAGTGCGCCAGATCGTCGCCCGCGCCCAGCGCTTTCAAAACGTAGCTAGGTTCGAGCGTCGCCGAGGTGCAAGCCGATCCGCTCGACACCGCGATTTCGTTGATCCCCATCAGCAGGCTCTCGCCTTCGACGTATGCGAAACTGATGTTCAGGTTGTTCGGCAACCGGTGCTCCAGCGTGCCGTTGATATAAACTTCGTCGAGCGAGTTCATCAAGCGATCCTTCAGCTTGTCGCGCAGGAAAGCCATGCGCTTCGATTCGGCCGGCATCTCCGCCTGCGCCAGAGCGCACGCTTCGCCCAAGCCCACGATGCCCGGCACGTTCAATGTGCCCGACCGCATGCCGCGCTCATGCCCGCCGCCATCCATCTGCGCCGTCAATTGCACGCGCGGATTGCGGCGTCGAACGTAGAGAGCGCCCACGCCCTTCGGCCCGTACATTTTGTGCGCGCTGATCGACATTAGATCGATATTGTCGTCGAGCACGTTCACCGGAACCTTGCCGACTGACTGCGTGGCGTCCGTATGCAGCAGCACGCCGCGTTCGCGAGCGATCCTGCCGATCTCGCGAATGGGCTGCAGCACGCCGATTTCGTTATTGGCATGCATGACGCTAATCAGCACCGTTTTGTCGGTAATGGCGGCTTTCAATTGATCCAGGTCCACCAGCCCGTTCTGCTGCACGGGCAGATACGTCACCCGCGTGCCGTGTTTTTCCAGACGCTTGCAGGTGTCGAGAATCGCCTTGTGCTCAGTGGCGGCCGTGATGATGTGGTTGCCCTTCTCGGCATACATCTCGGCCACGCCCTTGAGCGCCAGATTGTCCGATTCCGTCGCGCCACTCGTGAAGACGATCTCTTTAGAAGTGGCCCCGATCAGGCTCGCCACCTGCTTGCGCGCCTTCTCTGTCGCCTCTTCCGCCTCCCAGCCGAAGCTGTGATTGCGGCTGGCCGAGTTGCCGAAGATATTCGTCAAATACGGCCGCATCGCCTCAAACACGCGCGGGTCAACCGGCGTGGTGGCGTGATTGTCCATGTAGATGGGTAGTTTCATGCTGTTGTCGTTAACCCCATAAAGCTAGGTAGTCCCAGAAAGCCTCGTTAATTGGATGTTTTGCAAGGGCGGGCGGACGCTAGGAATCTGCATCTCTTCGCTCGCCAAATCCGCCAGAGAAATGTTCGCCAGTAAACTCAGGATGCCCTCGTGCACTTTACGCAGCGGCTCGCGCACCGGGCACAGCGCCGTCTGATCGCAGCCGGCGTGCTCCGTGAAGCACTTGGTCAAGATAATGGGTCCGTCGATGACGCGAATGGCTTCGAGCGCGGAAATGTTCTGCGCCCCGCGCGCCAGACGATAGCCGCCGTTAGTTCCCTGCTCTGAAATCAGCAGGCCGCCGCGGGCTAGCTTTTGCAGAACTTTCGACAGCAGCGGCAGCGGAATCCCGTAGGAATCGGCGATGTCTTTGGCTGATGCACTGGCACGCGGCCTGGCCACCGCCAGATGGCGCAGGGCGATGAGTCCGTAGTCCGCCTTTTTGGTCAGCTTCAACATCCGACCTTAAGTATATCAGACCAAATTGGTCTTGTCAGATCACATCAGTCCAATATCCAGTTATCCGCCTGTGAAGAAGGGACTTATTTCTTGACCACGTGGACCTTGTAAAGCTTGAAATCGCCGTCGTAGACGGTAGCTTCGATGTTGTCGCCTACTTTCGCGGTCTTGAAAACGTCGGCGTTGTCCACTTCATACTTCATGGTCATGGCGCCCATCCAGCCCTCGACTTTATCTCCGTTCACCGTCATGCTTTTCGAGGCGGCGTCGAGCGACTCGATCTTCCCGTGAAAGGTGTAAGTTTTCTTGGCGCCTTGCGCGCGCAGCAAGATCGCGAACGATGGCAGCGCGGCGACGGCGGCGGTTGTGGCAAAAGTTCGTCTGGTCATATTTTGTTTATACACTTTTGTGTCACAGAGCGGTGCTAGGTGGGTTCGTGCGGTGGGCGCGCGACAGTTCCAGAATGCGATCGGCAGCGGCGTGCGGATTGTCGATCGACCGCATCACAATGCGGCTGGATTCCCCGGCTGTCTCGAGCGACAGGTTGCCGATATCGAGCATGCGCTGGCCCAGGGTTTGATCCACGCGGACATCTTGTATTTTCGTTAGCTCCATCGTGCGCGTGCTTTTTGAGAGCACGCCGGCTTCGTAGCGCAGGCGGTCATCAAGGATAGTTAGTTTGATCAGGCGGCGGCGCATGTGGCGAACCGCCAGGATGATGAGCCCCAGCGCCGGAATCACCTCAAGCGCCCACATGCGCTGATCTTCATTGTGGATCGACAACAGATATACGGCGATCCCGATCGCCAATAGCACGCAGAGAAGGTAGCCGAATTTGATGATCTTGACGGAGGTTCGCAACTCCACGCGAGCATGATAGCACTGTAACCATCGCTGGTCACGTGACCACCTAACGTTACTCACGCATGCGCGGCGGAACACGGGGCCGCGCTGATTCCAATGCCTTTGGTCTTTCGGCCCTCCTCGTGCCCCTGTGGAGAACTATGAAAACGCTCAAACCGTACTTATTGGCGCTGCTGGCGGTCACTCTGGCTGGATGCGCCGCATCGACCAAAACCGCCGACGTTTCCGCCAGCATCCGCACCTCGCTCGATCAGGCCGGCTTTAAAGATGTCTCCACCAGCCAGGATCGCGATAAGGGCGTCGTGACTCTGGGCGGCCATGTGGCGGCCGATGCCGACAAAGCGCAAGCCGAATCCATCGCGCGCTCGTTCGCCGGGAACCAAGTGGTGGCGAACCAGATCGCGGTGATTCCGCCGGGCGTCGAGAGTGACGCGAAGAAAATGAACTCTTCGCTCGATAAAGGGATCGAGGGCAATCTGGACGCGGCGTCTGATTCAGGATCAACTGCACGACAGCGTGAAGTACGCGGTGAAAAACAGCGTAGTGACGCTGACCGGCGATGTCGATTCGCAGTCCAAGCGCACGCACGCACAGGAACTGGCGTCAACAGTTCCGAACGTGCAGCAAGTGGTAAACGAACTGCAAGTGAAAGGGCAGAAGGCGACTTCTTCGAACTAACATGACCAAAGCCGAGATGAACACATTCCGCCGCGACTTGAATCGTCGCGAGCAGGAGTTGGGAAACAGTAACGGCACCCGCGAGGCGCTGGCCATCGGATCCAGTTCGGATGAGCTTGACCGCACCCAGGACGCAAGTGACCGTGACTACGCCATGGGCAGCCTGGAACGCAATTCAGACCGGCTGCGCGAAGTACGCTCGGCCCTGCGGCGCGTGGAGTCGGGAACCTTCGGAATTTGCGCAGGCTGCGAAGAGAACATCCATCCCAAGCGGCTGGCCGCGATCCCTTGGGCGGCGTTTTGCATCGGCTGCCAAGAGGCGGCCGATTGTGAGCAAGCCGAGCCCGCGTTGGTATTGGCTGCTTAAAAGGAGAATTACATGCTTTGGACACTAGTTGCTATTTTCTTGATTCTGTGGCTGCTCGGATTTAGCATGAGCATAGGCGGAGGGTTGATTCATATCCTACTCGTGATTGCGTTGGTTCTGATCGTGGTCAACCTGGTCAGCGGCCGGCGCGTAGTCTAGAATCCGTCGTTTAGAGCCTTAGTCCGTCCCTGTTCTCGTGATGACCGGACCTCAAACGCCGAAACGCTCTCCACCGTTTCGGAGGTTCTTCGGCCGCTTGGGGCCCGGCTTGATCACGGGCGCCGCCGACGACGATCCTTCGGGAATCTCCACGTATTCGGTAACCGGAGCGGCTTTTGGATACGCGCCGCTGTGGACCGCTCTCTTCTCCTTCCCGCTGATGACAGCCGTGCAAATGATGTGTGCGCGGCTGGGCATGGTGACGGGCGAAGGCCTGGCCGGCGTGATCCGGCGGCAGTATCCGCGCTGGGTATTGTGGAGCGCTTGCGCACTGCTGGTCATCGCCAACACCGTCAATATCGGAGCCGATCTTGGCGGAATGGGCAAGGTCACGGAAATGGTGACCGGCATCAGCAGTTATTATTGGACTCCTTTCTATGCCCTGTTGATTGGCTCTTTCCTGGTTTGGTCTTCGTACTACACCATCGCGCGTATTTTCAAATGGCTCACGCTGGTGCTGTTTTCTTACGTCCTGGCGGCGCTGTTCGCGAAGCCTAATTGGGGCGCGGTGCTGCGCGCGACTTTCATACCGCACATAGAATGGTCCGCGGCATATTGGGCCACTTTAGTGGGACTCTTCGGCACCACCATTTCTCCCTACTTATTTTTCTGGCAGGCTTCGCAGGAAGTTGAAGAGGAGCGCAAGCAGGGAGAAGCCACCATCGAAGCCCGGCGCGGCGCCACCGACGCGGAGCTGCGGCAATCGCGTACCGATACCGTGACAGGAATGTTCTTTTCGAACCTGATCATGTACTTCATCATCTTGACCACGGCGGCGACGCTGCACGCTCACGGCAAGACTACGATTTCGACGGCGCAAGATGCGGCCGAGGCGCTGCGGCCGCTCGCCGGAGCCGGAGCTTACTGGCTGTTCAGTCTGGGCCTGATCGGCGCAGGCATGCTCGGCGTACCGGTGCTGGCGGGATCGAGCGCCTACGCGGTGGCGGAGGCAGCGAGGTGGGAAGGCTCGCTAGCGGATCGCCGCGATCGCGCGCGCGAGTTCTATGGCGTGATCGCAGTGGGCTTAGCGCTGGGGCTGGCGCTGAATTACGCGGGGTTCAATGCGGTATCTATGTTGTTCTGGGCGGCGGTTTTGAACGGCGTGCTGGCGCCGCCGCTGATCGTCATCGTGCTGCTGCTGACCAGCAATCCGGCCGTCATGGGAGCGCGCTCGAACCCGCGCTGGCTGGCGGTGCTGGGGTGGATCACCGTGGTGGTTATGACGCTCGCCAGCGTCGCCATGTTTGTGAGTTGGAAATGACCTCACGGGGTCACGTGACCGGATACGGTCGTTACCCGCAAAGCCGTCGCCAGACGCTGCGCCCACGCGGCTTGTCCTGTGGCGTCCGCGATTTCGTCTTGGCGGAATTCGATTTGCAGATAACGCAGGCGGCGGCGCATGGCGTGGAATGGAATGCTGTAGTCGAACGACGGGTCGAGATCGTAGGGCTGGTTATCGCCTACTGTAATGTCTCCGGGGCGGCGCAGTGCTCCGAGCAGCGGATCTACCAGGCCGCGATCGGTGTGGCTGGATACGGAGATTTGCCAGGGCCGCGGCAATCCGGCGAGAACCGGCGTCATGGAATGAATGGAGAGTACGAAAGGCTTAGCGCGCGCAGCAAGCACTGCTTCTATTTCGTCGTGGTAGGGCGCGAACCAGCGGTCTATGCGCGCTTGCTTGGCTTGCTCGGTTAAGTTTTGGTTGCCTGGGACCAAAGTGCCGTCGCTGACTTCTGGGATGAGATCGGCGGCGCCGGGATGGCGATTGCAATCGATCACCAGACGCGACGTGCCGCAGAGAATCGCCGGGGAATCAAATAAGTTCGATAGCTCTCGCGCCACGCCGGCGGCCCCGATATCCCACGCGATGTGGCGCGTGAGATTCGCGGGATCGAGGCCTAGAGCGTTCAACTCTTCCGGGATGTAATTGCTGGCATGATCGCAGAGGATTACGAAGGGCCCGCCGGCGTCGCGCCGCAGAACCTCAAACGCAGGCGGGTTCATCTTCGGTGACGCTCACGGTGACGTCCATTCCAGCGAAGGACGCGGCGGGGCCGTCAAACGTGCCCCACAGAGGCAGGACCTGCTGCGGGTCCCAGGCGACCGCTACGCGAATGAGATTGCGATTGCCGACGATGCTGTTGGTGGGGTCGAAATCGATCCAGCCGGTGCCCGGCAAGTACGCCTGCATCCAGGCATGAGTCGCGCCGCCGCCCTAACGTGGTGCCGGCGGTTTCGCGGCCGGGGACGAAAATATAGCCGCTGACGAAGCGCGCGGCCAAGCCCAGCGAACGCACCGCTTCCATCATCAGCACGGCGAAATCCCGGCAACTGCCGCGGCGGCTGGCCAGCGTTTCACTGGGACTTTGCACGCCTTTCTCGCTGCGGCGCGTGTAGACGAAATCCTTGCGGATGCCGAGCGTGATGGAACGCAGCATCTTCATGGTCCCGGTAATGCCGGAGGGGTCTAGAAACTGCTCGACCCAGTGCTTCACGTCGTCGCTCGGATAGTGATGCTCCAGCGCGCGGCCGAGGTTATTGCAACTCGTCCTCGGAATATCGGAACGGATAGGTTTGCGCGTAGTCTTCGAGCGGATAATCGGGCACGCTGGTTTCGACGTGCTCCAGCGTGATGGTGCTGTCGAAGCGCAGCTCTGTGGTTTTCCCGTCGAAGGTGGCGACTGCTACCGAGTTATCGAAGGCATCGTGCAGCCAGCGCAGGCTGGCGGGGCGGGGCGTGATATCCAGCTTCGAAGTCAGCAAGCGCAGATCGTGACTTTCGCGCGGACGGAACATCATGCGGTGTTCGCCAAAGCCCACTGGGCGGGAGTAGCGATAAACCGTGACGTGGCGGACGGTGAGAAGAGACATTCAGGCGCTGACGACGTTCTCCACCACTTCATCGGTCCAGACCTGAAAGCTTTCAAGCGTGTTGGGCCCGAAGGTAGTGGCGATGGCAACGTCGGCGGCGTCGCGGCCCCGCGCCATGAGAACGCGTCCGATGCGCGGTGTGTTGTTACGCGCGTCGAAAGTGTGCCAGGCGCCTTCAAGATAAACTTCAAACCATGCGGCGAAATCCATGACGCCGTAGGGCGGAGGCGTTCCCATATCACCCAGATAGCCGGCGCAATAACGGGCTGGAATATTCATACAGCGGCAGAAGGTGACGGCCAAGTGCGCGTAATCGCGGCAGACGCCGCGGCGCTCTTGAAACGCTTCCCAGGCAGTCTTAGTGGAGCGGGCGTTTTCATAGCCAAACACAATGTGGTTGTGGACAAAATCGCAAATCGCCTGCACGCGCTGCCATCCGGGCGTCGTCTGCCCGAATAACTGCCAAGCCGCGTTCGATAACAAATCCGTTTCACAGTAGCGGCTTCCCATTAAGAATAGCAGGGTATCTTCGGGCAGATCTTTGAGGTCATGCTGGCGGGCGTTGGGGACCACGGCATCGGTTTTCCCGGTATCATTTACCAGTCCGGTGGCGCTTATTTTCAGGCGTCCGGCGGGCGCGACAATGCGGGTACACCAGTTGCCGAAGAGATCGCGATAGGAGCTGAAGGGGGTAACCGGGTTCGTTTTCAGATGATCGGGAACGACGATGTCCTCAGCGCGCGAATAATGGATGTGCACCATCAGGATCATGGGCGTTTCGCGGGGACACTGGTAGACGATTTCGTAGCCAACGCGAATTTGCATACTTTCCTTTTAGTGCACGTTATTGGCCATGAAACGGGTCTGCACCGATGGTGCCGCGAAGTTCTTCTAAGTAGGATGGACTGCTGACACGCACCAACTGGCGGTCGACGAGTGCGAGCCGTTGGTCTAAATCGATGGCGCAGCCCTGGTTGGCAGGGCTGGAACGAAACGCGGCGAGTGCGGCGGCGTGGCGTCTCCACAAAGCGACGTCGCGAGTTTGTTTGACGCTGAGGCGCTCCTGATACCAGTCGCTCGCGAGCATGGTCTCGCGTTCGAAGAGGGCGCGGACCTCGGGGTGGTCGATTCCCTTCCCTTGATAGTTTCCTCCCGCCATGATGTGGAGCAGGGCTTTTAGCGGCGGGCACGCTGCGGAGACGCTGCCGTCTTCGAAATAATTGAGGGCCACGCGCTGCTGGGTTTCGACGATGGCGTCGACGCCGGAGGCGTAGAGGTCGAGATCTTGCAGCTCCGGGCGCAGCAGTTCGTTGGGAAAGACGGAGCTGGGCGTTTCGAAGATGCGGCCCAGGAAACGGTCGACGAAAAGCGGCGTGATACGGTAGCCCAGGCGGCTCGCGAGAACCTTGCGGCCGTTGAGTTCGACATCTTCTATTCTTTCCAGAAAACCCTGGTTGATCAAGAACTGCGGATCGCGTTCGGCCACGCGCATGCGGCACCAGATCTCGGGGACGAGAAGGCTGACGTCGTGATCGACGCGGTAGTTGGGGCCGACGTAACCGGCTGACGTAGTGAAGCCGGCGTATCCGGTGACGATCGCGGAAACCAGGGCGTTGTTGAGATCGACCACGGGCCAGAGCGCATTGAAGGGGCCTTTGGTAAGCGCGCCTTCGCTGCCGAAGCCGACCATCGAGGGCGATTTGCCGGTAAGGCTCGAAATGAATTCCATGAAGAGCTCGGGGAGCTCCTGATAATGAATCGGACCGTACACGGCGAGCGGCGGTAAGCCGAGTTTCAAATCCGGAGGGTTGTTGCGGCGTCCGGCCAGCACGGCGTTCACGGGGAAATGAACGGGGCGATTGGCGGGGACTCCGCGTTCCAGGCGGGCGGCGATTTCGGTCAAGTAGGATTCGCGCGGGGCGACCAGGTCGGGGCGCTTCTGTAAGTAGCGCGGGTTGCCGGAAGGCTTGCCGTTCACGATGCGCGGGTTGGCGGAGGAAACCATGAAACCGCCGTTGCCCGAGGCGACGAATTCTTCGAACAGGCGCTTCATGGGTTCGGTGTAGAGATCGAATTCGACCACGTGATCCACCATGCCTTGAGCTACGGCGGTGGTGATCGGCTCGTAGTTGGAGATAAAGGTTCCGGGGCTGGCCATATCGGCTTCGGCCTGGCGGTCGGCGCCGCGATGGATGGCGTCGTCGGGGCGCTGGAACAAGAGCGTCTCGCAATTCGCGACCAATTTGACGCTGGGATTTGCGTATTCGGGATCGAGGTCGTTCAGGCTTTCGCGGGGCAGAACGGCGGAGGCAGTGATGTCGTCTTCAAATTGGACTTTGTCGGCGGGATAGAAGTCGGGGCGGAGTTTGGAGATGCGCCAGGAGCCGTCGGGATCGTAGCCGACGCGCAGATAATTGCTGACCAACTTCTGGTTGTCGAACTTCAGTTCGTGAGCCAGATAGCCGTTGATGCGATCGACGGTGAAAGTGTTCGCGCCAGTTGTCGCCCCACTCGGGACGGTAATAACGCTTCACGGTGAAGACGAGTTGGCGGGTGGTTTGCGGGAGTTGGCGGAGCCAATCGTTGTACGCGTCGGTGTATTTAGGCGAGGGCGTGAGGAGTTGGATGACGGAGCCGAGGGAGCGTTCGGGGCTGAGGATGGGGCGCTTCTTGCGGGGGTCGGCGGAGTGGTCTTTGAAGATCGTCGAGCAATCCATCTGGAGAATTTCGGCGACTTGCTCCATGTCGCGGTGGTAGTCGCGAACGAAGACGGGGCCTTGCAGCAGCGCGTTGGCGATGGATTTGGAGATTTCGGATTTGCCGCCGCCGGAAACGGTGCAGGGTTTGTGGCATAGCGTTCCGCGGGGGCGCGTGCCAACCAAGCGCCACGAGGTTCCGGCGAAATGTTTTTCCAGGCGGACGCGGAAGCCGGAGGGGAGCACATAGGTAGCGTCCTTGCTCAGGGTCAATTCGTGCCCGTCCCAACTTACGCGGCCTTCGCGGAGCTGGAAGACGGAGTTTTCGGGCACGTAAATGATGTCGGGATAGCGACGGTCAATGGCGTGGCGTCCGGGAAGCACTTCTACCATGTCGCCGAGCGTCGTCATTGCTTCCTCAAACCCGGTCTTTTTCAGGCTAATCGTGCGGCCCGCGTCGAAGTCGTGTCCCAGAACGTAGGCGGCGGAGGCCATGGCGCCGCCGGCGTGTTCTTCTTCGCAGAGTCCAAACAAATTCGCGGCGTAGCTGATTTGGGTTTTGACTTCTTTTTTGCAGTAGCCGTAGTAGTTGTCAGCGATGACCGTCACCATGACCCCGCGGCGATCGCGCGCGCAGATTTTGAAAGCGTTGCCGCCATTGTAAATTTCGTCGGGATCGCTCCAGCACATGCCGTCGCGCTTTTGGCGTTCGGTGGCTTTGGACTCGTGGGGCAAGCCGAGCGCAACCTTCTTGAGGCCGACGACGTGGGGGGCGATGATGACGCAGCCGGTGTGGCCGGTCCAATGGGCGGGATCGAGGGCGGCGTCGTTTTCGGGGAGATGCGGATCGCCGGCGTTGCCGAAGATGGACTCGACGAAATCGAGATTGCTCACCAGGCTGGCGGGGGCGAAGAAGCGGATCTCCATGGTTTTTTGAGGATCGGTTCCGGTGGCGGGGCAAACCAGGGGGCGCAATAAGAGTGACACGAAGAGACGGGCTTGCTCGGGCTGGCCGGCGGTGTAGGGCAGCGTCAGCACTTCGGGCGGCGGCGCGAGGGCGGCTTTCAAGAGAGCCGCGAAGGTTTGCACGGGAACGGCCTGTTTGTCGGCGGGAACGGGGAAGCCGCCTTCGGCGATGTGGAAGACGCCTTGCGTGGTGCGGCGGTCACTGGCGGGGTTGTGGAGGACGCCTTGCTCTACGCGATAGGATCGCAGATAGGTGGACGCAAAGGTGTGCTCGTTGGGCGGCAAGGACATGAGGCGGGCCAGGCCGGGACGATCGAGAATGAAAGTGTCGGCGGGTAAAGGTGGCGCGGCGCCGTGCGTGTAGGCATCGAGAAAAGCCTGGATGCGGAGATCGGCGGGGCAAAGGTATTGGCCGAGCAGCTGATCTTTCTGGCGGTGGCTGCGCAACAGCGGGCCGACGGTTTCTAACAACGTGGAGCCGTGACCCGTGGTGGGCTGGCCGAGTGCAGCTAGTTTGATGTCGAGATAGTGGGCTAGTTCGGGCATAGGCGTCAGGACCAAGTTGAGACTACAACCGGGATGAGGACTGACGGGGTCGGGCGGGAGACGTGCGCGCGGAAAAACTTAGCTTAACACGGTTGTCACCCCACGATTTCGAAAGACACTTCTGCTGTTCGCGGTGGAATTTTCAGATCGTTTCGCGGTGGGCGGCGTTCGAACGCAACCCACCGGGGTTGAAGGAAACAGGCGGCTGGCGATCTTAGAAAAGATTACAGATGAACCGTCAATGGCGCTCTCCTTTTTCCTTACGCGGTTACCTTGCGCCGCTCTCACGACGCTTGTATCAACCAGAGAATCGATTCTCTTCCGTGTCCCGCCCTTTTCCCAATGTCTCTGGGGCGGCTAGCCCCTCTTTTGAAGGGGCGCGGATTCACCAAATCACAACGATCAGCCTGCGCAGGCTTGTACTGCGTTTTGAGTATGCGGTCGGGGAGTCGCGGATTGATAGAAAAGCAAAACGCGAAGTGATTGAATTGCGAGGGAATGTGCGCAGAGGGGCGTGTGTGAACGCAAGCAGGAAGGATGACCATCCTTTACAGGCGAGGATCTACCGGTTCACTTTCCAACGCGAGTACGCCGAACACGCACTCATGAACGCGCCGGAGCGGTTCGCGGGCGACGAAGCGTTCCAAGGCTTCCACCCCTAACGCGAACTCCCGTGCCGCAAGGGACCGTTTCCCCGATAGCCCGCGGGAGCGCAGCCGCGGGAGTTGATCGGGCGCGGTGTATTCAGGCCCATAAATAATTCGCAGATATTCCCGCCCGCGACACTTCAGCGCAGGTTGTACTAATCCCCTTGGTCCCTGTGCCACAAAATCCAGTGGCTTGACAACCATGCCCTCTCCACCTTTTCCGGTTAGAGTTTCCCACCATTCGCACGCCCGTTGAAAGTCAGCTTCATCCGCCAAGTTAACTTCCAGGAACGGCGTGGCGATGATGAATCCAGGATCGGCAGCGGCCAGTCGATGCAGTGTCTCCATGTGCCATTGGTTCGTCTTGTCGGAATGGACCGCGCCCTCGCTGGCGAGCAAGTGGAACGGCGCGAGCTTGTAATCGGCAAGGGCATTAACTGGCCAGCAATATCGACGATACGCTTCGCGGTATTTCTGCAAACGCCCAAGCCGATGGCGATAGGTGTCCGCAAGGCCCGACGCGGCGGGCGATTGATCGATTGCCTTGATCGCGGCTTCGAGTGATGCGACACCTGCTGCGCCCACCGGCGCATACTGCCGCTGAATTAGTTCCCTTGCCTTAGCAGACCATGGCATCAGTTCGCAGTCGAGACAGAACCAGTCGGTCTTGAATTCTTCGAAGAATCCAGCCCGTGTCAACGCCTCTCGGAACTGCCGGTTGCGATT
>CAVVZG010000067.1:0-7691 GCA_963752205.1 Bryobacterales bacterium | reverse complement strand
AGAGCGAGCGACGTGCTGGCGAAGTGATAGCGCCAGTCCACAAACAAGAACGCCAGCGCGATCAGGAAAGCGCACAAATTGATGGTGCCGTAAAAGTTTTCGACGGGGAGACGCCCTTCGGCCATGGCCAGTTCGACGATGGCCACGCCGTGCAGCACCACGCCCACGCGAAACGCGCCCAGCGCAAAGGCGTAAAACCCGTGTGCCCGCCGCAGGATCGCCAGCAGCGAATGCAGCAGTCCCACGGCGTAAAGCAACGCCGCCAAACGCAGCCAAAAGATGCTGGAATCCGCCATCGACATGCCGTCTACCATTCTACGTCCCCCGGCGGTGTGCCGGATTGATACACGTGAACCGCATTGATACACATAGCGGCGAACCGTATTCTAAAACCATGAATTCGCCAAAAATGTTGGAAAACAAAGTCTGCCTGGTGACGGGCGGAACCCGCGGCATTGGACGGGCCATCGCCGAAATGCTACTCGCCGAGGGAGCCCTGGTGGTGGTTTGCGGCCGGTGGCCGGATTCGGTCGGCAAGGCGGTTTCGGAAATGGGGGCCAATTGGCCAGGTAAAGTCAAGGGAAAAGCTGCCGATGTAAGTGAGCATGAACAAGTTCGAGCGTTGTTCGAGTTCGTCGACCGGGAAGCGGGCGGTCTGGACGTCCTGGTCAACAACGCCGGCTTGGGAATCTTCGCCAATGTGTCCCGCCTGGGAGTGGAGGACTGGGACAAAATGATACAGACCAATTTGAGCGGAGTATTCTATTGCTCGCGTGAAGCTTTATCAAGATTTGCAAGCCGCGGTGCCGGCTACGTCGTCAACATCGGCAGTCTGGCCGGGAAGAACGCCTTCGCGGGCGGCGCCGGCTACAATGCTTCGAAGTTCGGTTTGAACGGTTTTAGTGAAGCGCTGCTATTGGATACGAGGTACGACAACGTGCGGGTGAGCACCATCCTGCCGGGCAGCGTCGCCACGGAATTTAATGGGAAAGAAGGCAGTGCCGATTTGGGACAGGACTGGAAGGTCCATCCCGAAGATGTCGCAGCGGTCGTGCGAACCTTGTTAGCCATGCCGGAGAGAACCACGGTGAGCCAGGTCGAGATCCGGCCTGCAAAGCCCAAACGTAGTTAAGGATAGAGCACGAATCGTGTCGATATTAGGAGCATCTAAAGAAATGGCACTTGGATTGCCTGATGATCTGTGGAAAGGGGGCGCAATAAGGCCCCTGAGAAGTGCCAGGAAGGTGGCTGATATGGTACGGCTAAACATCCCTTTGGATCCCGGAAAAACGGGGCGGGAGGCAGTGTCTCTCGAGAACAGCCTGCGGCGGATGATTGTTGGTCAGGATGAGGCGATTCAACAGATCGTCAACATCTATCAAATGAACTTGACGGGGATGAGCGCGCCCGGGCGTCCCATCGGGAACTTCCTGTTCCTGGGGCCTACCGGCTCGGGTAAGACCCGCATTGTCGAAGCCACCGCCGAAGCCCTGCTCAAGAATCCGCGCGCCGTCATTAAGATCGATTGCGCCGAATTCCAACACAGCCACGAGATCGCAAAGCTGATCGGCTCGCCTCCCGGATACCTGGGACATCGCGAGACGCATCCATTGTTGTCTCAGGAAGTTCTCAACCAATATCACACCGATAGCATGAAGCTCAGCTTCGTGCTGTTCGACGAAATCGAAAAGGCTTCGGACGCCTTGTGGAACCTCTTGCTGGGCATCCTCGACAAAGCCACGCTGACTCTGGGCGACAACCGCAAAGTCGATTTCTCGCGCGCCATGATCTTCATGACTAGCAACCTGGGCGCCACTGAAATGGGCAACCTGCTCTCTCCCAAACTGGGATTCGGGGCTGGCGCCGCGCGTGCCAAGATGGCCACCGGCGAAGTGGAAGAAGGCATGACCGAGAAACTCGCGCGCTCCGGCATGGAAGCGGCACGCCGCAAGTTCACTCCGGAGTTCATCAACCGTCTCGACAAGATCGTGACCTTCCAGCCGCTCGGCACCGAGCAGTTAAAGAAGGTGCTGGACATCGAACTGAATTTAGTTCAGCAGCGCATCTTCAATACGTCAGCCGACCGCGCGTTTGTGTTTACTGTCTCCGATGCCAGTAAAGACTACTTGCTGGAACAGGGCACGGATCTGAAATACGGCGCTCGTCATTTGAAGCGCGCTATCGAACGTCTGCTGGTGCAACCGGTGTCGAACCTGATCGCCACGGAACAAGTTCGCGGCGGCGATTGGATTCGCGTCGATTACGATCCCGGCGCCAACGTTCTGCGCTTCGCCCGCGAATGCGAAGGCTTGCCGGTACAGGAAATGGCACGACTGGTAGACACTTCGGTGAGTATGCCGGAGATGGCCGCTGCCAGCGGCGCCTCGGCTGAGCCGGTGCGCATCCAAACTGCGCGGAGTTCCAAGAGAAGTTAACAAAAAGACGTACGTAAAACTCGGCCCCGGCGTCTCACCGACTCCGGGGCTTTTTCTTTACGCAGCGCACTCGCCGCGGCCGAGTTGCAGGCTGAATTCCTGGTCGTCACCCCAGTCGCGGAACATCTCGGGAACGTCCAGCGGAGGCTTAGTCAGATCCGCCGTGAGCTGGCGGAACGTCTCCACCTTGTGGCGCAGCACATACGCGCGGAAGCTTTCGCCTTCTTCGCGATTTTGCTTGAAGTGCGCGAGGATACGCTCCACGGCTACCGGAACCAGCTTCGCCGGAAGGCTCTGCACCGCGACGCCGAACTGCTCATAGGTGCCGCCGAGCAGCATTTGATAATACGGCACCTCACGCTTGCCGCCGCCCGGTGCGTCGAGCTTGCGCGCGTTGCCGTAGAACCCGAAGTCACCCACCCAATGCTGGCCGCAGGAGTTGGGGCAGCCGCTCGCGTTGATGCGCAGCTTGCGAATCTCGGGATCGGTCTGCTTCGCCAGCATGCTTTGCAGCCCTTCGCCCAAGCCCATGGTTTTGGTGAGCCCTAGATTGCAACTGTAAGCGCCCGGGCACGTAATGACGTCGCTGATTTCATCAGCGCCGCCATCCGCTAGATTCAGTTTCGCCAACGCCCCGTACACGCGCTTCAGCGCGCCGTCCGGCACCCATCCGAAAATCACATTCTGGATCATCGAGAAGCGCAGAAACCCGTCCCCCGCTTGATCGGCGATGTCCGCCAGCCCGCGCATTTGATCGCCCGTCAGATTCCCCTGCGGGGTGGTCACGGTGACGATCGAATAGCCCTTCTGCTTCTGCGCCCGCGCGTTGGTCTTGCGCCACTCGGCGAAGGCGGTCGACGAAGGTTCCCACACAGGCAGCAATTCGCCCGACGCCAGCGGAGGCCGCTGCGCCTGGAAGCCGCCGAAATTTTCCGGCACGTCCGTCGGCATCGCGATGCCGCCGTTCTTCAAAATGTCCTGATACTGCTCTTCAATGGTGTCGCGCAGCCATTCAAACCCGCGCTCGCGCAGCACGAATTTCAAGCGCGCTTTATTCTTGTTCTTGCGATTCCCATGCGCGCTGAACACGCGGATCACGGCTTCGATGCGCCGCACTAAATCATCCGCCGGAATGAACTCGTGCAGTACTTTCGACTCCGTAGGCAGCGGACCCAGGCCTCCGGCCACCGTCATGCGGAAACCCTTCACGCCATCGCGAATCACCGCGCGCAGCCCGACGTCGTTGATCGCGGTCGCGATGCAATCTTCCGGGCAGCCCGCAAACGCAATCTTGAATTTACGCGGCAAACTGTCGGTGAGTTCTTTGTGCAAAAACGCGAACGCCACGCGGCGCGCATACGGCTGCACGTCGAACGGCTCTTCGGGATGAATCCCCGCCAGCGGGCAAGCGGTGACGTTGCGGACAGTGTTGTAGCAAGCTTCGCGCGTGGTCAGCCGGACATCGGCCAACATGTGCAACAAGTCCGCCACCTTGGGCAGCGGCACAAAATGATACTGGATATTCTGGCGAGTGGTCAGGTGGCCCTTGCCGCCCGCAAACTCATCGGCGACGCGCCCCATCTGCCGCATTTGCTGGGAAGTCAGCAGGCCCGCCCGGAACCTTGGTGCGGATCATGTGGACGTCGGCCTGGCGCTGGCTATACACGCCCCGGCGCAGTCGCTGCGGACGCAATTCGTCGTCGGTCATCTGCCCCGCGGTCCGCAAAGCAGCCTGCGAACGGAACAATTCGATATCCTCGCGGACGACCCTATCGTACTCTTGCTCCACGAGTTGTTGTTCAGTCAACACATCGGCAATCGACATAGGCCTCCTTCCCTATCGAGATTACCATACATGGGCGCCCTGACGCTACCCCTTCTCGTCTTCCCAAGGTTTTCCGGGCCGCCCCATAACCTGCTCCAGGCTCGCCGGTTTCGGCCGCCACGGCTGCCCGAAGTGTTTATCGATGTCGTTACGGTAGCTCATCTGCGGACCCGGGTAGCCTACGAGTTGCCAGCCGATCAGCCCGGCGTTGCCGCCGTGCATCGGGTCACTGAACATGCCTTCAATCGTGTGCGTGCGGAGCAATTGAAAGAAGCGGGTCTTCTCGATCGCGGTTAGCTTCTTGATCTGTTCCTCGACTGGCAGGCTCGCAAAGTCACCGAGATCCTTAACCCCCTTGCGGTAAATTTCCTGCGGATTTTCTTTTCCTTGATAGCCGTGTTCCGGGACCGACTGAACCCACGGCCCTTTCGTGTAGCGATACTTGTCGCGCCCATACGGCCCCGCCAGCTGCCGGTCAATAAAGATGACCACGCCCGCTTCGGTCGCGCCCGGCCCCGAAGCGTCGCTTGGGAAAATGCGCTCGCAAGCGGCCGTGACCACGCGCGCTTCGTCAGCGGTGAAGAACCGCAGCGGCACTTTCACGTTGCCGTTCTGAGCCTGCAATCGAAACGGTTCGCCCGCCAGCGTGTAGAGCAGCGTGCCGCCAATCGCGGCCGCGGGCACAGTCAAAAACTCTCGGCGCTTCATATCAGTTTCTCCGGTTGCTTAAAGTATCGGTTGATCATGGCGTCGACCGACAGATAGGTCAGCGCCAGCACTGTCAGCGTCGGATTCGGCGCGGCGTTTTGCGGAAATGCCGACGCCCCGACGACGAACAAGTTGGGCACGTCCCAGTGCTGCAAATAACGATTGACGACGCTAGTGTCGGGTGACGTCCCCATCATGACGCCGCCCTGAATGTGCGTCGACTGGTAATTGATCACGTTATAGGGCGCACGGTTTGGAGGCCCCTCGTCAAACTTCGCACCCATCTCGCGCGCGATCTTGGCTTGAATCTGCGCGGCGAACTCGCGCTGTTTGTATTCGTGATCGGTCCAATTCAAAGTGAAGCGCAGCAGAGGATCGCCGAACTTGTCGGTGTACGTGGGGTCAAGATCCATGTAATTTTGGCGGTAAGACAGGTGCTCGCCCGCCATGCTGATGGCGGCTGTGTGATCTTTCCACTTCAGCGACGCCTTCTTCCATTCCGAGCCCCAGTTGATTTCGCTGGCCCCGCGCGGCACAATGCCAAACGAACCGATGGGCCCGTCGCCATTGCTGCTGACCGCGATCATGCCTACGCGCAGCAGCCCGTCTTCGGAGCCCGTGAGTCCGATATCGCCGTCAAAATCCGAGAAGCGCTGCCCGAGCTCGCCCGCGCCCATGAAAGCATTCAGCGGCTTGTCGAAAAACACGCGGGTGTTCACTTGCACCTGGTGCGTGAGGTTGCGGCCGAGCGTGCCTTTGCGGGCCACCGGATCGTAAGGCGAGCCGATCTTCGACAGCGCCAGCAGCCGTGTATTATTCAACGTGAACGACGCCAGCACCACGGTGGCGGCGGGCTGGAAGAATTCCTCACCGCTGGCGTCCGTGAATTGGATACCGGTCGCGCGACCGTCTTTGTGAACGATGCGGCGTACCCAGCTCCCGGTGCGCAATTGAAAATTCTTGCGCGTGGCGAGGATCGGCATCAGAGTGTTGGTCGGCTGCGCCTTCGCGCCGATCATGCAGCCGTAACGCTGGCAGTGCCCGCAATAGGCGCAGGCGGCGCGCGTGACGCCGTCGGGATTCTTATAGGTCTCGCTCAAGTTCGCGGCGGGGGTCGGATAAGGATGGTAGCCCATCCTGCGCACCGCGTCTTCAAACATGCTCGAAACGTAGGAGTGCTTCAGCGGAGGCGTCGGATATTCCTGCTGGCGCATCCCTTCAAAAACGTTGCCGCCATCGATCTTCTTCCCGCGCAGGTTCCCGGCCTTGCCGCTGATGCCCATCAACTGTTCGGACTTCCAATAGAGCGGTTCGAGCTCGTCGTAGGTCACGCCCCAATCTTGAACCGCTAGGTCCGCCGGCAGCTTCGCTGCGCCGTGTTTCTCGTTCAAATGTGTGCGCAGCGTGAACACATCCGGCAGGAAGCGGAACGACGCACCGCCCCAATGCTCGCCCGCGCCGCCTACACCGGTGCCCGGATGAAACGATCCGTGCTGACGAACCGGCACCGCGGTGGCCTGCAAGGAATGGCGGTGCGTAATCGTTTCCTCGGCCGTATTTTGCATCATGCGCAGACGGATGTTGTAGTCGAGCTCATCCATCGTCACCGTATAGTCGTCTGTCTTCCGCGGAATGCCGCGCTCGAAGACGGCGACCGATTGCGATGTCTTCGCGGTGATCTCCTTGGCCATCAGCAGGCCGGTCCAACCACCACCGATGATCGCCACGTCAACAGGTTTTAGATTGGTCATGAGAAATCCATACTGTCACGTCTTGCCGATCACAGCAAGCCGAGCCGGATGAGCTTCTCCGCCACCCGGTAAATGTCCTCGCGGCTGCCTTCTTTGCGAATTCCCGCGGCCACCACCACGACCGTCACGATCGAACGATCCACGCGATAAATAATGCGGTAGCGCTGCCCCACTGCGCGCACGCTGCGGTAACCTGCGAGATCGTCGTCAAGCGGTTTTCCTCGCAGTTCCGGGTCGGATCCCAAGCTATCGATGACACTCGCCAACTTCTCATGAACACGCCGGTCCCCGATCGCCTTGAGCATCGCACGCGCTCGCGGCGTGATAATCAGCCGGTAGGTCAAAGACCCAGCTCTTTCTTAACCTGCTCCCAAGGTATGCCCTTGCCTTCTTCCATTTCCTTTACGCCCTGCCGGAAGGCCGCCATCAACTCGGGATCGGACATAATCTCCATGGTCTCGACCACAGATTCGTACAAATCCCACGACAGGACGGCCAGCACCGGCTTGCCGTGCCGCGTGATTTTCACGGCCCCGATTTCGGGATGCTTCTCCAGCGCATCGGCGAGCTTGGGCAGTTGCTTGCGAGCTTCCGCCATCGCAATCGGAGCCCGGCCAACGCTGGTCCGCGCGCGCTTCTTAGCCAATGCTTGTGCCATGACTCAAGTGTACAACAATCTGTACACTTTTTAGACCAACTTGCCGGGGTTCTTCAAATAGCGGTTGATCATCGCATCCGCCGCCCAGTAGGTAAGGGCGAGCACCGTAAGCGTGGGGTTGTGCGACGCATTCTGCGGAAACGCGGACGCGCCGATCACCCACAAGTTCGGTACGTTCCAGTGCTGCAGATGCGGATTCACGACACTCTTGTCCGGTGACGTCCCCATGATCGCTCCGCCTTGAATGTGCGTCGTCTGGTAATTGATCACGTTGTACTTGCCGCGCGCCGGCGGCGTGTCGTCGACGGTGGCGC
>CAVVZG010000066.1:0-46486 GCA_963752205.1 Bryobacterales bacterium | reverse complement strand
CACGTATTGCTGGACGGGAGTGCCGCCTCGCTGCAATTAGAAAACGTCGTCACCTGCGCCGTCTCGGTTGCGTCGCGCAGGATGTCGTAGGAACTGCTCACGGATGGCAGCAGAAGGCCCAGGGTTTTCTCTGCTTCATATTCGTTAGTGGTGCTCAATTCGCACAGCGAGGTTTCGGGCGGCAGTTCGTCGGACCCCATCGTGAAGCGTCGCACTTCGAGTGAACGCGGGTCGACGGCGAACGAGCCGCTATAACCGGCGGGACGCCATTGTGTGCCTGCCTTGATAATGAGGTGGCTGGCCTCAACAGGAACCCGGAAAGAGTACTCCAGATTCCCCCCATTTTCTTCGAGAGCCCGAAAGCGGACGGACGGATTGCTGAAAATGTCGATCAAGTGGGCGGCGAAGGCTCCGGTGCCGGTGGGACCGAACTGCAGGATTTGCTCGAGACTGTAGGAAAAAGAAGCGGGTCTGGTCCAGGAATAGATCTCGGCGCCCTGGGTCACGGCGACTTCAAAGCGCAGGCGATCGGTGGCATCCAGGCGTAGCTTGGCGCGGCCCGCTTTTCTATCGGCGCTGAGACGTTCGCAGGAAGGGGGCGAGGAGAGCAGGCCGCGGCGCGAAAAATAGCTGCGATCGACGGTCTCGACGCAGGTATAGCGCGGGCGCGTGGGAATCTCCGCGAGCATTTTGTCACGAGCTTTTTCGAGCATCGCGGAAGGATCTTGCGCAAGCGCCGTTATGGCGATGAACCCGATTGCACGCCTCACGGGCTCACCGTAACCCATTTCGACTTGAAGCCGGCGGGGAGAATGGAGCCGGCGCGGAAGGCAGGCAGGGAGAAATACCCTCCCCTATCGCCGGCGGCCGGCGGCGGTAGCGAAAATTCCGGGCTGCGGCCGCGAAGTCCTTTTGGGAAAGGGGTCTTCTCGGCCTTCAACTCGCGATCCCACTGCAAGGAGAGCGGTGTCACCACCCCGTTCACTTCGAGGGTTTCGAAGCGAATTGAAATCAAAAATTGCGAGGAACTATACTGATGCCGCATTTGTAAAATGCGGCCGTGCGCGACAGCGCCCGCGGGCAACAGAATTTGCCGCGAATGCGGCGCGCGAATAGATTGAGAGACCTCAGCCGAAATCGCGTCTCCCGCGGCGGCGCTCCGGGGATCAATCGCGCCTAGCAGAGCCAACGTCACGGAGAGGCCGGGCGGGAGCGGCGGCGGAGGTTGCGCGGTTGTCCTCGCAGCGGCTGGGGATTCGGGCGCGTCGAATCGCAGACTCGATTCCGCGGTGTATTCGTGACATCCCGAAAACGTGGTGATGCTGGAGGTTTCATTGGCGTTCCCTGACAAGGTCTCGAGCTGACTTTGGCGCGGAATCAGGAATTCATCGCCTCCGATGAGCATGTAATGGTAATCAATGCTGGTTCTAGCGCGGCATATTCTGGTGTCGGGCGGAAGTTCCGCAGTCTCCTCAACCAAACGGGCCAGCTCAGCCGTCGCCGAGTAGATCTCGAAGGAGCCGTGATAGCCGGTGACCTTCCAATCGGTGTCGCCTCGCACGTCATAATGGCTGGCAGGCGCAGGCACTTCGAAACCGTACTCGAAAACCTCTGCTGGGCCCTCGTGCTTCTTGCCGGTGAATTTGAAGCTCGTGCCGGGATTTTCGAATATGTCCACTAGGTAGGTCCCGAAGGAACCCATGCTAATCGGCCCGTTGGAAACCATCTGAAAGACGGAGCGCGAGTCAAAGCGGTTCGCGGCCGCCCAGGAAAAGATCTCGGTGTTTTTGCCAACTACTACATCCAGCCGCAACCGATCTTTCGCGTCGAGCGAGAGGGGGCCGCTCGCTCCAAACTCTTTTGCGTCGCAGGAGTTCACGGGGGCTTCCGTCATTATTCTGGGGTTAGTTTTTTGGGGCGGGAGCACGTAATAAGTACGTTCGATGGTCTCACGGCAGGTGAATTTCGGCAGTCGTCGCGTAGTGCGAACGATTTTTTCACGTGCTCGATCAAGCAGGGCGGCGGGGTCGCCAGTCGATTGGGGAGGGGCTGCCGGGGCAAGCACGGCAGCTAAGCCCAGCAGCGCAAGTCTTGGTAGCGACGGCTCCATGGATGGGCCTCGGTTTTGGCACTTAAACTATATCGTGCCGTACTGAGGCGCTCAACCCACGGCTGAGGGGCGGGTTTCGGCGTGGTGGCGGACGTCGATGCCTTTGACCAGGAACAGGACGTCTTCGGCGATGTTGGTGGAATGGTCGGCGATGCGTTCCAGGTTGCGGATCACCACCATGAGGTTGAGAGCTTGCTGGATGTTGTGCGGGTCCTTTTCCATGAAGCTGGTTAGCTCGTGGTAGCAAGCGGTGCGGAGGCTATCTACGGCGTCGTCGGACGCGAGGACGCTGCGGGCCAAGTCGGCGTCGCGGTGAACGAAGGCGTCGAGGGCCTTGCGGACCATGGATTGGACCAGGCCCGAGATGTGCGGGATGTCGATCATGGGAGTGATGATGGGGCCTTCCATTAACGACATGGCGCGCTCGGCGATGCTGACCGCGAGATCGCCCATGCGTTCGAGGTCGGTGTTGATCTTGAGGGCGGCTACAATCAGGCGCAGGTCAGCGGCCATGGGCTGTTGGAGGGCGAGTAAGTTGATGGCGAATTCGTCGATCTCGATTTCTATGGCGTTAATGCGGGCTTCGGTGCGGAAGACTTCTTCGGCCGCGTTGCGGTCCTTTTGCGTAACCGCGCTGATGCTGCGCTGAATGGAGGATTCAACGATGGCGCTCATCTCGAGGAGCTTGGTTTTGAGTTGTTCGAGTTCTTCTATGAAGTGGCGCATATCAACTGGGGAATCAACCGAAGCGGCCGGTTACATAATCTTCTGTTTCTTGTTTCGCCGGGTTCTTGAAGATCACGGCGGTATTGTCGAATTCGATCAGGCGGCCGAGCAGGAAGAATCCAGTGTGATCGGCCACGCGTGCGGCTTGCTGCATGTTGTGGGTGACGATCACGATGGTGCAACTGGTCTTGAGCTGGAAGATGAGGTCTTCGATTTTCGCGGTGGCGATGGGATCGAGGGCGGAACAGGGTTCGTCAAGGAGCAGCACTTCGGGGTCGACGGCCAGAGCACGGGCAATACATAGGCGCTGTTGCTGGCCGCCGGAGAGGCCGTAGGCGGATTGGTTCAGTTTGTCCTTGACCTCGTCCCAGAGGGCGGCTCGGCGCAGGCTTTGTTCTACTTTCTCGTGCAGCGAGGCGCGGCTCCCGACCATACCGTTGATGCGCGGGCCGTAGGCGATATTGTCGAAAATCGATTTAGGGAAAGGATTGGAGCGCTGGAACACCATGCCGACGCGACGGCGGACGTAGGCTACTTCCTGCTCCAGGATGTTGACGCCGTCGAGTAAGATCTGGCCTTCGACGCGGGTGTTGCGAACCGTCTCGTTCATACGGTTCAGAGTGCGCAGGAAGGTGGACTTGCCGCAGCCGGAGGGTCCGATGAAGGCGGTGACCTGATTGGCGAAGATCTCCATCGAGATATTCTTCAGGGCTTGAAAGTTGCCGTAGTAAAAGTTGAGATCGGTGGCGCTCAGCTTGTGGGCCGTGTCGGGAAGCGGTTTCGTGGCATCCATCGGCGGCACGTTGGGTCCCGCAGTTGAAGTATTCATCTCAGGATAGGGTTGTCGAGTTGGGGCTTGCATGGGGTTACCTGGCGACATGTTTTTTCTTTGCTAGAACGCCGCGGGCGAATATATTTACGGCCAGCACCAAAGTCAGCAGCACGAACCCGGCCGACCAGGCTTGCCGATGCCAATCTTCGTAGGGCGAGATGGCATAAGTGAAGATCATTACGGGCAAGGCGGACGTGGGTTGCTCCCATCCTGGGCTCCAGAAACGGTTGCCGAAACTGGTAAACAGGAGCGGGGCGGTTTCGCCCGCCACCCGCGCCAGATTCAGCATTATCCCTGTCATGATGCCATTTTTCGCGGCCGGAATCACGACCGTCAGGATGGACTTGGCTTTGGACGCGCCCAGCGCCATGGCGCCTTCGCGGAGAGAATTGGGAATGGCGCGGAGAAATTCCTCGGAGCTACGTACGGCGATGGGGATCATCATTACGCCGAGAGCCAGTCCGCCGGCTAGCGTCGAGAAGTGTTTTTGCGGCAAAACGATCAGCGTGTAGGCGAAGATTCCGATGACGATCGAGGGCACGCCATTGAGCAGGTCGGTCACGTAGCGGATCACGAAAGAAAAGGTGCTGCCGCCGAATTCGGCGAGATACACGCCGCCTAGAAAGCCGATGGGGACGCCCACTACCATGGCGAGGGCGAGAAGCTTGGCGCTGCCGACGATGGCGTTGGCCATGCCGCCTCCGGTTTCGCCGACGGGGGTGGGGAGTTTCGTGAAGAAGTCCAGGGTGAGGCTGCTGCCGCCGTGGATGAATAGGTATCCGAGGATGAAGACGAGGGTTCCCGCGGCAAACAGGGTACACAATCCCGTGACGGTCAGCATCACTACGTTGACGGTTTTGCGGCGGAGTGTGTGCAGGTCGGCCATATTAGGTCTTGTACTTGTCGGCTCCCATCACGAGAAGGCGCGCGACGCCGTTGATGACGATGGTGAGGGCGAATAGCACCAAGCCCAGTTCGATGAGGGCGCTGGTGTAGAGTTTGCCGGTTGCTTCGGTGAATTCGTTGGCGATCACGGCGGCTATGGAGTAGCCGGGGGCGAACAGCGAGGCTTTGATTTTGGGATCGTTGCCGACGACCATGGTGACGGCCATGGTCTCTCCCAGGGCACGCGCCAGGGCCAAGAAGATGGAGCCCATGATGCCTTTCTTGGCGTAGGGAACGACGACATCCCAGGTGGTTTCCCAACGGGTAGCGCCGAGCGCCAGAGCGGCTTCGCGCTGGTCACCTGGAACCGAGAGAATCACTTCGCGGGAGATGGAGATGATGAAAGGGATGATCATCACGGCCAGCACGACGCCGGCCGAAAACAGGCTGACGCCGTAGAACGGGCCGCTGAAGAACGGGGTCCATCCGAGTACGGCGCGTAAGGAGGGCTCGACTAAACGGAGGATGGGGACCAGCACGAAGATGCCGAGCAATCCATAGATCACGCTGGGTACGGCGGCCAACAGTTCGATCAAGAACGTGAGGGCGTCGGAAATTTTCGGTGGCGCTAATTCCGCCAGGAAGATGGCGGCGCCTACGCCGAGGGGGATTCCCATGAGCAAGGCCAGGAAAGACGTTACCAGAGTTCCGTAGATAAAGGGCAACGCGCCGAACTGATCGTTCACCGGGTCCCAGGTTTGGGTGAACAGGAAGGCCCAGCCGAATTTGGAGCGGGCATCGGCGGAATTGATGAACAACTCGTACACCAGCAGCCCCGTGACCAGCAGGATACTGGCTGCAGCCATGAAAGTGATGACGTAGGCCGCCTCATCGCCGCCGCGCAGGCGGTCCAAAAAATTCGGCGTCGGCCGGGAGGGACCGGCGCTCGAGACGGTAGTGGAGGAGGCAGCCATGCAGAGAATCGGTTATTGAACCTTGGCGATCGCTTTCATTTCTTTTGCCACCACGGCTTTCGGAAGGCGGGCGTAGGCAAGCGGCTCGGTCATGCTCTGGCCGTCGGCCAGCATCCAGGTGAGGAAATCCTTGATGGCTTTCTTCTTGGCGGGGTCGGCGATTTTCTCGGGGATCAACAGCCAGGTGAAGCTGGAGATGGGATAAGCGTCCTTGCCGGGAGCGTTGGTGATGGATACGCGGAAATCCTCAGGCATCTCTTTCGAACTCGCGGCTGCCGCTGTCACGCTGGCGAGGCTGGCCTCTACCCAGTTTCCGGCCATGTTCTTCACCTTGCCGGTCTTCATCTTGTTCTGCACGGCGAAGATCAATTCGACGTAGCCGATGGAGTTCGGGGTTTGTTGAACCTGACCCGATACACCTTCGTTCCCTTTGCCGCCGAGGCCGACGGGCCAGTTGACGGAGGTACCGCGGCCGGCCTTCATCTCCCACTCCTTGCTGACTTTGGAGAGATAGTCGGTCCAGATATAGGTGGTGCCGCTGCCATCGGAACGATGCACGACCACGATATCCGCGGCTGGCAATTTCGCGCCGGGGTTAGCTTTCACTAGTTCCGGGTCGTTCCACTTGGTGATTTTACCGAGGAAGATTCCCGCGAGAGCTTCCGGCGTAAAGCTAAGATCCGAGCTAACGCCGGCAACATTATAGACCGGAACATCGGCGCCCATCACCGTCGGAAAATGCAAGATTCCGAAACCGTGCTTGTCATGAAATTCCTGGATCTGTTTGTCGTTCATCGGACCGTCGCTGGCTCCGAATTCTACGGTTCCTTCGGTTACCTGCTTGATCCCGCCGCCGGAACCGATGGACTGATAGTTGAACTGCAGGTTGGAGAACTTCTTGTGATACTCGTCAAACCACTTCGAGTACATCGGATAAGGGAACGTGGCACCGGCCGCGTTGATTAGAATCTGTTGAGCTGACGCCACCCCGGTCGTCAGGGCGGCTAACAGGGCCACCTGAATTACAAAACGCTTCATATATATCCTCCTCTATTTAATCAAGTGTTTATTACAGAACGATTACATGACTCGGGCCATCCCCGTGATAGCCCGAGTAATCCCCAACGAATCATTGGCTTAGAAATTGGGCATGGCCCCCGGCAAGGTGTAGCGGATATTGAAGTAGATGGTGTTGTCGTGGGTGCTTTTGGGAGCGCCAGCGGCCACGAACCAAGGATCGCGCATCAGATATTCGTACTGGCCCATCACGTTGATCGCGCCGTAGCGCGGACTGGCCCACATGGTCTGGTTGAACCCGAACGTAAATTCGTTTATGACGCGGTTCTGGCTGTTCGCTGAACCGGTGTAACCATAGCCGATCTTCGCGGTTGTGGCACCGGTGTCGATCGCAGTATTGCGGCCGACGTAGATGCCGCCGTAGTAGGCGTACAGGAGAAGCTTATTCTGCATGACCCTGGCCTCAAAACCGTCGAGGGTGCTGCTGGCGTGGACGGCGCTTAGAGAGCCGTCGGCTCGAACAATCACATCAGGCGCCTGTCCAAACAGGTAGCGGCCCTCGCCATCGCTAAAGAAGTTCGAAGAGATGATACGGAGGTTCTTCAGAAGCGCGACATTGAAGCCTGCGAGGAGCCCGGCACCTGTGGTGGTATGCGAAACGAACGGAGCGGCGAGACTGGTGGTCTTATAGTTACTCTCGACGCCGCCTACTTCAAAATGGAAGCGAGGGACATCGAAGGCGAGCTTCGCGATGAAGTCCGGCGTGTAGCCGGGTTGGGCTAGATAGCTCGCTCCACTGATATTCCCCGCAGCGTCAAGCTGAGTTGAGGCAAGCCCCGTAAGAGCGCTAGGCAGCGTAATGCCGGAGCCGCCCGCCGAACCGCCGATGTACTGATCGGGTTGTTCGGCAGAGAAGCCGAAAGTCACATTCTTGTTGGGGTGGATGAGAACGCGCAGGCCAGGCTGGCGGGTCCAGGTAAGTCCGGCCACGTAATTGATGTCTATGACCTGGGTGAAGAAGAGATCGCCGGGCAAAGCGGAAATACCATTCCGGTTGGGCGTCAGCATACTCCAGCTTTGGCCAGCGAGGAACTCGACCTTGTTCTTGCGGACATCCGCCCAGAACAGACGGAGGCGCGGGACAATCGCGCCATTGGAGACGGCGAGGGACGTCGAGCCACTGGTTCCGTTGAAATCGAACTCGTTGTAGCCGATGAAGTGCGTACCCTTCCAATCGCCGTCGATCCGGAAACCGAGACGCGAGTTTTGTTGGCTGAAATGGGTTTCCGAGAGGTTTCCGTTGGGTACGTTGTTGAAGGGAACGCTGCCGAAGTTGGAGCCCATGCTTGATGCCGCGTTCTTGTCACGCCAAAACGGCGTGAAGTCCATAAAGCCGACGGGGATGATGCAGACATTTCCCAGCCGAAGGTAGGTGGGAATGGTCTTATCCGGGTCGGCTTCGCAAGGATTCTTGGAGGCTGGGGTCGCGCCGGGAGCAGCGGCTTGCGGCAAGGGGATGGCTGGGAGGGCCATAGCTGCGGGCAGCGACTTGGGGCGCGGAACTAAGCCTGTAGTGCTGGCGACCTCGCCCAGATTGCGGAAGGTGCTGACCGGGGTGGGATCGGCGGCAGGTAGGGCGGGCACGGCGGCGGCTGTGGCCGCGCTAGCCTGCTGCTGGGCTCCTGCTGCTGGGCTCCCTGCTGCTGGGTTAGGGCTTGGCGAAGCTCGTTGATCTGCTTCTGCTGATCCGCGAGCATCTGTTTGAGCTGTTCGATTTCGGTAGGCTGGGGCGCCAGGTTGTCGGCGGCCGATAGCGGCATAATCGAGCTCAAGAGGCAGGCTAGAAGCACCCGTCCGGTTCGCTCATTCATTCTTCTCATCCAATTTGCTCCTGTTGGTTTGGAATTGCAGTGTTCTTCCGAGCGGACCGAGGGTTCCACTCAGTTTTCAAAATTTCAGCTTTGAATCGTGAGATTAGCGGGGAAGGATGAGTTTGTAATTAATAGACCGTTACAATTGCGTGACGGTGAGCCTAGGGCTTGACGGAGGCTTCGGCGGCTTCCAGGGTGTCGAAGGTGGGGAGCAGACCGTCTACGTGGGTGACGGCGAAGAGAGTCTTAATGCGATCGCCCAAGCCGGTAATGCCGAAGGCGCGACCATTGCGCTGGCAGGAGGTGAACGCACTGACCACGCAGCCCAGGCCAGCGGAGTCCATGTAAGCAACTCCTGAGATGTCCAGAATGATGGGCTTGGTGGTTTCTTCGCGCACGATTTGCTGGAAGTCGAAGAGGGTTTGGATGGTTAGGGGTCCGGACAGCGTGAGAATTCTAGCCCCGGCGGGACTGTCGGAGGTTGCAACTTTGAAGGTGGGGGTGGATGGTGTCACAAGTTACGACTTTAGCAAGAGGCGGGTTAGGTTGTCATGAATATTAGGTTACGAATGGGTTACGGCGCTGCCAACGTGGACGTTGGCAGCGGGCCGGAGGCCCGCCCTACTGAGGGCAGCAAGACTTGGAAAGTAGTGCCCTTGCCTACTTGGCTCTCTACCGTTACTGTGCCGTTCATGCGTTCTATTACGTGGCGGACGATGGAGAGGCCCAGGCCGGTGCCGCCTACCTGGCGTGAACGGGCCTTGTCTACCCGGTAGAAGCGCTCGAAGATTCTCGGGAGATCTTGAGAGGGGATGCCTACGCCGGTGTCCGCGACCATAACGGTTACGCGGGAATCTTTATCTAGCGCGATCCGCACGCGCACTTCGCCATCGGGGCGATTGAACTTGATGGCATTCGCCAGAAGGTTTAGGAAGGCTTGCTCTAGGCGCAGGCGGCTGCCGGCAACTTGGAGATCTTGCATTTCCTCGCGGATCAGGTGAACGCCGCGCTCGCGGGCTTCGCCCTCCACAGTGAGCAAGCCGTCCTCCAGGACAGCGCGGACGGAAACGGTTTCAGTTTCTTGATCGGCTCCGGATTCCAGCTCGGAAAGGACCAGCAAGTCGGCGGCGATGCTGCCGAGGCGGACGGCATTGGCACGGATGATTTCCACGAACTTCCGGCGGTTCTCGGTGTCGTCGAGCGCGCCGTCCAAGAGAGTATCGGAATAGCCGATGATGCCGGCAAGCGGGGTGCGCAATTCGTGGGACACGTTGGCGACGAAATCCTTGCGCACTTGTTCCAGGCGTTCGAGGTCGGTGATGTCGTGGAAGATGGCGATGATGCCACGGCCGGAAGGCATGGCGAGTGGGGTGGCTTGGGCTTCGAAGGTGCGCGGGATGTTGGCGAATAAATGGAAGCGGAGTTTGCCGGGCTCGCCTGAGGCGCGGACGGAGCGAATCAATTCATAAAGGGCCGGGTCGCGGACTACTTGCAGCAGGCCGACGCCTTCGTAGCGTCCGCGGAAGCCGGTGGCGCTGAGCAAGGCTTGGTTGCAGAAGGTGACTTTCAAATCCGGGTCGACGGCGAGGACGCCTTCGGCCATGCCGCTGAGGATGGCTTCGCGGCGGGCGGATTCAAAGCGCAGATTGCTGACCAGGCCGCGCAACTCTTGGCCTACGCCAACTAGGGAGCGCTCGAGAGAGCCGAGATCGTCGCCGGGATCGGTGAGTACGCCGGGCTGCGCTTCTGGGCCTAACAGTCCTTCGGCGGCGCGTTTGAGGCGTCTGACGCGCGCGGTCAAAGTGCGCGAGACCAGCAGCGCTACCGCAGCGGCCGCGAGTGCGGCGACCACGGTGATTTCGAGCACCTGGACGCGAATCGCGGGGTCGACCGAAGCCAGGGCATAGTTGAGGGATACAAGAGTAACGACGAGCAACGCGATGGCGGCAGCCACTAGCCGTCGAAACAGAGAGCTGCTCATGAACAGGTCCGCCACCAGACTAGCAAGTTTGCAGGCACTCTGAATGAGAATTTTGGCAGGGTTCGCGGACTACAGGGTATGAGGCTGTGGATTCTTATTGTCGTTCTGTCGGCGGGAACTTTGTTTGCGCAAAGCAAAGCCCCTCCTGCAAAGCCGATTGCGGGTCAAGGCGCAACGGCTCTCCAGGACAAGGAAATGGAGGCTGTGATCCGGGCGAAGCTCGCGAAATCGAAGATCGGCAAGGACGGGCTGAGCGTGCGCGTACAAGGTGGAGTGGCGTTTTGGGACGGGGCTACCAATGTGGTGCAGCACAAGGGCGCCGCGACGCGCATGGCAAAGACGGCGGGAGCGAAGCGGGTAGTGAACAACATTAAAGTGAGTGACGCAGCTAAGGAGACGGCGTCGGCGAATCTGGAACAAGGGCGGCGGCGGGCGCAAGTGAAGCGCGGGGACGCGCGCAGTCAGTAGCGCCGCAGAATCGGCCACTTTAGCGGGCTGAGAAATACCAGAGGCCGCCGAAGGCTGCGGCGATCAGCAGCAGGAGTCCAGCAGCTAGAAGCCAGGCTTTTTCAGATGAGGACTTGGCGGCCTGCGCCGATACCTGCGGAACGAGGAATATGCTGGGCGGCGATTTGGGGTCCCACTTGGCAAGCGCCCCGGAATCGAAAGTGACTGAGACCACGGTTACGTTATCCTGTCCGGGGTTGCCCTTGGCCAGCGTCTGCTCCACCAGAATCTGCGGCCATGACTGTGGATGGCCGCTGAGGCAGGCTTGGATTTCCTCCGGGTCCAGGGTTTTGAACATGCCGTCGCTAGCCAGCAGAATGGTGTCACCTTCGGACAGGGGCCATGGTTCGAGATTGTGATCGATCTCTTCGAGTTGGTGAATGCCGATGAAACTGGTGAGCGACTCGCGCTCAGGGTGCTGCGCGGCTTCAGAACGTGAAATCTGACCGCGGTCGGCCGCTTGATCGAGTAAATTCGCGAAGACGTGAGGGCGGTTCACCATGTGAAGCACGCCATCACGGACGTGAAACACGGCGCTGTCGCCCACCGAAATGAAGTACAGGAAACCGGAATGGAGCACGGCGGCGACCAGCGTGGTACCGACGCCTTCTTTGAGTCCGAGGCCGAGCGCGGCTTCGATGACGCGCTCATTGGCTTCGCGTGCGCTGCGTTCCAGGGCGGCCGGGATGCTTTCGTCAGGCGTCTTGCGCGCATAGGCGTCGAGGGTCGCGCGAACGGCGGTTTGGCTGGCGATGTCGCCGTGCTCCATGCCGCCCATGCCATCGCAGAGGACCGCCAGGTAACCTCCATGAGCCAGGAAGGCGTGGTCCTCCGGATCCGCCAAACCTAGAGAATCCTGTTGGTAGTGGCGAGCTCCGATGTGTTGCGCGTGGGCCGGCAGATAGCGCATCGGAAACGGTCTATTATAACGTGTTTACCTATCTCGCTATACGACTGAAGCGGTGAAGTTTGGGTCTTGACTTGCACAGTCCGGTGTTAGGATGGGGGTAGTTATGGGTTCACTGTCGCCACGGCTGCAAGTACGGATCTCGCAGAAGCAGATCCTTACTCCTGGGCTGGTGCAGATGGTGAGTCTGCTGCAACTAAACCGCCTGGAATTGAAGGACATGATCTCGGCCGAGGTGGCGCAGAACCCGGTTCTCGAGGAAGCGACCGAGGGCGGTGAGGAACTGACGCCGGAGGAATTACAACCGCTGCTGGAAGCGGAGGGAGAGCGGTCCGGCGATCCCGCGGATCAATCCATTCTGGAAGTGACGGCGGGGCCGGTGGAGGTTGAAGGCACGGACGCGGAGTACGAGCCGGCGGCGATGGCGGCGTCGATGGCATTTGACGATCTGGCTGCGGGGGTGGCCGCAGAAGACGCCGCGAACATCGATGCGGCGGCTGCGGCGACGGCTGAAATCCCCGAAGTCAAGGCGGCAGACCCATTCGACGAGATCGATTTCGGGTCTTATTTCGACGATTATCTGGACCCGGGGTACAAGAGTCCGGCAGCTGAAATTTCCGAGAAGCCGTCTTTCGAAACCTTCCTTTCTTCACCGGTGACGCTGAGCGATCATCTGCACTCGCAACTGGCGTTGATTGCGTTGCCGGAAGCGGTCCGCGATGCGGCGGAGGGGATCATCGGCAATCTGGATGAGAACGGGTACCTGACTTCGACTTCCGAGGAAATTGCAACTGCTGAAGGCCATGATGCGGCGGTGATGGCAGAGGCGTTGAAGGTGGTTCATTCTCTGGACCCGGCGGGCGTGGGCTCCGCGGACCTGCGCGAGTGCCTGCTGCTGCAGATTGAAAGCAGGAATGGAAAAGACGGGCTGGCGTGGAAGATTGTCGCCGATCACTTGAAGATGGTGGAGCTGCGGCAGTTCAAGGAACTGGCGAAGGTTCTGCACCGGCCGCAGGAGCATATCGACATTGCGATCGATGTGATCCGGCATCTGGATCCGCGGCCGGGATTGCGCTATTCGGGTCCGGGGGCGCGGCAGGTAGAGCCGGACGTTTACATTTCAAAAGATGGCGACGATTATCTGATCCAGATCAACGACGAAGATGTTCCGCAATTGCGGTTGAATCCGCAATACCGGCGCATGCTCGACCGCAATCAGGAGCCGGATAAGGAAGTTCGGAATTACGTCAAGGAACGCTACGCGAGCGCGATTCAGCTCATGAAGAACATCGAGCAGCGCAAGCAGACTATTTTGCGTGTTTGCCAGTCTATCGTGCGGCGGCAGATGGATTTCCTGGAACACGGCATCGATGAGCTGAAGCCGATGATGATCAAGGAAATCGCGGAAGAGATCGGCGTGCATCCTTCGACGGTGAGCCGCGCGGTTTCGAGCAAATACGCGCACACGCCGCAGGGTGTTTTCGAACTGCGCTACTTTTTCTCGGAGGCGGTGCAGGGACCTTCGGGCGGCGGGACTCCGCTGCTGATTTTGAAGCGGCGCGTTAAGAAGATGATCGAAGAGGAGGATACAGCACATCCACTCACCGACGAACACATCACGGAGCGCCTGCAAGCCGAGGGCATACAGGTGACTCGGCGCACCGTCGCGAAGTATCGCGAGGATATGCGCATTCCTTCGACGCATCAAAGACGCGTCCGCAAATAGCGGGAGAGCCCATATGAAGGTTAGTTACAAGGGGATCAAGGACGAGATCCCAGCCAAACTGCAACAGAAGTTAGACGCCAAGTTCGCGAAGTTATCGAAGTTAGTGGATGGGCGCGGAGAAAAGCAGGCCCATGTGGTGGTAACCAGCGAGCGCCATCTGCACAAGGCGGAGATCACGCTGCACAGTCACAACCACCAGTTGGTGGGGATTGCAGCGGATAGCGACGTCTTCACTGCCATGTGCACCGCCGTCGACCGCATCGAAAAACAAGCGGCCAAACAGGGGGCGCGGTGGCGCGACACCACGCGGCGATCAGAGCCGATCAAGGCTGCCACCGCGAAGGCCGAGGCTCCGGCTGCGACCCCTAAAAAGAGCTCGCGTAAGGCGTCCCCTGCGGGGGCCGATCAACGCGTATTCCGTCCCGATCAGCATGAGCGCCGCAAGCCCATCACGCTCGAAGAGGCGATACTCGAGATGGAAGACGGGCGCGATTATGTGGCTTATCGTGACGCGGATAAACAGGTGGTTTCGATCCTGATCCGCAGGCGCGACGGCCATTATGATTTAATCGAAACCTAGGGGCTCCTTTCATCCGCTCGCGCGGACGGGGGCTCAGCGTGCGCGCGAAAGACGGGGAATGAAACAGGCGGCTGCAGCAACACCGGCAAAAACCGAACTAGTGATTATCACCGGCCTGAGCGGGTCCGGCAAAGGGACCGTGCTCAAGGCGCTGGAAGACCTGGGCTACTATTCGGTGGACAATCTGCCCATCGATTTGATCCCTAAGTTCGCGCAGCTTACTAAAGACGCGCCGACGATCCGGCGGGCGGCGCTGGTGGTGGACATTCGCGAGGGCGCGGCTCTGGAGCGCTTCCCTGCCCTGTTTAAGCGCATTCGGCGGCTGGTGCCGACGCGGTTGATCTTTCTCGAAGCCGACGACGCGTCGCTGGTGCGGCGCTTCAGCGAAACGCGGCGGCCGCATCCGTTGGGTACCGGACAGAGTGTCAGCGCCAGTATCCGGCACGAGCGGGAGCGGCTGGAACCGATCCGCAAGCTGGCCGATCCCATCGTCAACACGACGAAGTTTAATGTGCATGAGCTGCGGGAGACGATTCACCGCACTTTTGGAGGGCCCAAGGGTACGCCCGAGATCCTGGTGCAGGTGACTAGCTTCGGGTATCGTCACGGCGTTCCGGCGGAAAGCGACCTGGTGTTCGATGTGCGGTTCCTGCCCAATCCTAACTACATTCCGGAGTTTAAGAATTACAGCGGCAAGCATCCTAGCGTGGCGCGCTATATTCGATCGTTCCCGCAGACGATCGAGTTTATCGAACGGATATCGGAGCTGCTCATTTACTTGCTGCCGCACTATATTGCAGAGGGCAAGAGCTACTTGACGATTTCTTTCGGCTGCACGGGAGGGCACCATCGCAGCGTGCTGATCGCCAGTGAAATCCGCAAGCGGCTGGCGGCGGCAGGTTATCGGGTGAAGGAAACGCACCGCGACGTTAAGAAGGGGTGACGGCGATCAGCGGTGTTCCAAATGCTTCAGGCGGGCGTCAATCACTTCTGCGACGCGATGGAGTTCAGTGCGCCACATTTCCTTCATTTCCTCGAAGCGGCGGTCGACGCCGTCGAAACGGCGATCGACGTCGTTGAAGCGGGCGTCCATATGGGAGCGGAACTCTCCCAGGCGCGAATTCACGTCGCTCAGGCGAGCGTTATTGAGCAGGATGCCGATCAGCACGGTGAGCATCGTGGGCACAGTGGCCAGCGCGATTGTCAACATCTGAGTGTCGTTCATACTACCTGGTTCCAGAATAGCGACTTTTCTCTCAGAATATTTTGGGTTCAGCCAGAACGGCGGGCCATCACTTTTAAGCGTTGCTTCTGCACGGGCTTGGCGAAGTAGCGCAGCATGCGTTCGCTGCCATCGGAGAAAAGCTGGGCCAAGCGGCTATCGGTTTGCAACAGGGTTTCGAAGTCTTCCGCCACGGCTCGCTGCAATTGCTCAGCGGCCGCCCGGTTCCAGGCCTTGTCGCCGGCTTTTCCGTAGGCCCGGAGCGCCCGCTGTCCGAGGGCTTCGACGGCGCTGACGGCTTCGTTGCGAGGGAAGCCGGCGGCGCGCAAACTCTCCGCCGCGCCCGCGATCCACGGCAGCAAGAGGTGCGACGCCAAATGTACGCCCGCGAGGTACAGGGGCTTGGTGGCAGGGCGGATTTCGATCAGGCGGCGGCGATCCCGCGCCAGCATTTTTCGCAAGTCCGCTAGCGCCAGCGGATGTCCTTCAGCCACGAACTTACGCTCTAACGATTCGGGCAGACAGTTCAATGTAGCGACATGGGCGCCTGCCGTTCGCACGGGGCTGGGCCAGAGGCTGTCGCGCAGCATGTCGCACACGACTACCGTCTTGCCCGCCAACGGGAGCGATGAGGCCAACTGCGCGGCGAGTGCATCTAATTGAGTTTCGGGGGCACAAATGCAGATGAGATCGCAGGGTTCAAAGGCGCTATAGTTGTCCACGCCGACACCGGCGCGGAGGCCGTTCGCGATGCGGCGCGAGACTTTGAGAGAAGAACCTTTGACGGGGCCGAGTTGCTCCAGAAACGCAGGCATCCGGGCCACAAACGACTGGCTGACACCCCCCGCGCCGACCAATCCCGCCGTTTTTCGCAACTTCATGTCATCGTCAAGTCGGGAGTGATTCCAATGACAGCCTTGCTCTTTAGTTCCTTGATGCGATCGCGATAAGCGGCCGCCTGCTTGAAATCAAATTTGCGGGCTGCGGCGCGCATTTTCTCTTCGAGTTCCGCTAGGTAACGATCCATCTGTTCGGGCGGCACGGCCGCGGCGTCCTCTTCTTCGGCTTCCAGCGGCACGGTCACGTAATCGCCTTCGGCGATGGCCACCAGATTTATGTCGATGGGCTTAATGATGGATTGTGGCACAATTCCGTTGGCTTCGTTGAAGGCTCGCTGGAGGGTGCGCCGGCGCGTGGTTTCTTCGATGGCGCGGCGCATGGAATCTGTCATGACGTCGGCGTAGAGCAGGGCTTGGCCTTCGAGGTGGCGTGCGGCGCGGCCCATGGTCTGGATGAGTGAACCGGCGGAGCGCAGGAATCCTTCTTTATCGGCGTCGAGGATGGCGACCAGCGAAACTTCGGGGAGGTCGAGGCCTTCGCGCAGCAGGTTGACGCCGATCAGGGCATCGTAGGTTCCGCGGCGGAGATCGCGCAAGATCTTTACACGATCTAGCGTCGAGACTTCGGAATGCAGGTAGGCGCACTTCACACCGGCTTCAGCGTAGTGCTCCGACAAATCTTCGGCCATGCGCTTGGTCAGCGTGGTCACAAGCACGCGCTGATCGCGTTCGGTGCGCAGGCGGATCTCATGCAGAAGGTCATCTACCTGGCCGCGGATGGGGCGAATTGTCACTTCGGGGTCTACCAAGCCGGTCGGCCGCAGGATTTGTTCGATCACGGCGCCGCTGGTTTTGGTGAGCTCGTAAGGGCCTGGAGTCGCCGAAACATAGACCGCCTGATGCACGCGGTTTTCGAATTCTTCGAAGGTCAGCGGGCGGTTGTCGAGCGCGCTGGGCAGGCGGAAACCGTACTTGACCAACTGCTCCTTGCGCGAGCGGTCGCCGTGATACATGCCGCCGAGCTGCGGTATGGTCTGGTGGCTTTCGTCGAGGAACATGAGCGCATCGTGCGGCAGGTAATCCAGGAGCGTGGGCGGCGCTTGGCCGGGGAGGCGTCCGGAGAAGTGGCGCGAATAGTTTTCGATGCCGTGGCAGTAGCCGATCTGCTTGATCATTTCCAGATCGAACTTGGTGCGCTGCCACAGACGCTGGGCCTCGATGCGCTTGCCTTCTTTCTCGAGTTCGCCTTTCCACCAGTGCAATTCGTTTTCGATGCTACGCAGAGCCTGGTCGCGGGTCTCGGGCTGCATCACGTAGTGAGTTTTGGGGTAGATGGGCAGGCGCAGGTAGGACTGCTTGACTTGGCCGGTCAAGGGATCGATCTGCTCTAGCGATTCGATCTCATCGCCCCACATGGAGATGCGATAGGCGGAGTCGTCGTAGGTAGGGAACAGTTCGATGATGTCGCCGCGGACTCTGAAGGCTCCGCGCTTGAAGTCGCCCTCGTTGCGTTCGTAGAGGATGCTGACCAGATGCGCGGTGATTTCTTCGCGCTTGATCTTCTGGCCTTTTTCGAGCATCATCAGCATGCCGTAATAGGCTTCAGGAGATCCGATGCCGTAGATGCAACTTACGCTGGCGATGATGATGCAGTCGCGGCGCTCGAACAGGGAACGGGTGGCGGAGAGGCGCAGCTTGTCGAGTTCTTCGTTGACGGTGGCTTCTTTTTCGATATAGACGTCACCCGCGGGAATGTAGGCTTCGGGCTGGTAGTAATCGTAGTAGCTGACGAAGTACTCGACGGCGTTCGAGGGGAAGTAGCTTTTGAATTCCTGATACAACTGCGCGGCTAGCGTCTTATTGTGCGCCAGCACCAGCGCGGGACGGTTAGCTGGCCTCGATCACTTTGGCCATGGTGAAGGTTTTGCCGGAGCCGGTGACGCCGAGCAGAACCTGGTGTTGGTCACCGTCGCGCAAGCCGCGCAGCAGTGCTTCGATGGCCGCAGGTTGGTCGCCTCGCGGCTGATAGTCGATCCCGAGCCGGAAGGGCATCCTTCTATTATAAAAGAGCGTGGAAATGCGATCCGCCGCGAGCGCCCAAACCTTCGATTTCTATCCGCTGCGGTTTCGCTTCGCGGCCTCGAAGCTGCGTGATTTTTCGGCCAATACTTGGCGCGGGCAATTGGGAAGCGCGCTGCAGAAGGCGGATGCGGCGGCGTACTCGCGGTTCTTTGCGCCGCGTGCCGTGGCGGGGCCTAGCGGGATCGCCGATCCGCCGCGTCCGTTTGTGTTGCGGGTGTTGGGGCCGTTAGAAGTTGGCTTGAACTTGTTTCTGACGCGCGAACCGGCGGTTGAATTGTTCACGCACGTGATGGCGGATCTGGGGACGTTGAGTTCGGTTTCCGGAACCGAGCGTTTGAGTCTGCCCTTGTGTGCTCGCGACCAAACGATTCACCGGCTGCGGATTCGGTTTTTGACCGCGACAGAGATCAAGGGGGCGGAGCGGCCGGAATTCGGGGTCCTGCTGGCACGCATCCGGGATCGGGTGAGCACGCTACGAGAGTTGTACGGGGATGGGCCGTTGGCGATCGACTTCAAAGGTTTTGGCGCGCGGGCGAGCCACGTATCGATGACGCGCTGCGAGTTGACGACGGTCGCCGACGAACGGATCAGTCGCGGTACGGGGCAGCGGCACTCGTTGGGCGGCTTCACGGGATTCGCCGAATATGAGGGCGACTTGGCTGAATTCGTGCCATACATTGAAATCGCGCGCTGGACAGGCGTGGGACGCCAGACGGTGTGGGGCAAGGGAGAAATCGCTTACGAAACGTTTTGAACGGGATTTGATTCGAGGCTGGCTGTACGAGCCGGTGAAGGCATCCGGCAAAGGGCTGGTGATTACGCACGGGGCGGGGTCGAATTGCGAGTCGCCGCTGTTGCGTGATGTGGCGGACGCGTTTGCGGACGCCGGATTTCATGTGCTGCGCTGCGACCTTCCGTATCGGCAACTGCGCGCTTCCGGGCCGCCGTTTCCGGGCGCGGCGGCGCGCGATCGTGAAGGATTGCAGCAGGCGGCTGAAGCGATGCGGGAGATCACGCCGGATTACGTGATGCTCGGCGGGCATTCTTACGGCGGGCGGCAGACTACTTTGCTCGCGGCGGAGACTCCCGCGGTTGCCGATGCCTTGCTGCTGCTTTCCTACCCACTGCACCCGCCGCGCAAGCCGGAACAGTTACGAACTCAGCATTTTCCGCAACTGCGGACGCCGGCGCTATTTATTCACGGTACGCGCGATCCTTTTGGGACGATCGAAGAAATGACGGCCGCGCTCGCCGCCATACCAGCACGGCATCACCTGGCCGCGATCGAAAAAGCCGGGCACGAATTGGGCGCCGCGGCGGCTGCGGTTATACTGCGAGAAGCAGAGTGCTTCGCGAACGCCTGAATCAAGTCGAGGAACGTATCCACAGCGCAGTCGAACGTTCGGGACGCCAGCGTTCCGACGTCACTCTCATCGCTGTCACCAAGAAATTTCCAGCTGCTGTCACACTCGATGCGTTTGCTCTCGGGCTGCGGCATTTCGGGGAAAACTACGTGCAGGAATTTGAAGGCAAACACGCGGCTTTGGCAAGCCTCACGGGCGGTGAGTTTCATTTGATCGGCCACCTGCAAAGTAACAAGACTCGCATTGCGGCGGAATTATTTCAGGTGATCGAAACCGTCGATTCGGAAAAACTGGCGCGGCGGCTGGATCAGGTTGGCAAACCTCTCGAAGTGATGATTGAGGTGAAGCTGAGTGAAGAAGAATCCAAAGCCGGTTCGGCTCCGGATGCTTTGCCGGGACTCATCGACGCTATCCGCCAGTGCGCGAATCTGCGTCTGACGGGGTTGATGACCATGCCGCCGTGGAGCGACAATCCGGCGCAGACACGCCCTTACTTTCGAAAACTGGCGGCCCTGGCACGGACCCATGGCTTGCCCAAGCTCTCGATGGGAATGTCGCATGACCTCGAAGCCGCGATCGAAGAAGGCGCTACGCACATTCGCGTGGGCACGGCGCTGTTCGGCCCGCGTCCTAAAACGGCGTGACCGGCCGCGTTTCCGAGCCCGTCCACAAGGCGGGCGAAAGATATTCCCAGGGCGGCAAGGAAACCAAGTGCGGCTTCAATACCAGGAGTGTATCGCTGCGATCCTGCTCGCGGACGTGATGCGTGAAGAGGCCGCCGATCAGGGGCAGAGTGGATAATCCCGCGATGCCCGTGGGGGTCTCGGCATCGTTGGTGGTTACCAGACCGGCGACTATCGCCCACTCGCCATCTTTCAAGCGCACCTTGCCTTGATACTGCTCGCTATTGATCACCGGGATTCCGTTTACGCTGGTGCTGCCCAAGGACTTGAATTCCGCGTCCACATCCAGCGTCACTTCCATGTCTTCATGGACGGTGGGCGTCACTTTCAGAACTAGTCCGAGATCCACGAATTGGATCGAGGGCGAGAGGCTGCTGGCCGCCTGTCCGGCCGTGGCGCCGGAGAAACTTCCCGTAATGATGGGGTAGCGATCGCCGACGTGCAGCGAGGACGCCTGGCCGTCGAGCGCCACAATCTGTGCGTTCAGCATAGTCTCGGCCGAGGATTTGCTGAGCGTCGCGAAGGCAGCGGCATTGGCGATGCCCAGGCCCAGCAGCGTCGATCCGCCGCCGAAGGTGAGGAACCCGCCGAGCGCCGCCGAGGGAATGTTCTGGAAGGACTTGCCGAAGTCGACGATCGCCGCGGCGCTGGGCAACTGGAGGCCATAGCTCAAGCTGGAGTTTCTACCGACGGAAACGAATTCGACGTCGACTTCAATCTGCGCCCGGCCGCGCGAGAGATCCGCAAACATCTGACGCGCCGCCAGGCCCTTGGGAACGGTATCGCGGAAATATACTACGCGTTTGGCGGCGTCGAGGCTGATGCGGCGGATTTCGAGAGTCTGCTGCACGGCGGTAGCGATCTCCTGTGCTTCCTGGGCCGACAAGCGCTCCGGAATCGGGGCTGCGACGGCGATCACCGGCATAAGCTCGGTGCGTTTTTGGGCGGTGTCGCGGCCCACCATGGCGAGGTGCTCTCCCAGCGGAATCAGGAACGAATCGGTGGCGGCCTCGAGTGTGCGCAGGGCTTCCTGCGCGGTGGCATCGGTGATGTGCAGCGTGGTCGAGGCGGAGGGGAGCACGTAGGCGGCATCGAACACCAGTTGAATCCCGTACGCTCCCGCGACTTTCTCAAACAAAGTCTGGGCGGGACCTTTCAGGTCGAAGCTTTGGCGGCCGGGGGCCGGGACCAGAACCGGGGGCGGTGCGGCGGCCAGCTCCGCGTTTTCGACGATGCCCTCGGCTTTGAGTTGGGCTTCGACGGTTTCGATGGCGGGGTCCATGTTTTGCGTGACCGCAGGGCGCGAAAGGGCTGGCACGCCCTGGAGTTCCGTCCGCTTGCGCGCGTACAGGGAATTGGTGGGTTCGAGCTCCGCTGCCCGGGAAAAGAAAAGCAGGGCTTGCAGGCTGTCCCCGGCCTTCAGGGCCTTCTCGCCCGCCTCAAACATGTAGGCGGCGGACTCCGAGGCGAGGCAGGCGAACGCCGCTACCATCGCCAGGCACAGAATGCGGAGACACTTCACCATTTAGGGCGGAACCTTAATCAGTTTAGACGATTAGGGGTGGCGGAACGTGCAGTGGATTCAGGAGCGATTAAACTCTACCCCCACCCCAACCGATATTCAGTGGGAGAGGAACTTCCTTCGTTATGGCAACGTTTGCGCCGGTTCGAACTGCTTTCAGCCCCGCCATCCCGCAGAATTTCGCGCAACTGGGGATCTCCGAAAACCTGGTGATGGATCTGATGCTGCGCCGCATGGTGATCGAGGGCAATTGCACGCTGGCCAGCCTGAGCAAGTCACTGCGCCTGGCGGTTCCTATTGTCGACAGCACCTTCAAGCACATGCGCCAGCAGCAACTGGTGGAAGTGAAGGGGATGTCGGGGAACGATTACAACTTCACGCTATCGGCGGCTGGCAAGCAAATGGCTAGTGAGCGTTTCCAGGTTTCGCAATACGCTGGCGCCTGTCCGGTTTCTATTAAAGACTACGGCGCTGCGGTGCGGGCGCAGGCGGCCAAGGTCCATGTGGACCGGCAGACGCTGCGCAACGCGTTTTCGGACCTGATTGTGTCCGACCACATGCTGGACCAACTGGGTCCGGCCATCATCTCGCAAACTTCCATCTTCGTGTACGGGCCGACCGGAAACGGCAAAACCAGCCTGGCCGAGCGGATGCTGCGGGTTTACAAAGATGCGATTTTGATTCCTTACGCGGTGGAGGTCGACAACCAGATCGTCAGTCTTTTCGACCCGGTGGTGCATCAGCCGATCGATAACGATGAAACTGAAGTGGACCCGCGCTGGGTGGTGTGCAAGCGGCCCTGCATTCTGGTGGGCGGCGAGCTGGTTCCCAGCATGCTGGAACTGCGCCTGGACGAATCTTCGAGCATTTACGCCGCGCCTTTGCAAATGAAGGCCAACAACGGCATTCTGCTGATCGACGACTTTGGACGCCAGTTGATGTCGCCGCGCGATTTGCTGAACCGCTGGATTGTGCCGCTCGACCGGCGCGTGGATTACCTGACCTTGCGCTATGGCGTGAAGTTCCAGATCCCGTTTGAAACCATGGTGGTGTTTTCGACCAACCTGGAGCCGTCGGATCTGGCCGATGAAGCCTTCCTGCGCCGCATTCAGAACAAAATTTTGGTGGAGGCCGTCGATCCGGATTCCTTCGATCAGATCTTCGAGCGCGTGGTGAAGGCGCGCCACATTACGGCCGAGCCGGACAGCGCCGAATATCTGCGCAAGCTGTGCCTGCGGCAGGGACGCACGGAACTGCGCGCCTGCTATCCATCGGATATCTGCACGATTCTGACGTCGATTGGACGGTACGAGGGACGCGGGCCGGTGATGTCGAAGTCCGAACTGGAACGCGCCACGTCCTTGTATTTCGCAAAGGGCTAGGGTTGCGGCTGCGCTATGGGCGGGGGATCCACGGGCTCGCTACCAGCCGGGGCCGATTGCGCTGACGCCACTCCGCGCTTGGGTCCTAGTCCCAAGGCCATGAGCGAAAGCGAACCGATTTTCCCATCGGGGTCGAGGTTCTGATCTCTCTGGAAGCGCTTGAGGGCGTCCACCGATTCTCCGTTCCAAGTGCCATCCGGAGTCCCGCGAAAATAGCCTTTGTCGGCGAGGGCTTGCTGGATTTCCTTGTAGCGATCGGTGCTCGGCTGCATCTGCACTGGGGGACGGCGCGCTACCACCACTCGCTTGGATTTCGTGCCCGCTTTCGCCACTGATTTGGAATATCCGCTTTTTGTAGCAGATGTTTTGATAGTTCCGGCTTTCGACTTGGCGGCAGAGGGAGTGGCGCGCGCGACGGCTTCCTTGGTGCTTTTCGGCGCGGTCTTCTTCTTGGTTGAGGCCGTTTGCGCCGCGGCTAAAGACAGCGCCAACAGCCCGACAGCTAGGAAACGCAAACTGATTACCGTCTCTAGTTCTGCGGCAAGGTTCCGCTCAAGAAGATGGTGTTGGTGCGCGGCTGCGCGCCTTTGGCGCGGACGCCGGGAATCTGCCGCACTACGCGGAAGGCCACCGGGTCGCCCGGCTTGAGCGTGCCCTGAACTTTGCGGATATCATCCACCGAAGTCATCGGCTGGCGGTTGACGGCGATGATCACGTCGTGTTCCATCAGTCCGACGTCATCGGCGAAGGAGCCGTTTTCGACGCGCGTGACGGTGATGCCGCGCTTGTCGGGGGTCAGATCCTTCTCTTCATCGCTCGCGCCGCGAATGCTGATGCCAAACTTAACTTGCGTGGCCTCTTCTTTGCCGGGAGTGTTGCTGGGAACGGCATTTTCGCCCACTACCCGCGGGTCGTCGGAGAAGACCTTGGCGCGATCCTGGATGGTCAGCTTCATATCCATCTTCTTGCCATCGCGATCGACGGTGATGCTAGTTGGTGAACCCACCGCGATATCGGCTACGCGGGCGACCAGTTCGTCGCCGTTTTTCACGGCTTGGCCGTTGATGGCCAGAATGATGTCGTCGGCCTTGACGCCGGCTTTGTCAGCGGGACCGCCCTTTTTCACTTCACCGACGATCACGCCGTGGTCTTCGCCCAAGGCGCGCAGGGTTTCGAGCTTGGTCCCGGGCGCCCAGGAAATGCCGATGGATCCGCGGGTCACGCGGCCGTCGCGAATGATGTCGTTATAGACGCGCACCACGGTGTTGATGGGCAGCGCGAAACCGATACCCTGCGATCCGCCGCTCTGGGTGGCGATCATGGTGTTGACGCCGATCACTTCGCCCTTGATATTCAGGAGCGGTCCGCCGCTGTTGCCGGGATTGATGGCCGCGTCGGTCTGGATGAAGCGCTGGAACTGCTGGCCGATGCTGGTGCGGTCGGTGGCGCTGACGATGCCTGCGGTCACGGACGCCTCCAGGCCAAAGGGCGAGCCAATGGCGACCGCCCAGTCGCCCACCTGCACGCCGTCCGAATTGGCGATGGTCACCGGGGACAGCGGCTTCTTGGACATCGATCTTGATCACCGCGAGATCGGTTTCGCGATCGGTGCCGATCAAACGCGCTTTGTACTCGGTCTCGTCGCCTTGCAACTTCACTTTGATGCGATCGACGCCATCCACCACGTGATTATTGGTGATGATATAGCCGTTCTTGTCCACGATGAAGCCGGTACCGGATTGTTCGCGGCGCTGCGATTGCGGGGAGGAATCGCCGCCGCCCTGGCCGCCGAAGAAGCGTTTGAAGAGGTCGCTCGAATCGTCATCGCCGTCGTCGTCGCCCTGGCTCTGCTTGCGATTTTTCCCTTCCTGAAGTTTGGGAGTGTAATCCGCGGTGATGTTGACCACGCTGGGCTCGAGCATTTTGGCGAGCTTGGTGAACTCATTGCCGATCTGCACGGCTTTAGGGAGAACCAAGGGGGACGCGTCAGGCGCGGCCGCTCCGCTGCGCTGCGCGTGGACTCCGGTGTTGACCAGCGTACCGATCACGATGCCAATCGAAAGCGTAAACAACAGCAGAGTCATCGACAGCAGTTTCTGCTGGCGCATTTTGTCGAGCAGTTTCATGATTGCTACCTCACCTCAGGCAGACGCCTTCAATTTTTATTATACGTACTTATCCATCAGACGAAACCGGTCTAAAAGGGTTACTCGTTCGTCAACAACACACACACGGTCAGCAGGATTCGCCGCAGCGCCAGATCGCGCCCGTCGGGCAGGTACCATTCGGCCGGCGTATGAGCGCCGCCGCCCTGTCCACCTGCTCCGATCGAGGCCGCTGGCAGGCCGAGCGACAAGCGGAATATTGGCGTCGGTCGAAGAACAATCCAGACGGCTGCGGATTCCTAAATGAGTATCGGCAGCACGCACCGCTTCGAGCATGGCGGAGTCGCCGGCGAGCTCCCCGCTGGGGCGCGAGCCGATGTCTTTGATGCGCGCGGCGACCTTAGGCCCGCTGCCGCGCGCATTCTCGGCGTCGACGGCCTGGTCCACCGCCTGGGTCAGCAGCGCGGCCATTTTTTCGATGCGTTCGAGGCTTTCCGAACGCAAGTCGATCTTGGCGCGGGCTTCGGTGGGAATCGAGTTGATGCTGGACCCGCCTTCGAAAATTCCGAAATTGAAGCTGCTGCGGGGGCCAGGCACGTCGGGGGGGCCGGGCTGGGCGAGCGATCCCGCCTGTGCCGTGAAGGAGGCCACAGCGCGGCTTAGGGCGTGCACGGGATTGCCGCAAAGGGAATCGCGCCAACTGTGGCCGCCGGGGCCGGTGATGGTGACTTCGAAGCGCTGGCTGGCGAGCGCGCGCGAGGTGATGTGATCGGTGCCGGGGCCGTCGAGTACGAGGAACGCAGCCGGCTGGTTGGCTCCTCCGCGGCAGATATAACGCATGCCGCTCAGATTGCCCTCGCCTTCTTCGCCGACGTTGGCCACCAGCATGGGAGCGGGCGACAAACCATTCAACGGGGGGGCGGCTTTCCAGGCGGCGGCCAGGGCCAGGAGCGCGGTTAGACCGGGTCCATTATCGGCAACTCCGGGGCCGGCGATGCGGCCATCTCCTAGTAGCTTTATGTCTTCGGAAGTGCGCGGAGCCAAGACGGTGTCGAGATGGGCGGTGACGGCAACAGCCGGGGCCTGTGCGGCGCCAGGAAGCGTCGCTACCACATTGCCGGCGCGATCCAGGCGAGCCTCCCAGCCCAACGACTGAAACTGCTGGGCCATCCAGGCGGCCCGTTTTTCTTCAAAGAAGGTGGGGGCAGGGATTCGGCACAACTTCAAGTGCTGCTCGTTGATCCAATTTCGCTCGCGGCGGAACCATTCGAGACAGGTTCGTCCCGCGGTGGACGCCGCAAAGTCGATTACGGATCGGACCAGTTGTGGCAAGCTTCAGTCTACCGCAGGGCCTATTAGAGGAGACTAAATTTTCGCCTTGGGGTAGCGGGCGCGCATCCAGGCGACGAAAGTGTCCGGCGCCGGCATGGTAGAAAGCCGCCCCTGGCGGACCAGCGCCCAGTCGTTAAACCTGTGAGACTGCTTGATTTCCGCCAGGGTGGTGGGGGGATCGAGGCGGGTGGCGAATTCCAGATCAGCAACGGCGGATTTGGGGTTCTTGGGGTCGGGGCGGCCGGCCGTCAGGACATTCGCCAGGCCGACAACCGCCGAGCCGCCACCGCTGGCATAGATGAAAACCCGGTCGCCGGGACGCATTTCGCGAATGGCTTTGACGGCCTGGGGGTTAGTCACTCCGTCCCAGAGTGTACGTTTTTCGCGTTGCAGATCCTCTAACGAGTAGGTTCCGGGGTCGGTTTTGGCCAGGAAATAGCTCACGGATAACCTTTCTTCACTTTCTGATCTAGACCCATCGGGCCAGTACGCCGATAACTGATTGTCTACTTAAAAACGCTGTTTTATCAAGATACAATGTAATCAAGCACTACGCCTGTAGGCTAGGCGAGGATGCGGAAGGAGTTCGCTAACGTGGTGCGAAACGTAGTTTCAGTCGTACTGTCCTTGCTATGCGGGCTGCTGGTTTCCAGCCCGGCAGCGGCCCAGAACCAGGCACCCCCTGCGAGCCGCGGCGATGCCGCGTCGACGGCGCCTATCAAGTCCGACGCCAGCGTCACGGCGGTCGACCCCAAAACCTACGTAATCGGCGCCCAGGACATCTTGATGATCAAGGTCTGGCGCGAGACGGATTTCACGGGGACCTATACGGTTCGGCCGGACGGCAAGATCAGCATGCCGCTGGTGGGGGACGTACAGGCCGGTGGATTGACGCCGGAGCGCCTAGGCGAGCAACTAAAGCAGGCGCTTTCGAATTTCATCAATAGCCCGGACGTCACGGTCAGTCTGCAGGCGGTCGGCAGCAAGAAGTTTTATATCACAGGTGAGGTAAGCCGCCCGGGTGAATACACCCTCGCTACGCCGACGAAGGTTTTCGACGCGCTCTCCAACGCGGGCGGGTTCCGGGATTTCGCGAACAAGAAGAAAATCATTATTCTTCGCGGCGCGGAGAGAATTAAGTTCAACTACCAGGACATCCTTAAGGGGAAGAATCTGGACCAGAATATCCTCCTCGAAAACGGCGATACCGTTGTAGTTCCCTAAGCGAAGGACATTACATGCAACCGACGGAAAACTATAGCACTCCCCGAAGAACGTTAGATGTCGAGGATTATATCGATATCGTGCGCCGGCACAAAGGCTGGATTTTCGGACCGTTTCTCTTCACTTTAGTAGCGAGTGTGGTTGGCGTGTACCTTTACCCCGATAGCTATACTTCGCAGGCGGTGGTGAAGATTGTGCCGCAACAGGTGCCGCAGAACATGGTGCAGTCGGCCATCAACCAGCAGATGAGCGACCGCATTAATTCGATGGCGCAGACCATTTTGAGCCGCTCGGTGCTCACTACCATCATCAATTCCTTCGGTTTGTATCAGCGCGAACGCAGCCGGATGCCGATCGAAGATGTGATTGAGGCGATGAAGAAGAATATTCTGATTCAGCCGGTGGCCTCTTCGACGGGAGGTTCCGACCATCTGCCGGCCTTCGCGGTCACCTTTTCCTACGAAAATCGTTTACTGGCGCAGCGCGTGGTGCAGGACCTGGTGAGCCGTTTCATCGACGAGAACATTCGCAATCGCTCGAACGCCACCTTCATGACGACGCAGTTCATCAAGGACCAGCTCGACGACACCAAGAAGCAGCTGAATACCGCCGAGGACAAGGTGGCGTCTTTCCGCATACAGAACAACGGCAAACTGCCGGATCAAGTGGATGCCAACATGCGGCAACTGGGGGCGTTGCAGTCGCAGGCGACGTATCTGGAGTCAAAAATCAGCACGGCGAATCAGGAAAAGATGCAGATGGAGTCCAACATTCGTATCTTGAAGGACCAGCAGTCGAATCTCACGAAAGACGCCTCCCAGGTGGCCAAGAGCGCGCCGGATAAGAAGAGCGAGAAGGTGACCGACGCTGAGCACGAGGTTACCAACTGGGAGAATCAACTGGCGGTTTTGCGGCAGCACTACAAGGATTCCTTCCCGGATGTTCAAAACGCGGTAGACCGGCTGGCGGTGGCGCGCAAGCGCCTGGACGAGGTGAAAGCGGAGGAAGCCGCTAACAGCAAAACGGAAGCACCCGAAGTCTCTCAGTCCGCCACGCAAAGCGTGCGCGAGGCCCGCGAGCTCGATGGCAACATCCGCCGGTTCCAAAGTGCGATTGAAGCGCACGATCTGGACATTCAGGACAGCACCAAGGAACTCAAGCGCGTGAATGACACCATCAAGGGCTATCAGGGACGCATCGAAACCATCCCGCTGGGCGAAAAAGAATACGCGGACCTGCTGCGCGACCGGGACTTGATCAAAGAAAGATTCATCGACCTCAGCGAGAAGCTCAGCAAGGCGGAAATCGCGCAAGAGATGGAAGGGCGCAAACAGGGTGAAACTTTGGAATTGCTGGATCCGGCGTCGCTGCCGACCGCTCCTACCGAACCCAAGCGTCCCATCGTGATTTCTCTGGGCGCGGCCCTGGGATTGCTGCTGGGAATCGTGATCGCCGGTGCACGGGAGATGAAGGATACGTCGCTTAAGAATTTGAAGGACGTGCGGGCCTACACGCAGATGGCGATTTTAGGGCAGCGTTCCGCTGCTCGAAAACGATTTTGTGGTGCGCCGCCGCCGCCGGCTGGCTTGGCTCGGATGGACTACGGCCTGTCTGGCCGCGGCCGTCGTGATGTCGGGGTCGGTGGTGTATTACTACGTTTCTAAAGTTCTGAAGATGGCGGTAGGATGACTATGGAACAGATGAGTCGAGTTCATGATGCATTGCGCCGCGCCGAGCAGACTGGAGTCATGCCGGCGCCCCGTCCGTCCGCTCCGGGCGCCCCTCGGTGGGAACCCCGGTGCTCGATCCGGGCGGGAACGATAAAGCGGCAAGCGATCACTTGGCGCACGACAAGCTGACGAGCGATAAACCGGTTCTGGACCGGCCGGGATACGGCAGCGCGACCAATCTGGCGGGACTGCTGGATCTGGTGGAGGAAGTGCCCTTCCGCGCGGCCACGGATTCTTTGCTGATCGATGTTTCACGCCCTCATGAAGCGCCGATGGAGGAATTCCGCACCCTACGCACTCGCCTCAATCATATGAAGACGCTGCAGCCGATCCACTCGATCGTGGTGACCAGCGCATCGCCGGCGGAGGGCAAGTCCCTATCGGCGGCCAATCTGGCGCTGGCACAGGCCCATCTGGCGGGCAACAAGACTTTGTTGGCCGATTTCGATTTCCGCCGTCCCATTGTTCACACCCTGTTTGGCATCGATCGCGGCCCCGGTATCACGGATTACCTGCTCGGCAAGGTGCCACTGCACCAGGCCATCCGCAAGATCGCCGGCACCAACCTGTACGTCATGCCGGCCGGCGAGGCGGTGATCAATCCGCTGGAACTGCTCAATTTGCCGGAAGTGAAGTTCATGATGGACCGCTTGCCGGAGTTGTTCAACTGGGTGATCCTGGACAGTCCCCCGCTGCTGTTTGCGGCTGACGCCAGCCTGCTCGGCACCTTGTGCCACGGCACGCTGCTGGTAGTGCGCATCGGCCATACCACCATCGATTCGGTGACACGCGCGATGCAATCCCTGTGCAACAACAATGTTCTGGGGATTCTGGTCAACGGCGCCCGCCGCGGCGAGTTGTACAGCAAATACACCTACTATCACTCCTACTACACGCCCAAGGAAGACAGCCATTCCGATAGCGAGGCAGCGGTTGAAGACGACGGTGGGCAAATAGCTTCGTCCGGCTCCACTCGCTCCGTTCCTGGTTCCGCTGCCCTGCCGCGTCCGCCAGCGGCTAGGTAGCGCTCTCGAAATGCGCTAAACTAAAATCTTCGCAATCACACCGGTTCGACGGGGACAACCTTGCGCGGCAAATCCAATAGCTTTAGTGGTACGCAGTGAGGCTATGGTTCAGTGAAACCCCTGTCGGCGGACCAACGTCTGAAGGGGAACGCAGCTTTGAAAGGAACCCGGACTAGATGACAGTGTTCAGGCTCGGATGCCTGCGTTTGCTCGCGGCAACCCTGCTGTGGTCGACCTTGACCCACACCCAACTGCTGGCTCAGGGACAGGCTGCCCCTGCTGGTACACAAGCTCCGGCCGCGGCACCGGCGAAGCCGCAACCTCCACCTCAACCGCCTCCGGCTAAGAACAATCCTTTTGAAGCTGTTCCGCAAGGCGCTGCACCGGCCACGCCCGCCGCTCAGCCCCCGGCTCCGGCAGGACAGGCGCCCGGCCTGCAAGCGCCCAAGGCGGCTGCCGAACCCGAGCCGCAAGCCTTTGAAGATGTTATCGAATCTATTGAGTTCCGCGGCGTCCGACGAGTCCCGCAGGACACCTTGCGGGCGTTGATCTTCACCAAAAAGGGCGACAAGCTGGACGACGAGTCCATCCACCGCGATTTCATGGCGCTGTGGAACACCGGACGCTTCGACGACATTCGCGTGGAGCGCGAGATGGGCAAAACCGGCTGGATTCTGCGATTTACCATGGCGGAGCGGCGCGTGATCCGGTCCATCAAGTACGACGGCAACAAGTCGGTCACCAATTCGGAAATTCTGGACCGCTTCAAGGAACGCAAGGTGGGCTTGTCGGTGGAATCGCAATACGATCCCAATAAGATTCAGCGCGCGCGCAACGTGTTGCAGGAGTATCTCGCGGAGCGCGGGCGGCAGTTCGCCACGGTGGAGCCGGAATTGCGCCAGGTGCCGCCTTCGTCGCTCGAAGTGACCTTCAAGGTGAACGAAGGGCCCAAGGTGAAAGTGGGCGAGCATCACCTTTAAGGGCAACGAGGTTTTTAACGCGCTGATCGATCCGGCGGGCCATGAAGAATCTGCGGCCGATCGGCATTCCCAACTCCATCTTCTTCGAGAACCTGTTCGCCAAGACTTACGATTCGACCAAGCTCGAGGAAGATCAAGAGCGCATCGAGATGTTCTACCGCGACAACGGCTACTTCCAGGCCCGCGTCATCGATCACACCGTGGACATCGTCGATGTGGGCGGCGGCAAGTTCAAGCTGCCGCTGATCCACCCCAACAAGCCCGGCAAAGACGCCAACATCGGACTCACCATCGAAGAGGGCCGGCTGTACCGGCTGAACAGCATCAATTTCGTGGGCGTCAAGCTGTTCCGCACGCCGGAAACCCTGATGCGTCCGATCTTCCAGATGCAGCAGGGCGATGTCTTCTCGACCGCCAAACTGCGCAAGGGTTTCGAGGAGCTGCGCAAATTGTACGGCTCAGTTCGGCTACATCGATTTCGTTTCCGAACCGAACATCGAGCCGGTGCCGGGCACCGACAAGATCGATCTGACGCTTGAACTTCGACGAAGGCAAGCAGTTCTTCGTGCGCCGCATCGATTTTTCCGGCAACACCACCACGCGCGACAAGGTGATCCGCCGCGAGCTGCTGATCGACGAAGGCGACGTGTATAACACGCGGCTGTGGGAATTGAGCATTCTGCGCTTGAACCAGCTCGGATACTTCGAAGCCCTGAAGGCCGAGGACGCGGCCGACGTCAAGCGCGATACCAAGACCAATACCGTGGACCTCACGCTGAAGGTGAAAGAACGGGGCAAGAATTCGATTCAGCTCAATGGCGGCGTGTCGGGCATCTCCGGCAGCTTCCTGGGCTTCGGTTATTCGACCAACAACCTGGTGGGATTGGGCGAGACGCTCAGCCTGCAGACCACGCTCGGAACGGTGCAGCGCAACGTAACCCTGGGATTCACTGAACCGTACTTGTTCGACAAGCCGCTGCAAGCCGGTTTCACGGTTTTCATGTCGCGCTTCGACTACAATCAGGCGCGCCAGGCCTCGATTCTGGCCGGCACCAACCTTACCGCTCTTTACAACCAGTTGGGCCAGCAGAACCTGCTGAACTACGTGAGCAATTCGCGCGGCTTCACCACCTTCATGAGCTATCCTCTGAAGCGCAGCTTCGCGCGTGTGGGCATCAGCTACGGCTACACCATTCAGAGCGTCAGCACGCTGACGGCGGCGGCGACCTCTTATTACACCTATCTGAACTTCCTGCACATCAACGGACCGAATCAATTGGATGGCATCAAGTCGTCCACGATCACGCCGAGCTTCACCTACAACACGGTGAACCATCCGATCACACCGACGGCGGGCAAGGCGCTGTCGGCGTCCGTGCAATTTTCCGGCAGCATTTTGGGCGGCAATGTAAACCAGATTGAGCCCATTATCGACGCCAAGTACTTCCACAAAGGGCTGAGCGCGAAGCATGTGGTGGGCGTGCACTTCTCGGGCAAATTTCTGACGGGTTACGGCGGCAAGACGGCGGCTCCTTTCAACCGCTTCTTTATGGGCGGCGAAAACGACGTCCGCGGGTTCGATATATGGAGCATCACGCCGATCGCGTTCATCCCGATCGAGGGGACCGTCAGTTTATTGAACGCCGATGGCAGCCCGCAGGCAGCAGCGAGGCCTGCCACGTCTCCTTAACTGTCCCCTCCTACCAATTAGTGACGCCGGGCGGTGATACGTCCCTGGTGGGCAATTTTGAATATCGCATTCCGATTTTTGGCCCAGTCACGCTGGCGGCGTTTCTTGATGTGGGCTTGAACCGTCTGGTGAACAGCAATCAATTAGTGATTAACCCGTCGCGGATCGCTCAATTGAACGGAGAATTTCCCGAGGCGTCGTTCCCCGCCAAGGCCATCGTCGCGCCCGGAACGCAGTCCCCTCGCGCCTCCACGGGACTCGAGTTGCAGATCTTGATGCCGGTAGTGAATGCTCCGTTCCGCGTGTACTTCGCGTACAACCCATTGACGGTGCGCGAGAACGTACAAGCTCCGATCTTGGCGGCCGCGCAGCGATTTTCCGAATGAAGCGTCGTTCCTGAACGCGTTATCGCAGGTGGGCGCGGTTTATCCCTATGTCGAGAGGCGCACGCTGTTCCGTTTCTCGGTAGGCCGGACATTCTGAGCGGGTAACCGAATCAACGTGTTAGCATGAGAGAAAATTGTTTGAGGAGTTTCGCTGTGACCAAAAATCTGTTTGCAATGATCGCGTTAGGCGCCGGGATGGCGGGAATGGCCCTGGCTCAAGCGGCCGCTCCCGCAGCGCCCCAAGCCGCGCCACCCGCCGCAGCCCCTCCAGCGGCGGCTCCGGCGACCATGGCAACGCCGCCGACTAAGGTGGGAGTGATCCAGATTCAAGCCGCGCTGGCCGCTACGAAGGAAGGCCAGAAGGCCGCGGCTGAGCTCGAAACCAAGATGTCGCCGCGCAAGAAGGAGTTGGAAGGTAAGCAATCCGAGATCAAGGATCTGCAGGATCGTCTGGCGAAGGGCGGCAACACACTCTCCGACAGTGCCAAAGAAGACCTAACGCGCAATATCGACGCCAAGACCAAGAGCTACAATCGGCAGCTTGAGGATGCGCAGGCGGAGCTCGAGCAGGAGCAGCAGAAGCTGGTGAACGTGCTGGGGCAGAAGATGATGGCGGTGATCGACAAGTTCGCTCAGCAAAATGGCTTCGCGATTGTGCTGGATGTGAGCAACCAGAACACGCCGGTGCTGTACGCTTCGAACACGGTGGACATCACCAAGGAAGTGATCGAGCTTTACGATAAGACCGTGTTCACGGCGACACCGCGCGGCTGGTCGACCGGCACCCACGGCGTCAAGGCCGGCAGCCGCGGCGCCGAAACCGGCGGCCGCACCCGCAGCGGCCCCGGCAAAGAAGCAATAGCTCGCTAAAGCGCGCCCAGCTGAGCTAGAACTTCTTCGCTCCAGTTCTCGAGGATCGTCTTCACCTTCTGCGTGAACTGATCGCCCAGCGCGCCGTCGATCAGGCGATGATCGAAGGTCAGCGCCAGATAGCACACCGAGCGGATGGCGATGGCGTCGTCGACCACCACCGGCACCTTTTCCACGGTGCCCACGCCTAGAATCGCCACCTGCGGCTGATTGATGACGGGCGTCGCGAAGACGCTGCCGAAGCTGCCGAAATTGGTGATGGAGAAGGTCCCGGCCTGCACTTCGTCCGGGCGAAGCTGGCGCGAGCGGGCGCGCGAAGCCAGATCGGCGATGGAGCGCTGCAAGCCGACCACGTTCTTTTCATCGGCATTGCGGATCACGGGCACGATCAGGCCGTTTTCGAGCGCCACCGCCATGCCGAGATTGATGTCGCGATGGTAGATGATGTTGGTGCCGTCGATGGAGCTGTTGAGCAGCGGGAAGGCTTGCAGCGCGGCGGTGGTGGCGCGCATCACGAACGGCAGGAAGGTCAGGCTGAAGCCGTAGCGGGCCTGGAATTCGCCCTTCACTCGGTCGCGCATCTTGGCGATGCGGGTCATGTCGACCTTGTGCACGGTGGTGACGTGCGCCGAGGTGCGCTTGCTGAACACCATGTGCTCGGCGATCTTCTGGCGCATGATGCTCATGGGCTCGACGCGGGCGGCCGGGGCTTCGCCGCGGAAATGGGCCTGTTCCTGAACCGGCGCAGACGGCTTGGGTACGCGGCGGCGGAGGGGGCGTGCGGCGGAGCTTGGACCGTTGCACCACGAGTGCTGCGGAGGGCGGGCGGGGGCGGCAGGAGGAGGCGGCGGCGTGCGGAGCCTGCGCCGGAGGCAGCGGCGGCGGGAGCCGGAGCGGCTGTGCGCTGTTCGAGATACGCTTCCAGATCCTGCTTGGTGATGCGCGCCGCCGGCGCCGGTGCCGCTCACCTGGCTCAAATCGATGTTGTTCTCGCGCGCCATCTTGCGCACCAGTGGCGAAAGCGGCCCCGCAGTCTCTTCGGGACTCGGGGCAGGTTCACTGCGACGGGTGGCTGGAGCTGGCGAGGCAGCAGCGGGCGCAGGAGCGGCGGCGGCTGGCAACCGGTGGCGGAGCGGCGACGCGGCTGCGGGCGCGCGGCTGGAGCGCGCGCTGGCGCCATCGCTGATCCGTCCCACCACGGTGTTGATGCCCACCGTCGTGCCTTCCTGCACCAGAATCTCGGCCAGCGTGCCGGCGACGGGCGACGGAATCTCGGTGTCCACTTTGTCGGTCGAGATCTCGAACAGCGGCTCGTCGCGCTCGACGTGCTCGCCGGGCTTCTTCAGCCATTTGGTCAGCGTTCCTTCGACAATGCTCTCGCCCATCTGGGGCATGATGACGTCAATCATATTTTCTCCATCATTCGCGGTCGAACACGCGCGCGAAACTGCGGGCGAGGGCGGCGACAACTTGCTCGCGATCGGCCTGGCACCCCAGGCCTGCATCGAGGTCACCGGTTTTGTCAAACCGCACGGTACGATGTACCGGAAATAACTCAAATCCGTATCCACGTTCAGCGCGAAACCATGGGACGTGACCCAGCGGCTGATATGCACGCCGATCGCCGCGATCTTTGCCTTGCTCGGTCCACACGCCCGTGGCGCCCGCTTCGCGCCCGGCCGCGATTCCAAACTCGGCCAGCGCGTCGATCAACACCTGCTTCGAGCGCGCGCACATACGCCACCACGTCGCGCTTCCATTCTCGCAAATCGAGGATGGGATAGCCGACGATCTGGCCTGGGCCGTGATAGGTGACGTCGCCGCCGCGATCGGTGCGATGGAATTCGATGCCGGCGCGCTCCAGCAATTCCGGCTGCGGCCAGCAGATTTTCGTCGTGCCCGTTGCGGCCCATGGTGACGACGTGCGGATGTTCGACGATCAGCAGCTGATCGGGAATCTCGCCGCGCTTGCGGCGCTCGACGAGATGCTGCTGCAACGCGAACGCCTCGGCGTAGCGCATGCGGCCGAGATCGCGCAGTTCGCAGACGGCTGAACCGAGGGACAGTACACTCAGTCCCCGTCGCGAATTGCAGTCACATCGACATGGTCTCGCGGGGACTGAGTGTACTGTCCCTCGGCCGCGGCTGAAGCTACTTCAGGCATTGATGGCTTGCCCGTACACTGCGTTGAACGCCTCGCCCACGGCTTCGTAGATGCGTGGGATGCGCGTGAATGGTGTGCAGTCAGCGTTTCGACCGTGGCTTCGGCTTCCATGGCCAGCACGCCTTCGCCGATCAATTCGAACGCCTCCGGGCCGATGATGTGGACGCCCAGAATCTCGCCGTACTTGGCTTCGGCGACGACTTTTGACGAAGCCGTCGTGCTGCCCCAGGATGCTGGCCTTGCTGTTGGCCGCGAACGGGAACTTGCCGATCTTGACGTCGTAGCCCGCGGCGCGCGCCTGCGCTTCCGTCAGGCCGACGCTGCCGATGCCGGGCTCGGTATAGGTCGCCCCGGGGATGCGGTTCTTGTTGATCGGAGTGACGGGCTTGCCGGCGATGTGCGCGATCGCCACCATGCCTTCGGCGGTGGCCACGTGCGCCAACTGCGGCGTTCCGGCGACGATATCGCCGATGGCGTAAACGCCGGGCTCGCCGGTGCGCTGGAACGGGTCCACCTTGATGAAGCCCCGGTCCAGTTGGACGCGCGTGCCTTCGAGGCCAATGTTTTCGGTATTGGGCTTGCGGCCGATGGCCACCAGGAGCGCTTCGGCTTCCACGGTTTCCTCTTTGCCGTTGGCGAGAGTGGCCGTGAAACGCACGCCCGTGTCGGTGGTCTGGACGTTGCTGACTTTGGCGCCGGTTTCGACGCGAATGCCGCTCTTTTTGAAATAGCGTTCGAGATCCTTGGAGACGTCTTCGTCTTCCACCGGCACGATGCGCGGCAGCATTTCGAAAACGCTGACCTTGGATCCGAAGCGGTGGAAGCACGACGCGAACTCGACGCCCACCGCGCCCGCGCCCAGGACCGCCAGCGACTTCGGCACGTAATTCAGGTTCAGAATTTCGATGTTGGTGAGGATGCGCTTGGCGTCGGGCTGAAGTCCGGGGAGCATGCGCGCTTCCGAACCCGTCGCCAGGACAATATTCTTGAATTCGACGATCTGCTTGCCGGTCGTCGGAGGTTACTTCCAGCTTACCCGGGCCCGCCAGGCGGCCGTAGCCCTTGATCCACGTCGACCTTGTTCTTCTTCATCAGGAACTCGACGCCTTTGGCATGCTTGGCGACGATCTTGTTCTTGCGGTCGAGGACCAGCGGAAAATCCAGGCGCGGATTTTCGCAGTGGATGCCGTCTTCGACGGAGTTCTGGAAATGCTCCCAGACGTCCGCCGTATGCAGGAAAGATTTGGTGGGAATGCAGCCGACATGCAGGCAGCAGCCGCCCAGTTTGGCGTCTTTTTCGATGACGGCGACCTTCAGGCCGTACTGTCCCGCACGAATAGCCGCTGAGTATCCCCCGGGACCGCTCCCAAGGACGATCACGTCGTATGTCATGGTTTTTCTTTTAGTGTAGCAGGACGGATTGCGAATTCCGGGCTGGAATGTGAAACTCTAGAGGCGAGAGAGGGCGTCCTTAAGTATATGCGCTTGTATGTGCTCTTTTCACTGGCGGTTGGGTTGACAGCGCAATCGCTTACGGGACAGTCCGCTATCCCACTCACGGCTTTTAGCCAGTCGCTGGAAGCGCTGGCGGCGCGGGTCGATCCCGCCGTTGTGCAAATCGTTTCCACCGGTTACGGGCGGGGCGACGAGACCCAGAGGGGGTCGGCCAGCCTGCTTACGCGCCAGCGCAGCACCGGGTCCGGAGTCATTCTTTCAGCCGACGGCTATATTGTCACCAATAATCACGTGGTTCAGGGAGCGCGCAAGATCGAAGTCCGGTTGGCGGCTGGGCCCAGCAATGCCAAGGAAGTGGTGGTGCCGGGGAAACTGGTGGGCGCGGACCGGCAGACCGATCTCGCCGTGATTAAAATCGACCGCGCTGGACTCCCGCTATTGAACTTCGGTGACTTGAAGAATGTCCGCGTAGGACAAGTGGTGATGGCTTTTGGAAGTCCGTTTGGATTGGCGGGGTCGGTGAGCATGGGCGTCATCAGTTCCACTTCGCGGCAGGTGCGCGAGGACGATTCCGTCACATATTTGCAGACCGACGCGCCGATCAATCCTGGCAACAGCGGCGGGCCGCTGGTGGATACCGACGGCCACGTGATCGGCATTAATACTTTCATCCTGACGCAATCCGGCGGCAGCGAGGGGCTGGGATTCGCGATTCCGAGCGACGTGGTGCGCAGCGTATTCAATCAGATCCGCAAGGATGGGCACGTGCACCGGGGGCAACTGGGGATCGTGGCACAACCGATCACTCCCGAGATGGCAAAGGCTCTCAGGCTGCCGCAAGATTCGGGGGCGATCACGGCCGATGTTCTGCCAGGAGGTCCAGCGGACCACGCGGGGATTAAGATCGACGACATCATCGTCGCCGTGAACGGAAACGAGATCAAGAGCGCGCGGGATCTGCAAAGCTTTATCTATAGCCAAGCACTCGATAGCGAAGTGACACTCAGCGTCCGGCGCGGGGATCAGAATCTCTCCTTGACCATGAAGGTGATCGAGCGCAAAGACGACCCGCAGCGCTTCGCCGACATGGTGGACCCGGAGAAAAACATCATCCCGCAACTCGGCGTGCTGGTAATCGAAGTGGACGAGAAGGTCCAAGCCATGCTCCCCGGGCTGCGCCATACCTATGGACTGGTGATCGCCGCGGAAAGTTCGGATGCGCCTTATTCGGGCGAGAGCCTGCGGGTGGGCGACGTTATTTACCAAGTAAATCAGGTGCCGGCGGTCACCATTCGGGCGGTGACGGCCACGCTGGCGGCGCTCAAATCCGGCGATCCGGTAGCGATTCAGGTGGAGCGCGACGGCAGCCTCATGTACGTGACGCTCGAACTGGAATAGGGAAACCCGCATGAGTAGAGGCGCGTAGAATGTACATATGCGTGCGTGGTGTGTGTGGCTGACTAGCTTGATTTTGTTCTCTCCGCTGGCGCCCGCGCAGTCTCCTTCCCTCCCCTATCCGCTGACCAATCTGACCATCAAGGGCAACAAACATTACACTCTGGCGCAGATCATTGGAGCGTCGGGGCTCAAGGTCGGGCAATCGGTCAACAAAGACAAGTTCGATGCAGCGCGGGCACGGCTGCTGGAAACCGGGGCGTTTGAAAGCGTCGGTTACGAGTTCAAGCCCAACGCGGCGAATAACGGATACGACGCGACGTTTGAATTGGCCGAAGTCGCGTTGCTGTATTCGTATCGCTTTGAGGATCTCCCGGCCGGGGACGCGACTCTGCGTGCGGCGCTAACGAAGCAGGAGATCCTGATGGGCGAGGCGATCCCCGCTACGCGAGAGGTTCTGGACCGCTATCAGAGAGCGCTTACCAAAGCGTTGGGGGGCAAGGTCACCGTCGAAGGTAAGCTTAACTACGACCTGCCGGGCGAGCCCACGGTTCTGTTCCGTCCGGCGGGCGACCGGCCACGCATTTCCGAGGTTCATATTAACGGCAACGAATCGGTTCCCGCTAAGGAACTGCTTAATAAGTTTGCGGATGTGGCGGTCGGCACGGAATTCACCGAGCCTGCGGTGCGACGCCTGCTGAATGCCAGCATCCGCCCCATGTATGAAGCGCACGGTAAGGTGCGGGTGGCTTTCTCGAAGATCGTCGCGGAGCCTTCGAAGCAGGCAGAGGTGATCGGTGTTTCGGTGTCGGTGACGGTCGAAGAAGGACCCGTATACAAACTGGGCGCCGTTCGCTTCACGGGCGCGGCGGCGCGGCAGGCCCGGGAACTCGAGGACCTGGTCAAGTGGCGCAAGGACGAGACTATGAACTTCGACGAGATCAAGACGGGGCTCGATCGCATCGTGAAACATTTCAAGGGAACCGGATATTTACATGCGACCGCGCGCGCCGATCGCACCTATGACGACAAGGAGCACACCGTCGATCTCGCGGTGAACGTCGACGCGGGGGCATTGTTCAATTACGGCAAGCTGGAGATCCGCGGGCTAGATGTGCTCAGCGAACCGGCGATCCGCAAAATGTGGGGTGAGCGCGTGGGCAAGCCCTTCGACGCCGGCTATCCCGACGCTTTTCTGAAGCAGGTAAAAGACCAGGGGATTTTCGACAATCTGGGTGAGACCAGTTCGCAGACCAAGATCAACGAGGACGCCAAGACCGTCGATGTGACCTTGATTTTCCTGGGCTCAAAGGCTCCCGACAGCGGTAGAAAAAAGTTGGGCCAGCATCCTTGACCGCTCGCGGCGCTTGGTTTGGCGCCCCTTGCTATCCTAGTTTGCAGTGTCGTCACCGCTTAATTTTCACCTGGAACATTACGACGGGCCGTTAGACCTCCTGCTGGATCTGATCCGCAAGCAGGAGATCAACATCTACGACATCCCTATCGCGCAGATTACTTCGCAGTATCTGGAGTTTATGCAGAAGGCGCTGGAAATGGACGTGGAGTTGAGCGCCGAGTTCATCTACATGGCGGCGACGCTCATCCAGATTAAGTCGAAAATGCTGCTGCCGCGCGATCCGGCGCTGCAGGAAATTTCTCCTGAGGAAGATCCGCGTAAAGAATTAGTCGACAGGCTGCTGGAGCATGAGCGCTTCAAGAGCGCCGCGGAAATGCTGCATCAGAAGCGGGTGGTGGAAGAAGCGGTGTGGTCGAATCCGCAAATCGAGCAGTTCCGCGCCGAAGACGACGGGACGCCCGGGCTGGCGGTCACGCTGCACGATTTGGTAAAGACTTTTCAAGGCGTGCTGGAGCGCGCCAAGAACCGTCCGGTGTATGAAATCACCAACGAAGACGTGTCGGTTCCGGACATGATTCGCTACGTGCGCACGCTCTTCGAGAATGATAGCGGGAACAAAGTAGTATCGGCGCGCGACCTGTTCGAGAGGCAGCGCAGCCGGCGTGCGATGATCTGCTTGTTCCTGGCTCTGCTGGAGCTGGTAAAGCTGCAGGCGGTGGGGCTGACGCAAGCCGACGCGTTCGGTGAAATCGGGCTGAAGCGGCTGAAGGGATTCGAGGCGGTATTTTCGTCGGAAACCAACATGGCCGCGATTGAAGAAGGATATTTGTAGAACCAACTTATGGACGAAATCGACGCTTCACAATTGACGGAGGAACGGCCGGTAGAGAACTCGGACGCGCAACTGAAGGCGATCCTGGAGGCCATTGTCTACGTCACCGACGAGCCGCTCTCGGCGCAGCAGATGGCGGCGGCGCTCGAACGGCCGATCGACGTGGTCAAGCGGCTGCTGGATGAACTGGTGGCGGAATTCGCCGCGCCCGGGCACGGCCTGAGCATTCGCGAGGTGGCGGGCGGCTACAAGATGGCCACCAAGGCCGAGCACCACGAAGCGGTCCGCGCGTTCGTGAAGAAGCTGACGCCGCCGCTGAAACTATCGCTGGCGGCTCTTGAAACGCTGGCAGTGATCGCTTATAAGCAGCCGGTGACGACGCCCGAGATCATGGAAATCCGCGGCGTGCAGGGCGCGAGCGTGTTGCAGACACTGCTCGACCGCAAGCTGATCGCGGAGGCGGGGCGGAAGAACGTGGTGGGCAAGCCGATCCTCTACAAAACCACCAAAGAGTTTTTAGTGCAGTTCGGATTGAAGGATTTGACGGAGCTGCCCACGTTGAAGGAATTCGAAGAGTTGGGGCGGCTGTCGGTGAGTGAACCCGAGGCCGAAGCGCCGCCGGCGGAAAATGCCTGAAGAACGTCTGCAAAAAATCCTCTCGCAAGCGGGCGTGACGAGCCGCCGCAAGGCCGAAGAGTTGATCGTCGAAGGCCGCGTGACGGTGAACGGAAAGACCATCACTGAGCTGGGCTCGAAGGCGGATATCGACAACGATCATATTAAGGTTGACGGACGCCTACTACGCGCTCCGAAACACCTGACCTATATCGCGCTCAACAAACCCAAGGAGTGTATGACCACGGTATCCGACCCCGAGGGACGCCAAACCGTCATGCACCTGATGCGCGGCGTTCGCGAACGCGTGTTCCCGGTGGGCCGCCTGGATTATCACAGCGAAGGGCTGCTGCTGCTGACCAACGATGGCGAGTTCGCGCACCGCCTCACGGCGCCCGCCAACCACGTCACCAAGACATACGTTGTGAAGGTGAACGGCGCGCTGACCGAAGCACAGGAAAAGCAATTCCGTGAAGGCATCCCGATGCATGGCCGCAAGACGGCGCCGGCCGAGCTAAAACGGATCAAGCAGGGCACCAATCCCTGGTATGAAGTGAAGATCACCGAGGGGCGGCAGAACCAGATCCGCATCATGTTCAAGCACTTCGGCAAGCTGGTGGAGAAGCTGCGCCGCGTGAAGATCGGGTTCCTAGAGCTGGACGTGGCGCCGGCTCGCTACCGTTCGCTCACGCCGAAAGAAGTGGAAAAGTTTCGCAAGCTGCTGAAGCTGGATAAGACTAGCGAGTGACAGCCTGCTTCAATTGGGTCATGTACTCTTCGTAGGGACCCTTGAAGTCGTCAATCTTGCCGTGGTCGAAGTGCCAGATGCGGGTGGCGACTTCGTCGATTACGTCGTGATCGTGCGTGACCAGAAGCACTGTTCCGTCATACTTCTGAAGCGCGATGTTGAGCGCGTTGATGGATTCGAGATCCAGGTGATTGGTGGGTTCGTCCAGCACCAGGAAGTTAGGCTTCTCGAGCATCAGCTTGCAGAAGATGATGCGCGCAGCCTCGCCGCCAGAAAGCGCGTCGGTCTTCTTCAGCGCATCGTCGCCTGAAAACAGCATCTGCCCAAGCAAGCCGCGCAATTCTTCCTGAGCAGCCTGTTCATCGAAGCTGTGCAGGAATTCGAGCAGCGTGAAACCCTTGGGGATGGATTCGCGATGGTCCTGCGCGAAGTAGCCGACCGAAACTTCGTGACCCCACTCGGCGCTTGCCCGAGTCCGCGAAAGCCCGGCTCGACGATGGAGCGCAGCATGGTGGTTTTCCCGGCGCCGTTGCGGCCCATCAGGGCGATTTTTTCGCCGCGGCTGATGCTGGCTGTGAAATTGGTGATGACCTTGGTATCGCCGTAGGCCTTCGACAAACCCTTGATTTCGAGCGGATGGCGTCCCGATGGGCGCTTCATTTCAAAGCGGATGAAGGGGCGGGGGATGTTGGAGCGGGCGAGGTCGGAAGTCTGCAAGCGCTCGACTTCCTTGCGGCGCGACGTGACCTGCGACGAACGCGTTCCGGCGGCGAAGCGCTGGATGAATTCGTTCAACTGCTCGATTTTCTTTTCGCGCTGGGCGTTTTGCGATTCGATGCGCGAACGGATCTGCGTCTTCTGCAGCACCATGTCGTCGTAGCCGCCGGTGTAAGTGATGATGGTCTCGTAATCGATGTCGGCGATGTGGGTACAAACTTCGTTGAGGAAATGGCGGTCGTGCGAGATGACGATCAGGCAGCCGTCATAGCGGACCAGGTAATCCTGCAGCCAGTGGACGGAATCGAGATCCAGGTTGTTGGTGGGCTCATCGAGCAGCAGCACGCCGGGGGTACCGAACAGCGCCTGCGCCAACAGCACGCGCACTTTCTGGCCGCCTTGCAATTCGCTCATCTTGCGCTCATGCAGGGATTCGGGGATATCCAGACCGTCGAGCAAAACCGCGGCGTCGGTTTCAGCGGTGTAGCCGCCCTCATCGCCGACGATACCTTCGAGTTCGCCCAGCCGCATGCCGTCTTCGTCAGTGAGGGTTTCGGGATCTTTCTCGTAGAGAGCCTCGCGCTCCTGTAGTGCGGCCCACAGAAATTTGTTGCCCATGATGACCGCATCCACGACTCGGTAAGCGTCGAAAGCAAATTGATCCTGGCTCAACACGCCCATCTTCTTAGGCCGGGTGATGGAGCCCTTGGTGGGATCGATCTCGCCGGTGAGAATCTTCATGAAGGTGGACTTACCAGCGCCGTTCGGTCCGGTAATCGCGTAGCGGCGGCCGGACAGAAAAGTGGTGGTGACATCCTCGAACAGGATGCGGGCGCCGTAGCGCATGGAAATGTTGTTAACGGATAGCATGCTTGGGATCTACAGAGTCGGCCGCAAGCGGAGCGGTCTCCTCTAGTATAGCAATGTTATAATTATTCATCTGGATGAATAATTAACCATGGCCATTCCTGTGGGCATTGTAGGCTTCCGCGGCTATAGCGGCGTGGAGCTGGTGAGTATCCTGCAAAAGCATCCGCAAGTGGAGCCGGTGCTGCTGGAGCATCGCGAAGCGGAGGATCAAGCGCGTCCCTTGGGGCATCCGGGACCGCGACGGGTGCCGTTTTCCGCGCAAGCGGTGCGCGCCGAGGGGCTGGCGGTGGTGTTTCTCGCGACTCCGGCCGAGGTCTCGCTAGAACTCACGCTGCCGTTGCTCGAAACCGGTGCTAAAGTGATCGATCTCAGCGGCGCTTTCCGGCTGGGTACGGTGGAGAACTACAAGCGCTGGTACAAGGAAGCGCATAACCATCCGGAGTTGCTCGCCGAGGCGGCTTATGGGCTGCCCGAGTTTTACCGCTCACGAATTGCGGGGGCGCGCCTGGTGTCGAACCCGGGCTGCTATCCTACGGCGGCAAACCTCGCCATCAAGCCGCTGCTGGACGCGGGCGTGGTGGTGCGCGAGGCGGGGATTGTTTGCGACGCGAAGTCGGGCGTGAGCGGGGCGGGACGCAAGCCATCGCTCAAGACGAGTTTCTGCGAAGTCACCGAGAATTTCTCGGTTTATTCGGTGCTCAATCACCGGCACGTACCAGAAGTACTACGCACGTCGGGGCTGGAAGAAAGCGAACTAAGCTTCACGGCGCAGTTGCTGCCCATCGACCGCGGGATCCTTGAAACCATCTATTTTCGCGCAAAAGCCGTGGCATCCGCGGCGGATCTGCTGGCGGTCTATCAGAAGGCGTACGCGGACGAGCCCTTCGTGCGGCTCTATGCAGTGGGCCAGGCGCCGGATTTACATGCAGTATTGCGGACGAATTTCTGCGATATCGGGGTGCATTACGACGCGGAGACCGGCCGTGCGGTGGTGATTACCGCCATCGACAATCTGGTGAAGGGAGCGGCCGGACAGGCGGTGCAGAATATGAACCTGCTGCTGGGATTCCCGGAAACCGCGGGCCTGCTGTGAGGATTCGCGCGTGAAACTTCTGATCAAGCTGGGCGGCACGCTGCTCGATGCCGCGGAGTCCCGCAAACGGCTGGCGGGAGAGATCGCCGCGCTTGGCGCAGCGCGAACAAGTGGTGGTGGTCCACGGCGGGGGCAAACAGATGACCCGATTCCTCGCGGAACGCGGCGTCGAGAGCCGTTTCGTGAACGGGTTGCGCGTGACGACCGCAGAGGTGATCGATGCGGTAGTCAAAGTCTTCGCAGGGAGCGTGAACGCGCAACTGGTCACCGCGCTCCGTGCGGCGGGGGCGCGGCCCGTCGGGCTCAGCGGCTTGAGCGGCGGATTGGTGGATGCGGTTCAACTCGATCCTGAACTCGGACAGGTGGGTAAGCCGGTGGCCTCCGATGGGCGGCTGCTGGACCTGTTGGTGAGGGAATCCTTTTTGCCGGTGGTCGCATGCGTGGCGGGCGACCGCAATGGCTCGATATTTAACGTAAATGGTGACCAAATGGCAGTGGCCTGCGCGCAAGGCTTCGCCGCCGATCAGTTGATTTTTCTCACCGACGTCGAAGGCGTGCGCGATGCGGACGGCAAAACCTGCACACAGCTCACAGCGGCGCAGGGACTAGATCTGATCTCCAGCGGCGCGGCCACCGGCGGCATGCAAGCCAAGATCGAGGCTGCAATCACTGCATTGCGCAATGGAGT
>CAVVZG010000065.1:0-8038 GCA_963752205.1 Bryobacterales bacterium | reverse complement strand
ACCCGAAGAAGTCCTTCAACACGGTCTCATCGCGAGCCGGGTCAGGTGGGAGTTATCGGCCGTGTCCCAGCAGAGGTAAAGATCGGGAGCAACGCGCTCGCCCAGATCGGTCAGAAAAAAATCGATAGCTTGTCCCGAAGCCGCTCAACATTCTTCATGAAATCCACCTGCCAGCCGAGCGGCTGGAGCAGAGCGTTCCTCGTGGTTTTCCGCATCGCAATTATCGAGCCGGCGGGTCTGCTTGTTCTCGTTGATCTCCTCGTGGCCGCGGATCACGCAGCGGCGACCGAGTACGAACCCGAACGCTCGCGCGACGGCCGTGCAAACCGTGAAGACATCGCACATCGGCTTGCCATCTTCGGGGAACCGCGCCACCTCGAACCACTCCTCTGAGCGTTGGCGAGCCGCGATGCGGCCGATGCCACAGGCAGTGGCCAGCCAGTCCCGGCGAGTTGAGCCGCTTGCCGAAAGTATCGTTGCGAACTTCGGTTTCGGTGAACCGCGGCCACATTGGAGGGAGAGGCCCCATCAGGATTCGGAGGATTCGCTGTGTCTCTCCGGTTCTATCGCCCCAAGGGTAAGCCCCGTCGTGCCCAAATCCCAGACGACGTCGGGCAGGTTACAGTGGGTACGGTAGCCATCGCGGGGCATCGGATCGGTGGTAGCTTCCCACCCGTCATGCGTTTGGCCGGAAAAGGTAAGGTAGGTGGAGTGGCGAATCAGTTGCCCCGGCGTCCCGCACCCGCCAAACGACACCCTCGTAAGAATGTCTCCGCCGTCCGTCGCTCCCTTGATGCGAATCCCGGAGTCAACACTCCAATTAATATGCGCACTCCCCCGAAGTTGGCCAATTTCTTCGCTGGTGACCGCGAGCGCGGCAATCCCGATCTCGTAGGAGCCTCCCTGCAGAATGTCGAGCCAGTCATCGAACACGGTAAGTTCCTCGAAGCCTGTGGGTTTATTCTCAAGTGCAAAGCGCTTGCCTTTTGTACCGGCCGAAAGAACGAGCGCTGCGCCTGATGCTGCGATACCGACGCACATTGTCGAGACGTTGTTTTTAATGTGATTCATTGTGTCGACGATGGCGAGGGTCGCAGTGACTGAACCGCCAGGAGAATTGATATAGAGATTGATGTCTTTTTTTGAGTCTTCGGACTGGAGGAAAAGAAGCTGGGCAATGATGATGTTTGCCACATGGTCATCGATGGCGCCGCTCAAGGAAAATAATATTGTCCTTGAGAAGGCGCGAATAAATGTCGTATGCGCGTTCGCCGAAATTTGTCTTTTCTATGACGGTTGGGATAAGCATGATTGATTTATTAATGTCTTTTAATTATTGGCATTGATATCCTAATAATACATAAACCACGGAAGAAATAAAGCCCGCGAGTGGCCGCGGGCGATCATAAGTGTTATACTATTTTTATGAAATTGCATCGATTTTTCAGTCGCTGAAAAAATAGGGGGTCACAGTGGCAGCGCGATGGACGAGCACCATCACCTTTATGGATGTCTCTCAGCAGTGGCAGAAAGTTCTGCGGTTGAACAATGGCGAGCAGGTCGTCCTCTTCGATGGAACAGGATATGACTTTGTCTGTGAAATCCAGGATTATCAAGGGCAAACTGTGGCTTTGACAGTAACAAGTGATGCAAGGCATGATGAAGCAACGCTGGGGGCGCATCATCAACATCTCTTCCATCGTGGGCGAAACCGGCAATCCCGGCCAAGCGAATTACGTGGCGTCGAAGGCCGGCTTGATCGGCCTGACGAAATCGCTAGCCCAGGAAATCGCCAGCCGCAACATCACTGTCAACGCCATCGCCCCCGGCTTCATCGACACCGACATGACCGCCGCGCTTTCTGATGAATTGAAGCAGAACATGCTGGGACACATTCCGCTAAAGCGTTTCGGGAAACCCGAAGACGTAGCCGCCGCCGTGAAATTTCTAGCCAGCGAAGAAGCCGGCTACATCACCGGCGCCGTGCTCAACGTCAACGGCGGAATGTATATGTAGATGAAGCGCGCCTTCAACCGCTGGGAAATCATATTCGCAAGTGTGATCTTCACGGCTGGTCTGGCGCTCAGGCTGCGGCTCGCGCTGCTCTCTTATCTGAATCCCGATGAGGCGCTGCATGCGTTGAGTGCCTTCGGCACCTGGGGCGACACGGTACGCTACGCGCCGTTGGATGGCCATCCTCCGCTGCTGCTCTTCGTCACTCATGCCGTGGCCCTGATCAGCCGGACGGAGTTGGCTCTTCGTTTGGTGCCCGTGCTGACGGGCAGTTTGTTTCCCCTGCTGATCTTCCTGTGGCTGCGTCGAGTGGCGGGGAGAATGGCGGCGATGGCAGCCCTCTTTCTACTGACGCTGGCGCCGCATATGATCACCCTCAGCGCCCAGGTGCGCAGCTACACGCTCTCGTTTCTATTTCTCGCGGCCGCGCTGCTCCTGTTGGAGGAGGCTCTCGAAAACAACCGCTGGAGCATGATGGCTCTCTTCAGCGTCAGCTTGTGGCTGGCTATTTTGTCCGATTACAGCATCGCTTGGTTTGCGGGCGCCGCGGGACTTTACGTATTGCTGCGCCTCCGCGGATCCTCCGCTCGCGTGAAGGCCACGTGGATCGCGGGCCAAGTGGTGGCGCTGTCGCTCTATGGCGTGCTATTTGCCACGGAAGTACAAAGCGGTACCACCGCCAAATTACAAACCGCCGCCACTGGCTGGCTGAAAGGGGCTTTCCCGCAGCCCGGCAACATGCTGGCATTCCCGTTTGCAGGCACGTTGAAGCAGTTCGCTTACCTGATGGCATCGGTGCCGCTGGGGGCATTGGCATTGCTGCTGTTTGCGGCGGCCGTGTATTGCCTGTGGACCGGGCGAACGGGAATTGAGCGGAACAAAGCCCGCGCCTTGGCCGCGCTACTGATGCTTCCCTTCGTCCTGGCCATCGCAGGCGCCTATGCTCACCAGTTTCCCTACGCACGCACGCGCCACACAGCGGTCTTGGGAATCTTTGGTGCAATCGGGGTGGCGATTCTCATCGAGACGCTGCCGCGGCGGCTGGCGATCGCGCTCCTCGCCGGTGCACTGTTGCTCACTCCACTGTGGCTTTGGAAGGCAGATGCGGACCAGCAAGACATCGGCACGGAACGCAATCGGCGAGTTTTCATTTTGCAAACCCTGGACTACATGCGAGCCACGATTCCTCCTGGAGCAACGATCTTCACGGAAGCCACCACTCTCTCCGTGCTGGCTTATTACGATGGCCACATCCAGCCGCTGGCCGAACACCTCCCCGGACAGTTCACGGAGACCTTGCTGGCGGGACGCTGGCGGACGGCTGCCATGGATTATGAATTTACGCCGGAGTACTACAAAACGGGGGTAGCAGCATTCCGGCGGAAGTATGGGTTGGGTGAGGATGAAGCGGTGTGGGTGTTGGACGGAGGCTGGGACGTGGCTACTATACCCGCGGACGAAAGCCGTCCCTTCACTAAGGCGGTGCGGGTCTTTCAAGCGCAGTAGCGCGCTACTTGAATTCCATCGTCAAGTGCCCGCCGGGGCCTTGGTAGATCAGGGCGATATCTTTCGACTTCAGCTTCGCGCTGTCCAGCGAAAAATATACCAGGCCTTCAATGGAACCGTTGGCTTTGGTTTCCTGATCCGGGAGCTGTTTGGTCTTCAGGGTCTCCAGCAGCGTGGTGTCCACCGGCTTGTCGGTCTTGGTCATGCCGCCGACGCCAGTGAATCCGGGTTGATTGGTCTGCTGCGCCCAGTCGCGGCCAGTGTGGTCGCGCTTCACGATCAGTGCGCTGCCGCCGGCGAGTTGCCCGGGGGCCAGCGCGCCGCCGCGGTCTCCGTTCTTGCGCGACACCAAAGTGAAGTCGTCGGGACCAATGCGCATCGGATCACCGGTTTTGTTGCTGGCCTTGACGCGCGCGACTACGATGCCGCTGTCCAGGTCCGAGCCGACCGCCTGACGAATCTCCGCGGGGTCCATGAGCAGCGTGCCGGTCAACTCAATGTTGTCGTTGCCCGCCTGCCCCGGAAATGCCTTCTTGTCGGCGGCCACGGCGGCCAGCGCAAATAAGAATATGACTGGGGCTATTCTCATAACATCGCCTTTACCCGAGTGATGAATTCCGGGTCCATCCAGTTCTGATTGCTGATGACTTTTTCGCGAACCTTGCCGGTCGAATCGATGATGTAGGTTTCCGGAATCTGGAACGTGCCGTAGCTGGACGCAACGTTCGACTCAGGGTCGCGCGCGGTTGGAAAAGTGATGCGGAAGCGTTTCAGAAATTGTTGGTAGCGCTTATCGTTGGTGTCGATGCTGACGCCCAGCACCACCACTCCCTCGGTGGCCATGGTGCGCTGAAAGGCGTCGAGCGAGGGCGCTTCCTGTACGCATGGCGCACACCAGGAGGCCCAGAAATTCAGCACCAGGAGCTTGCCGCCGAAATCCGAGCGCGTATAGGTGCGGCCATTATCGCTAACAATCTTGAAATCCGGCGCCTGATCGCCGGCGTTGGTGACGTGCACGTCCAGCGTGCCCGACACGACATAAATCAGCGCCCCGGCCAGCAGGACGATGGCCCCGGCCAGGAGACGGTCGATGTTACGGCCATTTTGCGATTCCACGCTATCATTTTATAGGATCGGCTATCCGGGTGCATCGCCCGGGCGGGCCGGCGCATCCAACTAGAGGGCCATGCTTCTCACCCGCAAAGCCGAATTCTCCGCCTCGCACGTGTGCCGCAACCCGGCGCTGAGCGACGCCGAAAACCAGGCGCTCTACGGCGTCAATGCCAATCCACACGGCCACGGGCACAACTACGTTCTCGAGGTCACCATTGAAGGCGACCCCGACCCGGTCACCGGCATGGTGTTCGACCTGCGCCAGCTCAAGGAAATCATCAACGCTGAAGTGGTGGACCCGATGGATCACCGGTTCTTAAACCATGAAGTCCCGCCCTTCGACCGCACGGTGCCGACCACCGAAAACATCGCCGTCGAAATCTGGAAGCGTCTGCAGAATCGCATCGCGCTGCCCAACGCGCGTTTGAAGAATGTGCGGCTGTATGAAACCGCCGATCTGTATGTCGACTACGGAGGCGAGGCATGAGACTGACGCGCCGCTATCACTTCGCCGCCTCGCATCGCTTAAATACGGACGCGCTTACGCCCGCGGAGAATGCGAGCCTCTACGGAAAATGCAATAATCCGTTTGGCCACGGGCACGATTACGTTTTGGATGTATCGGTGGAAGGGCCCGTCGATGCGTCGGGGCAGATCGTGGGACGCGCGGCGCTGGACGCGCTGGTCGAGCAGCAGGTGCTCGAGCGCGTGGATCATCGCAACTTGAATTGCGACCTTCCGGAGTTGCGCGATCGCGTGGCGACTACGGAAAACCTGGCGTCGGTGATTGAAGATTTGCTGCAACGGCAGTGGTCCTTGCCGGCGCGTCTGGCCCGCGTCCGCATTTCCGAGACGGCCAGGAATACGTTCGAACTGGAAACCAAATGAAGCAGAAGGCACTGGTTAAAATGATGCCGGCGGAAACCGGCAAGATCGCAAGCAGCGTGCCGGAGATGCTCCGCATCCTGGGCGAGGACCCTACGCGCGAGGGCTTGCGCAACACGCCGCAGCGCTGGGAACGCGCCATGCAATACCTGACCAGCGGCTACCAGACCAATCTTCAAGAAGTGGTGAACGGAGCGCTGTTCACGGTGAACTTCGATGAAATGGTGGTGGTGAAAAACATCGAATTCTTCAGCCTGTGCGAGCACCACCTGCTGCCCTTCTTCGGCAAGATCCATGTGGCGTATCTGCCCAAGGACAAGGTGATCGGCCTGAGCAAAATTCCGCGCGTGGTGGACATGTTCGCGCGCCGCCTGCAAGTGCAGGAGCGCCTGACGCAGCAGATCGCCGAAGCCATCACGGAAGCCGTTTCGCCGCGCGGCGTGGGCGTGCTGTGCGAGGCGCAGCACTTTTGCATGATGATGCGCGGCGTGGAAAAGCAGCACTCCGGCACCGTCACCAGCACCATGCTGGGCAGCTTCCGCAAGAACAAAGCCACGCGCGACGAGTTCCTGGCGCTTACGCGATCCTGACCTGTATATAATTCGTTGATGGGGAATCCATCGCCGCAACACATGCAGTGCATGGAAGTGTGGGGCGGCAGCCAGCTCACCTCGCAGAGCGTCGAATTCGGCGGCCTCGACGCCTGGGTCTACAGTAAGCCTTTCGGCAACGCACAGCACGGCGGCGATGTGTATTACGCGTCAAGCTGCGCCACCGGCCGCATCACGCGCCTTCTGCTGGCCGATGTCTCAGGGCACGGGACGAAGGTGGCATCGACCGCGGCAGATTTGCGAACGCTGATGCGGCGTTTCGTCAATCGACTGGATCAGACGGAGTTCGTACGGTTGCTCAATCAGCAGTTCTCCGTGATGTCGAGCGCCGGGACGTTTGCCACCGCCATCGTCGCCACGTTTTTCGAACCCAGCCGCCGCATGACCATCTGCAATGCCGGGCATCCGCGCCCGCTGCTGTATCGCGCGGCCAAGCGGCAGTGGGATTTCCTGGGACACGAAGGCAAGGCCGGGACCGCACCGAGCAACATTCCGCTGGGACTGCTGGAAATTTCCGAGTACGATCAATTCGACGTCGAGCTGGAACCCGGCGACTGCGTCCTCAGCTACACCGACGCGCTGATGGAATCCTACGACGCCGACGGCGAGATGCTGGGCGAACTGGGAGTGCTGCGCATCGCCAGACTGCTGGGCGACATGGAGCCGCAAAAACTGACGGAGGCGCTGCTGCGTGAAATCGCGGAACGCTATCCGGAGAATTTATCCGAAGACGACGTGACGGTGCTGCTGGTGCGCGCCAACGGGCGTCCACTGCGCTTCACATTCCGCGAAAAGCTCGCGGCGCTGCGGCGCTTTTCGAAGACGTTCATCGCGGCCATCAATCCTAGCGCCGAGCGCCCTCCACTGCCGGATGCGAATCTGGCGAACATCGGCGGCGCGATCATCCCGGCGCTGGGGCGGCGCTGGCGCGCTCGCGTTTAACGGGTCCACTCGGCTGCTGGGATTCCGCTGCCTTCGATGATCGACCTCATCGTGCCGAGCGGAAGCACGCGGCCTCGATGGTACGCCACAATCACTTGTTTGCCGTCGCGCGCATTGCGCCACTTTTGATGGCTTCCCGATTGGCCGGCCAAACTGAATCCGTTGCGCTTCAAAATCGCGATCACTTGATCCGCGGTGAGGCGAGGAGTTCCGCGGTCACCCAATCGTTACCTCAAGCAGCTTGGCATCGCGGGGCAGCTCAATCTCGGCAGGAGCAAGGTACAACCGAATGGCCTCTTCGATATTGCGCCGCGCCTCTTCTTCGGTGTCGCCGGCGGAAGCGCAACCGGGAAGCTCCGGGCAGGTTGCCGAGAAACTGTCCGCCTCGGGGTCGAACTCTAGGATGATGCGGAACTTCATGGCTTCAGTATATGCTTTCTGCCGTGCACTCGATTGCGATAGAATACCCGCCATGACGATGAATTCTTCGACGCAGCGGCTGCGCGACCGGCGCGCTTTCCTCAAATTTCTGGCGGGTAGCCCGTACATCGCGGCACTCGGCGGTGTGAGCGCGGTGGCCCTCGATACCGAGCGCGCCGCCGATGTCATCGGCGATCCCAAGGACGCGCTCGATGTGATGGATTTCGAGGAGGCCGCGCGGCGTAAGGTCCCGCAAGGCCACTGGGCGTACATGGCGAGCGGCGTCGATGACGACTTGACGATCAAGGCCAATCGCGCGGGCTTTCAACATGTACAACTGCGCCCGCGGCGCTTGTTCGATGCGACCAAGGTGGACATGCGCACCGAGTTGTGGGGTGCGGCGTATAACAGTCCGATCTTCACTTGCCCCACGGGCGGCGAGAGATCCTTTCACACCGATGGCGAGCTGGCGGTGGCGCGCGCCACCAAGGCTCGCGGCACGGCGCAGGCGTTGTCGACCGCTACTTCGACCGGTGTTGAAGACGTGT
>CAVVZG010000064.1:0-12758 GCA_963752205.1 Bryobacterales bacterium | reverse complement strand
CAAAAGTCAAATACTTTCATCTTGATAATTTTCCCGCTAGGCATTCTAGCCCGGGCGATCGCAGGCCGCCGCCGTAAGATCGTGATATCGAAAGGCGAGGTAGTTTATTGGCCATCAATCGGATCACCTCAAAGAGCCACGTTCTCAGAGGTGGAGTCGATCGAATGGGGGAAGGTAAACGAAGGCCGCACTGTAGTGAATTCGGCATATTTCAAACTATTCAGCGGCGTAACATTTTCATTTCCATTGGCTATGTCAGACGATAAGCAAGTTTTTGATGAGATCGTCAGGTATTGGAAGATGAGTCGCGGGGACGCGGCGGGGCGCGTCGAGAAATAATCATTGCGTAAAACGCCAGCCTATCGCGAGCCTTGGGTCGTCGGTTTCGCGGTGGATTTTTCGGCGGCGCGGGCGCCGGCTAGGATGTTGGCTAGGCCGTAGTTGCCTTCGTGGCAGGCGTATTCGTAGATGGGGCCCTTTGTGCGGTTCATTAGTAGCTCGCCGGACCAGGGTTTGGTCCAGACTGTGGGGTCGGTCACGGTGAAGCGGTAGATGATGGTGTTGGGCGAGGTTAGGGTGAAGCGTTCCACTACATGTAGGTTCGCGTCGGAGAAGATGTCTTGTCTGGCTTGCGCGGGGGGGCCGCGGAAATTGGTTTGGTCGTTGAAATTGGTACTGTCTACAACCAGGGTGTCGCCTTCCCAGTGTCCTCTTGAATCACCGCCTAGTTGGTGGATCGAGGGCGCTAGATGGGGATGGCCGTCTAGGGGAATCATGCGGTCGGCGTGGCCGATTTCGTGGGCGATTACTAGCAGGTTCGCGTTTTGCACGATTTGTAGATTTGCGTTGTAGGTGGAGCCTAGCATGGGCGGTCCTTCATTGCCCCAGGTGATGCAGCGTTCGGCTAGGCTGCGGTCTTGGGCGCTGTCGGCGGAGGCGCGGCGGCGGGCGGCTTCGGCTTTGGCTGCCGCCTGAATTTTTCCTTCGGCGCTTAGCTCGGGGAGTTTGCCGTTGGGAGGGTCGAAGACTATAGAGGTACGGCGGCTTTCTACGCGGCCCCAGGTTTCGGTTTGCCAGAGGGCGTTGTCGTAGTGGATGTCTTCTTTCGACTGGGCGTTTTCGCGAGCGAGGCGTTTGCGGTCGTACTCGGCGGCTTCCTCTTTGGTGAAGAACTCTTTGTTGGCTAGTTCGGCGGGGCGCTCTAGCGGGGTGAAGGTGGCGTTGGTCCAGTAGCCTTGAAGGTCGGGATGTTTCGACTGCTGGGCGGACGCGGGGATTGCGAGCAACGCGAACGCTAGGGCTGCTGCTGAGAGGCTGCGAGGGCTCATGCTGGCTCCTTCGTGGCTGCGAGTTACTTTCCTACCGTGGCCTCGACTTTTTGGGTGGTGGCTTCGGCGGCTTGGAGATTCGACAGCGCTTCGTCCCAATTATGCGCTTTTAAAGCGGCGGCTGCATCGTCGTAGAGGGGCTGGAGGCGGAGCACGGCTCCCTGCGTCTGGGCGTTTAGGGTCATGCCGCGTTGGACTAAGCTCAAGCGCAATTTTTCGGCGTTGGTCCAGGCGGCTGCGGAACGCGCTACGTCGGTATCGTAGCGAACGGTTAGGTCGGCGGCCATTTCTTGCTCGGCGTCGGGGACTTTGCCTAAGGGCGGGGACATCAGGGCGAAGGGCGGGTCGCCTGGCTTGGGTGGAGGCGGGGTGACTACGGGCAATTGTTTTCCGGGGTAGGCGCAGGGGAAGGAGTTGAACTCTGCCGCTAGGCGGACGGCGTACATGCGCGCTTGCGGGTCAGTGGCGGTGGTACCTACGGTGGCTAGATACGAACTCATGTTGCGGGCTACGGCCATGTTCGCGGCGTATTGGGCGGCCGCTAATCCGCCGCAGTAGGGGACGCCGAAGGTCAGGTAACGTTCCATGCGCTGGAGTTCACGGTAATCGGCGTTGGCCGCGGGGGTGCCCAGCATGCCGGTGGCGCTGCGGTACCAGCGGGGGCCGGGGATCTGAGCTTGGGCGCAGAGGGCGCTTAGTAGTACGAGCGCTAGCGGTTTCATCGCTACTTCCTGACGATATCGCCTACTACTGGCGGGGCGCCGCCGGCGTAGTTGCCTACTGAGATTTTGTCGCGCACTAGGGTGATGGTTAGGGTTCCCAGGGGCGTGGTCTGGACGTCGAGAACTTCGCCGGTGGAGGGGTCTTTGATTTCTTTGCCCTTGTGATAGATGGTGAAGGTCTGGCCTACGCGGAGGCCGGCGGCGGTGCCGGCGTTGATGGTGATGCTGGAGCCGCTGACGTCGGCCACTTTGGCGTCGAGATCGTTTTCGCGGCTGTCGGCGCCGCCGGTTAAGTCGGCGGAGTTGATGTTTAGGGCTAGTTTGTTCACGGCGTCCATGGTGGCTTCACCGATGATGGTTTCGCCGAAGTTGGCGCTGGTCATGCTGTAGCCGCCTCCGACGCCAACGCCGCCGACGAACATGGCGGCTCCGAAACTCTTGCTGGTGCGTTTGGATTCGCCGCGGGCCTCGCCACTGCCGACAATTTCGCTGGTCTCTTCGTCGATGATGCGGTAGTCGAGAACGACGACTGCTTTGAACTCGCCTTTGGAACCGCCGATGGCGCCGCCGCCGGCTCCGAAGACTCCTGCGCCTACGCCGGCGCTGGTTTTGCGGTCATCGCGGCCGAAGACTACGATGTCGCCCGCGAGCGTGAGGTCGGCGCCGCGGATTTGGCCGACGCGCGCGCCGGAACCTTGTTTCACGCGGTTGCTGGCGTTGAAATCCTGTTCCTTCATTACATTTGCGATTTTTTTGCGCTCGACGACGGTGAACTTGCCGCCTTCGGCTACACGTTTCACCAGCATGGCCTGGATGCCTTGGCCGATGTTCATTTGCGTACCGAAGATGGCCTGCACGGAAGTCATGACGGCCGAATAGTCGAATTCATCGACGATCATGGCTTTCTTTTGGGCGGGCGCCAGAGCAGCGCAGGCGATCAGCGCGGTCAGTAGTCTTAATTTCATGGAAGCCTCCGAAGGTTCGTTATATTTTCTTGCGGGCCAGGTAGCCTACTTTCGCAGGTGCTCCTGAGTACGTGCCGGTGGCGATTTTGTCGCGCACGCTGGTGATGGTCATTTCGCCAACCTTAGTGGTGATGCGGTCGAGTACTTCTTTGGTGGTGGGGTCCTTGACCTCGCGGTCGATGCGGTGGATCTCGAAGGTTTCGCCGACGTTGACGCCGTCGTTGCCGCCGGCGGCGATGACCAGCGTGTTGCCGCTGACATCGGCGACGGTGGTTTCGACCGCGCGCACGGTCTTCTTCATGTTGGTGGACTGTTCTTTCAAGATGTCGGCTAGTTTGTTGACGCAGTCTTGGGTGGCTTCACCGATGATGGTTTCGGCGAAGTTGGAGCTGGTCATGTCTATTTGCACTCCGGCCACGCCTTTGCCGAGGGCGCCGCCGATGGCTCCGAGGGCGTTGCCCTTGCGGACGGATTCGCCTTTGGCTTCACCGGTGGCGATGATTTCGGAGGTTTCGGCGTCGATCAGGCGGTAATCGATGACGACAACGGCTTTGTCTTCGTTCTTGCTGGCGGCGATGCCGCCGATGACGCTGCCGAAGAGGCCGCCGCCTTTGACGCTGCGCTTCTTGTCGTCGCGGCCGAAGACCACAATGTCGCCGGAGAGCATGGCGTCGGCTCCGGAGATATTGCCTACGCGGGCGCCGCTGCCTTGCTTGACGCGGTTACTGGCGTTGAAATCCTGCTCCTTCATGATGTTTTGGATCTTGGCGCGTTCGACGACGACTAAGTTGTTGGCGTCGGCGATGCGTTTGATCAGCATGGCGCGGATGCCTTTGCCGATGTCCTGTTGCGTGTTGAAGACGGCTTGCACCGAGCTCTTGACGGTGGAGTAATCGAATTCGTCGACGATGACGCGTTTCTTTTGGGCTTGGAGCTGGGCGGCGGTGGGCGCGGCGGCAGGTGGCGCGGAGACTGCTACGGGAGCCGGTTCGGGAGCAGGGGGCGGCGGCGGGGGAGCAGCGGCGGGCGCGGCTGCGGCTGCGGGGGCCGGAGCGGCGGTCGGGTCCAGCATGACGTTGATGATGTTTTCGGAGACGCCGGCGTTCTTGAGCTTCACCAGGTCGGCTGTGGTAAGGTTGGCGGGTTTATTTTCGCGTTGGATGGTGCGGATGATGATGCTTTCGGAAAGGCCGGCTTTGACGGATTGGATTACGGAATCGACGGACGACGCCGCGGGCTTGGCTGCCGCAGGCTTGGCAGGCGCCGGTTTGGGAGCCGCCGCGGGGGGCGGAGCTTGCGCTAGAAGTACCATCGCCATAAGGCTAAGCGATGCGAGGGAAACGAGTTTCATCAAAAGATTCCTCCAACTAAATGAGTGCCATACCATATAAGTGCACACCATCGATTATTCGGCTGGGGCGGGGCGGCGCACTAGGCCGCTGCGCCAGCTACTCTTTGCACGGTATTGGAATCAGTATGTAGGGGCTAAACTACCGTGTCAAGGGACCTCCTTCCTATAAGAGCAATGCGGAAAGTGGCGGATAGAACCGTCATTGGGGACGGGAATAGGGGAATGGGGTCGGTATTCTAAATCCCCAAACTGGTAGTTGCTGCGTGCCGCGGGTTGGCAAACCTGGGGACTGAGGGTACTGTCCCTATTCGGAGGGTTTCGCGCGTATATTATTTGATAGAGCAGCGAATTTCGGAGGAGGGCAATCATGAACATCGGCGAGCGGATTGGGGACTATGAGATCGTCCAGGTCCTGGGGGCCGGGGGGATGGGGCAGGTTTATAAGGTCCGCAACGTGCTTTCGGACCGCATTGAGGCCATGAAGGTTCTGCTGCCGAATCTGGAGGGCGACCCGGGATTGGCGGACCGGTTTCTGAACGAGATCAAGGTACAGGCTACGCTGGACCATCCGAACATCGCCAAGCTGCATACGGCGATGAAGATCAACAACCAGTTGGTGATGGTCATGGAGTTTGTGGACGGGACATCACTGTCGACGATTCTGCTGAGGGGTCCGCTGGCACCTAGCGCTGCTGCGGCTTATTCGGCGCAGGTGCTGGATGCGCTGGCTTATGCGCATGCGCGCGGAGTGATTCATCGCGATATCAAACCGGCGAACCTGATGCTGGCGGCGGACGGGCACATCAAGCTGATGGATTTCGGGATTGCGCGGGTGCAGGCGGATAAGCGGCTGACGCAGACGGGGAGCACGGTAGGGTCCTTGTTTTATATGTCGCCGGAACAGATTAAGGGCGCCGATCCGGACGGGCGGTCGGATATATATTCGCTGGGCATCACGATGTACGAGATGGTGACGGGGCGGCGGCCGTTTGGAGGGGATAGCGATTTTCAGATTATGTCGGCGCATTTGGGGCAGGCTCCGATGGCTCCGATCGAGGTGATTCCGGGGATACCGTCGGGGTTGAGCGACATTATTTTGATGGCGATTGAGAAAGATCCGGCGGCGCGGTTTCAGACGGCGGAGGCGTTTCGGGCGGCGTTGGGGCATGCGTTTCCGCAGGCGGTGACAGCTACGCGGACGCTGACGCCGGTGCCGATTCCGGTGGCGAGTCCGGCGGCGGTGCCTACGGCTACTATGATGCCGCCTCCGTTGCCACAGAATTTGCCGCCTACGGCTCCGATGACTGCGGTGAATGCGCCAGCTGCGGCTGCGGCACCTTGGGTGGTTGCGGAACCGAAACCGCGGAGCCGGCGGGGGCTATATATGGCGTTGGGGTCGATTGTGACGTTGGCGGTGTTAGTGGCTGCGGTGATTGAGGGACCGAAGTTGATGCGCGGGGGAAAATCGGATGCGCAGGGGGTGACGGGGGGTCAGCAGGCGGTTGTTGCGACTCCTGTAACAGTTGCTCCGGCGGCGGTTCCGGATGCGGCTCCGGTGGCGCCGGCGAGTCCTGAGGCGGTTACGGCTGCGGCGCCCGCGGCTGCGCCTGAGCAGCCGTTCCGGCCGATTCCGCAGGCGGCGGCTCAGCAGCAGGTGGCGCAGGCGGTGCCGGTGCAACAGGTTCAGCAGGCGCCTCCGCAACCATCGGCACAACCGGTTACCGCAGCTACGGCTTCTCCGGAGTTGAAGGAGCTGAGGGATAAGATCAACCGGGCGGCGGTGCGGGCGGCGGCGGCGCAGGCGGGGGTGCGGTCAATCGAGCAGGGATTGGAGCGGCAGGGGTTGGGGCTGCGGGGGGATATTAAGGCGGCTTCGATCCGGTTGGATTATGTGTTGATGGAGGCGCGGGCTTCGCTGCAGAGCGGGGACGTGGAGGGGGCGCGGCAGAATTTGCAATATGCGGAGGGGACGGCGGAGAAGTTGGAGAAGTTTTTGGGGCAATAGGGCGGATAGTGAGGCCTGTTCGATACACTTTTATCGACGCATTTTTCGCGGGGACAAACTCTTCGAGTCCTGATAGTACTGAGACTTTTTGATTAGCGTTTGACGTAATTTTTCAGCGTGAACGCTCTTGGCTTGCGGTAAGATGGTCGATGTTTTCGACGCCGGGACAGCACGGTCCTAGGCTAGCCCGCTGCAACTTTCTTTAGAAAGAGGGGACTCTATGAGATGCACATGGCTAGCCGCAAGTGTAATAACTGTGCTGAGTGCTCTAGTGCCTGTCTCGCTCTCGGCCCAGAGCCCACGCAGACCGCGAGGCGTTTACGCCGTGGTCAATATCGAGCAGGAGATCAGCAAGCAGGCGAACGCGACGCCTCCCCGGACCACGCCTGCGCAGTTAGCTAACTATTTTGCTGGTCTCTACCGGCAGGTGCTGGCCGACCCGGCGATCTCCGGATTCGCTCTCCAGGTGCATTGGGACACGCTCAATCCCAATCCTCCAGGCACACTCAATGCGTACAATTGGACCTACGTGGACCTGGCCTTCCTCGAGGCCTTCGTTTGGGACATTGAGCATCTGACCGCAACCCCCAAAACGATTCAGCTCATCGTGCAGCCGGGATTTCAATCGCCCCTATGGCTATTGGATGAGATTCCCTCTTGTGATCCTCTCTTTACCGGCGGGACGCCCCGGGCCGACTGCGGAAAGGCAACTTTCGCTGGTTTCAAGGAGCAACAAGATCACAACGACCTTCCGCTGCCGTGGAATCCCGTGTACCAGGGCGCCTGGAGGAATTTTCTGACGGCGCTCGCGGGGCGCTATGGCTGGAGCCCCGCGCTGGTTTCCATCTCCGTCGCCGGTCCCACGGCCGCATCAGCCGAGATCATCTTGCCCAGCAACTCGACCGCCCCCGGCCAAACGTTTGGAGCCGTCACTATTGCGCCCAACGACATGTGGAATTTGCTGTTTGCGTTTCAATCTCCGCCGCTGCCCGCGAACTCCGATCAGGTGTTCGTCGATGACTGGAACATGGCGATCGATATGTTCGGGCAGCTTTTCAGCGGCTTGACTTTAACTGTCGCGACCGGCGATGGACTTCCCAACTTCACTCCCGGCGTGGACTACACGATTCCCTACCCCTTCGGTCCGGCTTGCCCCAGTCCTGATATGGTTTGCTGGGGCCAGGCGTTGATTCTGTCTCATTTTATCGAGCCCTCCGTCGGCGGGCACAACGCAAAGGCCACGCAAACGAGCGGTATGGAAGCCTCGCGCGCGAACCCGACGCAGCCTCCGCATGATATGGGTGTGGCTGCCGTGAAGGATGTGTCCTTGGTCACGGCGCCGTACACGTCCCCTTCCCTTCAGATTCTCGGCGGAGCGCAGTTCAATACCTCCTTTTCTAAGTCCCCTGTCGCAGAAGGATGCCTCACCACATGCAGTGCCCCGATTACGCCTGAACAGGCCGAATACAACGTTCTGTACGTCTACTTTTACGGAACGCCGGTGGCCGCCTTCTTCGGCGGAGTCCCGGGAGCAGCGCCTCTCAACTACTTGCAGATCTACTTCGATGACATCCAATACGCGGAGGCGAATGCCGGGATGCCCGTAGAGGTCATGGAAATTGACGGCGCGAGCGTCCTCGAATCCGCCCAGGATCTGCTCAATCAGGCGAGCCAGAAGCTCCTCAAGATAGCTGAGCCGCCAGGACAATAATAAGGATCGCAAGCCGATCGAGTGGAGTGTTTCGATAGACTGCGAGTTTCGCACCGCTTCTAACGCCTTTTCATCGGATTCAGACCCAACTCAGTAGGCGGGCTGCTTTATAATTTGGATATGTCTTCCGGCTTGCAGGCGCTGGCTGCGCCTGAGTTGATTGCTAAGTACGAGGCTGTGATTGGGCTTGAGGTCCACGTCCAGCTTTCTACGCGCACTAAGATTTTTTGTGGGTGTCCGAATGGGTTTGGGGCGGCTCCTAATACTCATGTTTGTCCGGTTTGTTTGGGGCTGCCGGGGGCGCTGCCGGTGTTGAATCGTCATGCGGTGGAGCTGGCGATTGAGGCGGGGCTGGCGCTGCACTGCACGATCAATCCGAAATCGATTTTTGCGCGGAAGAATTATTTTTATCCGGATTTGCCTAAGGGATACCAGATCTCGCAATATGACCAGCCGCTGGCGGAGCATGGGTTTGTCGATGTTGTCATCGACGGCGTTAGCAAGCGGATTGGGGTTACTCGTGTCCATATGGAAGATGACGCGGGGAAGAGTATTCATGACGGATTTAAGGATTCGGATAAGTACACTTACGTCGATTTGAATCGCAGTGGGACGCCGCTGATTGAGATTGTTAGTGAGCCGGATATGCGGTCGTCGGCAGAGGCTTACGCTTACCTTGACTGAGATCAAGCAAGTCATGCAGTATCTGGAGGTCTCGACTTGCGATATGGAGAAGGGGCATTTGCGGTGCGATGCTAACGTCAGCGTGCGGCTGCGGGGGGCGCCGCAGTTTGGGACTAAAGCGGAAGTTAAGAACTTGAACAGTTTTAAATTTCTGCGGATGGCGCTGGATCATGAGATCGCGCGGCAGGTGGCGTTGATTGAGAGCGGCGGGCGGGTGGTGCAGGAGACTCGTCTGTATAATCCGGATACGGACGAGACCGTCAGTATGCGCAGTAAAGAACATGCGCATGATTACCGCTATTTTCCGGAGCCAGATCTGGTGCCGCTGCGGATCAGCGACGCTTGGCGCGAGAGTGTTCGCGAGAAGATGCCGGAGTTGCCGGCTTCGCGGCGGCGGCGCTTCATCGAGGATTTGGGGCTGCGGGAGTATGACGCTGAGGTGCTGACGGCTACTCGGGCGATGAGTGAATATTTCGAGAAAGTGGTAGCGGCTAGCGGGGATGCTCGGGCGGCGGCTAACTGGGTGATGGGGGATTTGTCGGCGCTGCTCAAGCAGGAGAATCGGGAGATTGAGGATTCGCCGGTTTCGGCTGAGCATCTGGGGGAATTGGTCGCGCTGATTGCGCAGGGGAAGATCAACGGGAAGATCGCTAAAGATATTTTCCCGAAGATGGCGGTGGCGGACGAAAGCCCCGAAGTGATTGTGAAGCGCGAGGGGGTGGAGTCCATCAGCGACGAGGGGGCGCTCGGCAAGATCATCGATGAGGTGATTGCGGCGAATCCTAAACAAGTGGAGCAGTATAGGGGCGGGAAGCAGCAAGTCATTGGGTTTCTGGTGGGGCAGGTCATGAAAAACAGCCGCGGGCAGGCGGACCCCGCCGTCGTTAATCGGATGTTCAAAGAGAAGCTGTGAGTGCCGCGCGTTATTTCATCGGCGCAGACTTTCTTCGTTAAATTCATACTCCCTTTTGTCGTTGTGGGGATGATGGTGCCTGGGGCGGCCGTTGGTGGGCGTTTTGGTTGCCTCCCCGTGGTTTTGGCCGGTCCTGTTTTCGTGAGAAGCAGTTCCCGGTATAGCCAGACCGACGGACAGAGACGTGGGACCCCCGAAGATAAGGACCACTCCAATAGTAGGGATAGCCGCAGCACCCGAGATATGCAACTTCATGCTGACGGGAAGACGGGCTTATGCGTATTGATGCTCGGGCTTTTTTCAACCTGCGTCTTGGTCAGTGCCACATCTACTTGTCTGGCGTCCCAGTCCGTTCGAACAATCGAGTACGGCGAAATCAGCACTTGCTTGCCATTGAGCCAGCCACCCGTTTCCACCGTCAGGTAACGGATGGCCCACGAATCGTCGTCGAAGTCGAATTCCTTTGCGGTTCCAAGCTCGCCATCAGTGGCTCTTATCGCAAGACCTTTTATCTCGCTAGCATCTCTCAATATTGTCTTTTTCTTCTTTCTGGAACAGCCATCTTGCGGTCGCGCCGACAAGTTCAACTGAATGGACGCGGACCGGTTTCAGGCTGCGTGTTTCCAAGAATCTCTTTGGCCTTTTCGACGTCCTTTAATGAACCTGTGCACCATCAGCAGGAATTTGTCCGTTTTGAGTGCCATTTCGTATTTCAGAACGCGATTTTTTGGAATGCCGATGCTTACGAGTCCCGCACCGACTGCGCTCAAACCGCCAACAACAACGGCACCTTCCGAAAGCTCCGACGATCGATGCAACGAGAGGTCCTGCTTAAAGCACGGCGCCCAGGCCGGGAATGGCGAAGAAGGCTGACCCGAACAGCAGGCCCCAGAATCCTCCCTTAGAGTTTTCAATTTTGCCCAGTGTTCATCTGGTCGCCCGTGTTGTAATAACCCACGACGTTTTCGTCAGTATGGTAGTCTTTGCCGACAATCGACAAACTATGCATATCAATTCCGGCGCGTCCTCGCATTGCCATTCCCAAGGCTTTTAGAAAATACCTCCTCAACAAAGTAGGGTGGAAGATATTCGTCATATTTGCGGTTGAGTTCTGGATCGCGATCGGTTCTACTACTAGGTCTACTCCCGGATGAAACGTCAGGCGCAGCGAAGGGGCGACGTGCAAGCTTCGTAAGAATCGTGACGGCGTGACGAGCCCATAGAGCGTATTGCAATTCAGTTCGGATGTTCCGCTTGTTTTCAAAGAATAGTGCGTGGTCAACATCGAAGATGAGAAAATTGCCGAGATAAGCGGCCGTGAAAGTGAGCACTTGAAAAGGGCGCCGCACCGCGCCGACGATCGCGTGACTGTCCCCGAATTGGTAATCGAACAAGAAAAGGCCGCCGAGGATAACGGTAAGCGCGGTCGTCAGAATGATAGTGCGCGCCCGCGCGCGCGCCAAAACGGCGATGATGATCAGCGCGACGCCGCTCATCAGCCCGTTGGCCATAGAGAAAGTCGAAATCGCCGTCAGCGCGTAGGCGGCCGACATAAGAGCGAACGATCGGCCTTGCGATCTCGCCGAGAGGCTCATGACGAACAGGACGATTGCCAACGATGCGCAGGCGAACACACCGACGAACTGGACCTGGAAGCCCCAAACGAAATTCTCGCTCTGACGCATCGAGAACAACAGCATGACGATCATGGCGCCGACCGCGACGGCGCCCTCCGCTGAGGGGCGGGATCGCCACAGCAGCACCAGAAACAAAATCGCCTCCAGCGTCTGAATCGCAAAAATTACGATCAGGTTCAGGATGTTCCTGCCATCAAAGAAGAGGTAGTCTGAAAACATTACGAGTCTGGGAAAAAATATCCTATGCTCGTTGTGCTGGCCGAATAGATTTTTTATTATTTGTCCGTTGTTTACGATGCTTCGGAATATATCCAAGTTGCGCCACTCATCATCCTGCGGAAGATAATTGTGAGTTGCAAAACAGACGTATACCGTTTGGATCGCCACGCCTATCGAGACGGCAGCAAGCAGAAATCCGCCGATCCGCGCTAGCCAAAGCAGCGGCGTCCTACCTGCAAATGCTCTCTGGTAAGCGCCGGTTATGTTCGCGTTCGTCATCCGCTCAGCCAATAGGTCCCAAGCGTCAGGGCGGGCGCCATGCGCCGCGGCGATGTCGCGCAGGCTTTCATAGGACACAGCCTTGCGGGCGCGGTCAATTTCAAGCTGCGATGGGGGCGCCTTGACGATGAGGCTTGACAGCCGGATCGCGGCCGAGGGCAATCGCTGACCGCGCGCCTATCGCCGCGTCAGTTCGGCCGTGGTTTGGCCCATTGTGTTGCTGACAAACTGCGCTTTGGCGGTCGTCTCGCCCGATCGCGTGAGGACGATCGAAAAGAGCTTCGTTCCAAATCTGATCTGTTTGCCGTCGGCGCTTTCCGTTTCGACCGGCTGCGTCGTTCCCTTGAACGAATAGGTCACGACTTTGCCGCCTTCAATCGTGATTGCAGTTTCGTCCGCGCCGCCCCACAGACCCGTCCAGGTTCCGTCCCAGGAATCGGCGGCGAAGGCCGGAACCGCCAGCGGGAGCAGGGTGAAAGCAACAACGCCGAGAATGGCGCGGCGCGCGATATTCATGAGACGTCTCCCCGTTGCCGACATCGTCTGCAGTGAATACGCGTGCGCGTGCGCTTTGGTTTCAACCAAGTTCAACTTGTGGCCCTGAAACCTCGCAGGCGCGCCGCTGGGATCCCGCGCCTCACGGCGTCGCGCCCAGCCGCCTCAGCGCCTCGATCGCCTGCGGAAGCCGCTGAGCGGCCGCTTTCAGATACCAATTTTTGGCTTGCGCGACATCCGCCGCGACGCCCTGGCCGTTCTCGTAAAGCTCGCCCAGATGGAATTGTGCGATCGCGAGGCCTTTTTCCGCAGCCTTGCCATACCAGGCGATGGCCTGCCCATAGTCCTTGGGGACGCCGAAGCCGTTTGCGTAAAACTCGCCGATATTGCTTTCGGCCGTCGGGAAACCGCGTTCGGCCGCCTTGCGATACCAGCTCAACGCTTCCGCG